>DASUSL010000216.1:0-6607 GCA_036375135.1 Thermoanaerobaculia bacterium | reverse complement strand
GAAGCCGGTGTTCATGTCGGGGAGGTCGGGATGGTGGCCGTGGCTCATGCCGGGGTTCGGCTGCAGCACCGGACCCTCGGCGCGATCGTCGATGACGTAGCCCGGCGCGGCGGCCAGGGCGAACGGCGCGTCGGGATCGGCGCCGAGAAGGTCGAGCTCCTCGCGCTCCACGATGCGGAACAGCGCGCGCATCGCGGAGGGGAGCGCGTCGAGCACGCGGCGCACGTCGGCGGCCTCGGCGTCGCTTTCCGCGCGCAGGAAGGCGGAGCCGCCGAGCGCGTGGAAGGTGGCGCGGCAGCCGCCGTCTTCGAGGCGCTTGCCGCGCAGGCCCGCGTCGATCAGCCAGAGATTCGGGCGGATCTGCGTGTGCACTTCCGTGTTGCCGTGATCGCCCGTGACGAGGACCGCGGTGTCGTCCCACGTCTTCGTGCGCTCGATCACTTCCATGACGATGCTCACGATCTGGTCCGACGCGGCCACCGAGCGCGCGCGCCGCGGGTTGCGCCAGTCGGGCTCCTGCGGCACCTGATTCGACGTCTGCGTGTGCACGAGCAGCAGCGTGGGGCGGTAGCGCTCGAGGAGGTACTCCGCGAGCAGCGCCACGCGCAGGTCGTGCGAGAGCCAGCGGTTGTTGAAGTTCTCCGGCGAGAGTCGTCCCGTGGCCTCGCGCTCCAGCTCTTCGAGGAAGCCGCGCGGTCGATCGTTGCCGCGCAACGCGGCGATCAGGTCGCCGTCGCCGCCGGGCCAGATGTCGGGGAGGTTCCAGTCGATGTCCGCGCCCGCGGTGACCGGCCAGAGGATCGCGCCGGTCGTGCCGCCGCGCGCGCGGACCGCATCCCACAACGCCGGCACGCGGATCAGGCTCGCGTCCTTCACCCACGGCGGATCGGCCACGAGCTCGAAGTGTTTGTTGTGCACGATCCCATGCCGCGCCGGCAGCGCGCCGGTGACGAGCGTGGTGTGGCCGGGATAGGTGAGCGCCGGAAAGACGCTGCGCACCGCGACCGCATGCGCCCCCTCGCGATAGAGCTGCTGCATCGCCGGCGCGGGCCAGCGGTCGTCGAGATAGTGCGCGGGCTGCAACCCGTCGACGCTGATCAGAACGACGTGCTTCGCGCGGGGCATGTGCTCGCCAGACTACACTGCCTTCATGCGAACCGTTCTCGTGCTCCTGGCGCTCGGCGCCGCGTCGCTGCTGCATGCGCAGGAGCGGACGCTCTCGTGGAAGGCGCTCGACGTCACGGCGAAGCTCGCCAACGACGGCACGCTCGCGGTCTCCGAGCGCCACCGCATGCGCTTCGACGGCAACTGGAACGGCGGCGAGCGGATCTTCCGCATCGAGCCCGGGCAGCAGTTGCGCCTCTTCGGCATGAGCCGCGTCGACGACAACGGCGAGACCCATCCGATGGCCGAGGCGATCGGCAGCGGCATCGGCATGCATCAGTACCGCTTCGACGGCGAGACGCTGCGCTGGCGCGCGCGAGAGTCGTCCGATCCGCCGTTCCGCAACGCGGAGCGCATCTACGTCATCCACTACGCGCTGCGCAACGTCGTCCAGCGCGACGGAGAGAACTACGTCCTCGATCACGACTTCGCCTTCGTCGACCGTCCCGGACCGATCGAGTCGTTCTCCGCGAAGCTGGAGCTCGATTCCGGATGGCAGGCGCCGGCCGACTTCGTGCCCGCGTTCGAGCGCGCGAACCTGCCGCCGGGCGAGAGCGCGATCCTGAAGCTGCAACTGAAGTGGGCGGGCGAGGGAGCGCCGGAGTACGTCGCGCCGCTCGTGCCGCCGGAGATGACTCCGGCACCGGGCGTGGTCACGACTCCGCGCCGCGTTCCGCCGCCTGATCTGCCGCCGCCACCGCCGCCCCTGTCGATGTGGGTGAAGCTGGCCGCGCTCGGAGCGTTCGTCATCGCCGCGACGCTGTTGATGCTCCGCTTCCTCGCTCGCGAGGAAGCGGTCGGGCGTCACGAGCCGCCGCCGGACGTGACGCCGGCCTGGCTCGAAGAGCACCTGCTCGTCCATCGCGCGGAAGTCGTCGGCGCGGCGTGGGACGGCGCGACCGGGCCGGGTGAAGTGGCGGCGCTGATCGCCATCATGACCGCCGAGGGGAAGATCGAGAACGTCGCCGGCGCGCCGAAGCTGCGGTTGCTCGTTCCGCGCAAGAGTCTGTCGGACTACGAGCGCGGATTCGTCGACGCGCTGTTCGTCAAAGGAAACGAGATCGATCCCGCGACGCTGCGCGCGCACTATCGGGAGGTCGGGTTCCGCCCCGAGCAGAGCATCGCCTCGGCGCTGCAGGCCGCCGCGCGCAAGCTCGTCGGAGACGCTCCCGCGACTTCATGGGCGTTCGGCCTGCTCGCCTTCGTCGCCACGCTCCTCTTTCTTCCCATCGTGGCCATCGCGTTCCTGGTGACGCTGGGGCTGGTCGCCGCGTACCGCAACACGTTCCCCGGCCGCACGCTGTCCCGGATCCTTCCACTCCCTCTGCTGGGCGCCGCCGTGCTGCACACGTACGTCAACGACTCCCTCGGATGACTGACCGCCAGTCTCATCGCCGCCGCGCTGCTGCTCTGGCTCGCGCTGCGCTTTGCGTCGTGGCGGGAGTCGGAATTCGAGCTGCGCAACCTGCGCAATTTCCGCGCGGCCCGCGAGTTCCTCCGGCAGCGCATCGTGAACGGCGACCCCGAGGTCGACGCACGCTGGATCCCGTACATGCTCGCGTTCGGACTCGTGCCCGACGATCGCTGGGCGGTCGCGGTGCCGGTGAGGCACGTGCCGGCGAATGGCGATCGCCAGGACCACCGGCCCGTTGCCCGTGCAAGTCGCGGTGGTGGCGGCGGCGAACGGCAGACCTTCGAGGCCGGCGGCGGCAGCTTCGGCGGCGCGGGTGCGACGGGGAGCTGGTCGTCGATCCAGACGTTCGCCGCGGCCGTCGCGCCGCGGCCGGCGCCGTCCGCGAGCTCGAGCGGATCGAGCGGCAGCGGCTGGAGCTGGTCGAGCTCCGGCAGTTCCGGTTCCAGCTCGTCGTGGAGCAGCAGCAGCTCGAGCAGCAGCAGCTCCAGCAGCAGCAGCCGCTCGGGCGGAGGTGGCGGCGGCGGCTGGTGAGGCTCGCCGCAGCCCTCAGCGCCGCAACTGGAAGATCGCCGCGAGACCGAGGCAGGCCAGCAGCGCGGCGATCATGGCCGGGGAGAGCGCCGGAATGCTGGCGGCGGAATTCGCGGAGACGAGAGCCGCCGCGTGGATGCGGATGAAGTCGGGCATCGGCGGAGGCTCCGGCTCTTCGCACGGCGGCGGCAGCGGGATGTAAGCAGCGCTGTTGATGATGTCCAGCCAGAGCCCTCCGTCCGCGTCGACGGCGAGAGGCACGTAGGAGTAGACCGGGATGTTCGCGCAGTCGCGCGGGTCGCGCGGCAGCGTGATCGTGAATCGCGGGGTGCCGCCGGCGCCGATGAACGTCAGTTGCGAATAGCGGTTCGTCCAGAGGTTGCCCGCCGGATCCACGTGGAAGTACAAGCTCCCGGTCGCGACGATCTCCTCCGGCGTCGAAGAGCCGGGCCGCAGCCGCAGCACCCCTTCGCGGATGCCCGTTCCGATGAACAACGTGCCGTCGCTCAGCGACTGCAGGGTGCCGAAGAGCACGTCGTAGCCGAGCGGCAGTACCGTGACTGCGCCCGTGGGGGACAGACGATGAAGGAAGTCGGTTCCGGTGCCGAAGCCGGTGCCGAGCACCCACATCTCGCCGCCCGGCGCGGCGGCGAGGCTCCATCCCTGCACCCCCGCATCGAAGACGGCCGGCACGCCGCCGGCGAGGCGCACGATGCGGTCGTCGGGGCGCAGATACCACAGCGCTCCGTCCGTCGCGACGGCGATGTCGCGCACCGCCGCGACGGCGTACTGCTCGAGCACCGCGCCGCTGGTCGAGATCCGCCCGATCAACGTGCTGGTCGCAAACCAGATCGTCCCGTCCGTGGCGGCGGCGAGCCGTCGCGGCGTGCCGCCGGGCGTCGTGAGGACCGTTCCCTTCCCCGCGGCCGTGTAGCGCGCGATCCCTTCGAAGGCCGCGGCCCAGACGCCCCCTCCTGCCGCCGGGATCGCATCGTTGACGCGAGCGTCGAAGAACTGCGTCGTGCCCGGCGGAAACTGGGGGAACTGGCCGAGTCCCGGCACGGCAGCGATGAGGAGCAGAGCGGCGCAAAAGAGCTTCATATGTGATTACAGCATAGCAAATAAGTTGCGGAGCCGCGCCAGCCGGAACGCACCTTGCCAATTACCTCCGGCATGACGGCACCGACCATCGGCCTCTGCGGTTTCCCTCTCGACGGACACATCGCCAAGCTCGCCGCCGCGCTCGAGCAGCGCGGCGCCACGCCGCTCGTGCTCACTCCCATGCCGTGGGGGAGGTATGCGTGGCGCGACGGGCGTTACTTTTACGCGCATCAGTCGCTCGATCACGTGGCGGCGTTCTTCGTGCGGCAGACGTACGTGCCGCTGTTCGATCTCATCCATCGCCGCGCCGAGGCGGTCGATCCGGTGGGCTGGATGATCGAGACCGCGCGCATGCAGAACAGCGCCGCGTTCTTTCACGCCTTCTTCGACTTCTTCGAGAAGCGCGGCTGCTTTCTCGCGAATCCTCTGTCAGCAGGGGAGCGGATGAAGCACAAGCAGGGGGAGGCGGCGGAGGCGTGCGGCTGGCGCGTGCCGAAGACCTTCATCACCAACTCGCCGGCGGATGCGCTCGCGGCGGCGGCCGAGGGGGAGTGGATCATCAAGCCGCCCGCGGGAGGGATGCTGGCGCGGAAGATCGACGCCAGCGTCGTGCGCGCCTTCGCCGCCATCGACTGCCCGATCGCCGTGCAGGAGTACATCGCCGGCGAGGACATCCGCGTCTACGTCATCGACGGCGAAGTCATCGCCGCGGCGCGCATCGTCACGGGCGAGCTCGATTACCGCCGCGATCCCGACTTCATGAATCGCATGCACGCCATCGAGCTGCCGCCCGATGTCCGGGAAAAGACGAGCGCGGTCTTCGCGCGGCATCGCCTCGTCTGCGGCTCCATGGATCTGCGGCTCACGCCGGACGGGGAGTTCGTGTTTCTCGAAGTGAACTCCGCCGGCAGTTTTCTCGAGCTGCAGAAAGCGCTGGGGATCAAAATTTCCGAGCGCCTCGCGGATCTGCTCGTCGCGCGCGCGGAGAAAGTCGAGCTGCCGATGAGTGAGCCCGTGCGGCTGCCGCTGGCGGCGGTGGTGGCCACCGAGGCGGTGAGCGCGGAAGAGCTGTTCGACGTCGAGCCGGGACTCGACGCGCTGCGCATGGCCGTGCGCGGACTCGTGCCGCAGGGGTCGTCGATCGAGATCGAGCTCGACGAAAAACAACAGCAGTTGCTGGGCGTGCGGCGAGCACGTCTGGACGTCATGACGCACGTCCTTACGCCCATCCAGGAGTAAGACGCGTATAGGCGTCTGGATTGCAAATAACCATCGCGGTGTGACGGAGGCTCCTCGCTGGAGAACACACACGATGGACAAACAGCAATTGCTCGAGCTCAACGACGAGCAAGTCGAGACGATCATCGCGGCAAACGACCCAGGCGAATGTCTGCCGCGCTGCACCATGACCCTCGCCTGGCCACCCGAAGAACCGGTATGCGAACCGCCGCTTCCTTAGCGGCAACAACAAGGGAGACCCATGAACAAGAATGAACTGCTGACTCTCACGGACGAACAGGTCGAACAGATCGTGGCCGCGCATCACAACCCCGGCCATGGCGGCGGCGGCGGTGGCTGCCCCGAGATCACCACGCTGGCCTGCGGCGAAGAAGGCCCCATCTGTTCCGCCTGCTGAGGTAACCCATGAACAAGACCGAACTGCTGACACTCAACGACGAACAGGTCGAGCAGCTCCTCGCCTCCGACGGCGGCTGCCTCCCCCCGCTCCCGCGCCCGTGTCCCGAAGTGACGACGCTGGCCTGCGGCGAAGAAGGGCCGATCTGTTCCGCATGCTGACGTAAGCGTAACTGCGAGTTGTCTCCGTCACACGGAGGTATGAGGGATGAGGAATGAGGCATGAGTAGAAGCCTCGACACTCATTCCTCATACCTCATCCGGAGGCATGAGGCATGAGGCATGAGGCATGAGGCATGAGGCATGAGGCATGAGGCATGAGGCATGAGGCATGAGGCATGAGGCATGAGGCATGAGTAGACACCTCGCCACTCATACCTCATCCCTCATACCTCATCCCTCATACCTCATACCTCATCCCTCATCCCTCGATCACACGACGACGATGCGATTTCCGGTAGTCCTTCAACAAACGAGCAGCGACTGCGGCCCGGCCAACATCCGCGCCATCGCGCGGCATTACGGCGTCGAGTTGCGCAACGAGACCGTGCGGCGGATCTGCCGCAACGACCGGGCCGGCAGCTCGGTGGCGGGATTGCGGCGCGCGCTCGAGCAGCTCGGGTTTGCGGCGGCGGTGCGCACCATCGACTTCGACGAGCTGCATCGCCACCAGAAGACGCTGCTCCCCGCGATCGTCGTCCTCAAGAGCGCCGCCTCGGGGCTGCTGCACTACGTCACCGTCGTCAAGCTGACGCGCACGAG
>DASUSL010000215.1:0-15618 GCA_036375135.1 Thermoanaerobaculia bacterium | reverse complement strand
GAATGCCAACTTTGAAAAACGGAGCCCCACGCGCTGGTCGATTTGCGCCAAACGTGTGAACGTCGATGCCACGCGCGGGGTGCGCCACCCCACGGTGTGGCTGCTGAACCACACCGCGTGAAGTCGCGCACTTCAAGCGTGAAGTCGTGGACTTCAAGCGTGAAGTCGCGCACTTCACGCGTGAAGTCGTGCACTTCACGCGTGAAGTCGTGCACTTCACGCGTGAAGTCGTGCACTTCACGCGTGAAGTCGTGCACTTCACGCGTGGAGTCGCGGACTTCACGCGTGAGGTCGCCGACTCCGGGTGCGAAGTTGCGCACGTAGTCTTTTCCTCCGCGCGATCGGCTTGGTGATGCCGACGTGGCTGCGCTAAGTTACGTCCGGGATGACGACCAGGACCAAGCCGCTCCTCCGCGGCGTGCTGCATCAGGAAGCGGCGTGGTTCGCGTTCGGCGCGGGATCGGTGCTGGTGGCCACCGCGCGCACGTTCGAGGCGGCCGTTGCGGCGGCGATTTTCGCGGCCAGCCTGGTGGTGCAGTTCGCCGTCAGCAGCATCTATCACCGCGTGGAGTGGACGACGACGCGGGCGCGCGCGCTCATGCGCCGGGCCGACCATTCCTCGATCTTCCTGCTCATCGCCGGCACGTACACGCCCGTCGCGCTCCTCGGACTGACGGACGACGACGGCCTGCGCGTGCTGATCGTCATCTGGGTGGGAGCGGCGCTGGGCGTGGCCATGTCGCTCTTCTGGGTGAATGCGCCGAAGCCGCTCGTGGCAATCGTGGCGGTGGCTTTAGGCTGGACCATCGTTCCGTACTTTGCCGAGGTGCGCCGTCTCCTGGGCGTCGGGGTCTGGCTGCTGCTCATCGGCGGCATCGCGTACACCGTGGGTGCGATCGTCTACGCGGTGCGCCGTCCCGACCCGTTCCCTCGCGTCTTCGGCTACCACGAGCTGTTTCACCTCTGCACGATCATCGGGGCGGTGCTGCACTTCGTGGCCGTGCTGCGGGTCGTCCAGCGATGAGTCGCAGCGCCGCTCCGACGACGAGCGCGCACAACAACAGCTTTCAGTGGAGGACAGGCAATCCTGCCTGTCCTCCACCGTCACGACCAGTTGCCCGGGGCAACGAACGCGGCGATCCGGCGTTTCATCGCGGTGGAGACTATGATCGTGCGATGAGCGTGAACGTCCGCTACATCGTGCACGACGTCGAGCAGGCCATCCACTTCTACACGACGCATCTCGGCTTCGAAGTCCGGGCGCATCCGGTGCCGGCCTTCGCGATTCTCGCGCGCGGTGCGCTGCAGCTCTATCTGAATCAGCCGGGGGCGGGAGGCGCGGGGCAGGCGGCGGCGGACGGGCGGCGTCCCGAGCCGGGGGGCTGGAATCGCTTCCAGATCGAGGTCGAGGATCTCGCGCAGCGCGTGGACGAGCTGCGCAAGGCCGGCCTGGTGTTTCGCAGCGAGATCGTCGAAGGCAACGGCGGGAAGCAGATCCTGCTCGACGATCCGTCCGGGAACCCGATCGAGCTGTTCCAGCCGCCGCTGCGCTGAGCAGAGCCCACGGATTCCGCCAACGCACAAGGGAACGACCGGAGGCCCTCCGTCGCTCCCTCGTGTGTTGGCGGAGTGAGTGTGTTTGCTCAGACCTCGATCAGCCACGACGCACGCTTGCCCGTGCGGTAGTCGAGCGGCAGGTCCGCGGAGCGTACCGGCACCTCCAGCCAGCGGCGAAAGCGGAGATGCCGGAGCATAATCTCCACCGCCGGCTTCGTCGGGAAGGCCACCATCCCTTCCTCGGCCGCCATGCGGATGTCGGTCGGCGTTTCCCACTGCAGGTACAGCGCGTACTCGTCAGAGGGATGCAGGGCCGTGTCGAGCAGGATGTGGCGGCGCGTCATGGCGCGGGTGCGCTCGAGCGCCTCGAGCGGCCGCGGGACATGGTAGAGAAATCCGAGGTTGAGCACGAGGTCGAACGTGCCGCCGAGGGCCTCGGGAGTCATCTGCCAGAAGTCGAGCACCCGGAACTCGACGCGATCCAGGCCCACGATCGACTTCAGCAGGTTGGCCTCGTCGATGAGCTCCGGGCGCGCGTCGAAGCCGACCACCTCCGCGCCCAGCAGCGCGCACTGCAACGACCAGAAGCCCGAGTTGCAGGCGATGTCGAGGATGCGCTTGCCCTGCAGGCTTCCGCCGAGCGCCTGCACGACGTAGGGCATGAAGTGGCGGAAGCGCTGCAGCGGGCGCTCGGGGTCGTCCGTGTTCAGGCCGGGATTGTGGTGCGCCGTGCGAAAGGAGAGGCCGCCCTCGAGCTCGTACGCGTAGTGCCAGAAGGGGTGGCGCGCGAACTCGGCGCGAATGCGCTCGTCGCTCCATTCGCGCCGGCGAGGGAGCGGCCAGACCGGAAGGACCGCGGGTGGCTCCGGTCCCGGGACGAGGGGTGGGATGGGCGGCAGCTTCAGGATGTCGTAGCCCAGTCGCCGCAGGATCCGTCGCACGGTGCGCTTCATCGCTACTCGATCACGCCGTCTTCGACGTTCTTCAGATGGAACGACAGCGACTCGAGGTTGATGCGCAGGTCGACGCTCTTGACCTTCACGCCGTCGCGGAGGCGGAGCTGGATGGGGGCGAAGTTGAGGATGGCGTGGATGCCGACGTCGGCCAGCGCGTCGTACACCTGCTGCGCCCCATCGGCGGGGACGGCGATGATGCCGATCTCGACGCGGTTGCGGCGGACGATCTCGCCGAGGCGCTCCCAGGCGTGCACGGGGATCCCTTCGCGGGAGCGGCGTCCGTCCTTGTTCGGGTCGGCGTCGAAGATGGCCACGATGTGGAAGCCGTTCGCGTTGAAGCCGTGGTAGTCGGCGAGGGCCATGCCGAGGTTGCCCGCGCCGACGATGACCACGTTGCGCGTGCGGTCGATGCCGAGCGTCTCCACGAGCTGGCGCTTGAGGCGCTTGACGTCGTAGCCGACGCCGCGCGTGCCGAACTCGCCGAAGCAGGCCAGGTCCTTGCGGATCTGCGCGGAGTTGAGGTGGAAGCGGTCCGCCAGCTCGTGCGAGCTGACGGTCTTCTGTCCTTGGGACTCCAGAAAATTGAGGCAGCGCAGATACACCGACAATCTGCCGGTGGTCAGCTCCGAAATCCCATCCCGGTCACTGTTGGCGGATCGATTCATCGCGCGTCATTGCTGCAGCAGCACCCGCGCGGCATTCCCCGCGGCCCGGAAAAGCGGCGTCGGGTAAATCCCGATCGCGAGAATCCCCACCATGGCGATCATCAGCGCACCCGCCGCGAACACTCCACCCACCGGCGTCACCGCAAACCCTTCGGCCGGCTCCTTCATGTACAGGTAGTAGACGACGCGCAGGTAGTAGTAGACCGAGACGATGCTGGTGAGGATGCCGATCACGGCCACGGTCGTATGTCCCGACTCGATGGCCGTCTTGAAGATGTAGAACTTCGAGATGAAGCCCGCCGTCGGAGGAAGACCCGACAGCGAGAACATGCACAGCGCCAGGGCGAAGCCGTAGAACTTGCGGCGGAAGCCCATGCCGGCGATGTCGTCCAGCGTCTGCGGGTCGTTCTGGTTCTTCATGAGCAGTGATACGACGCCGAAGGCGCCGATGTTCATGAAGGCGTACGTGATGGCGTAGACCGAGACCGCGGCCACGCTGTCGTCGCGCACGGTGAGCATGGCGATGGTCATGTAGCCGACGTGGGCGATGCCGGAGTAGGCGAGCATGCGCTTGAGGTCGCGCTGCACGATGGCCACGGCGTTGCCGACGATCATGGAGAGGACGGCCAGCGCGGCCACCATGTCCATCCAGTTCACGCGCGGCAGCACCGGCTCCATGGCGTCGAAGAGGCGCACCAGCGCGATGAGCGTGGCCGCTTTCGGCGCGACGGAGAGCCAGCCGGCGACGGGAGTCGGCGCGCCCTGGTAGACGTCCGGCGCCCACGGGTGGAACGGCGCGAGCGCGAGCTTGAAGCCGAAGCCCGACATCATCAGCACGAAGGCGACGGTGAGCAGCGGCGTGGCCTCGTTCGTCGCGAACCAGCGGCCCATGGCGGCGATGTTGGTCGAGCCCGTGGCGCCGTAGAAGAGCGCCGCGCCGTACAGGATGAATCCCGTGGCGAAGGCGCCCATCAGGAAGTATTTGAGGCTGGCCTCGTTCGATACCGACAGCCGCCGGTGATAGCCGAGCAGCACGAAGATGCAGATGGAGAGGATCTCCAGGCCGAGGATGACGATCAGGAGGTCGAGCCCCTTGGCCATCATCATCATCCCCACGGTGCCCCAGGCGATGAGGGCGTAGAACTCGCCGCCTTCGATGCCCTCACGCTCGAGATAGTCGCGCGCGAAGAGGAGCGCGAGCATGCCCGCGAGGAGGAAGGTCAGGTCGAAGAGCTTCGTGATCGGGCTGATCTCGTACGTGCCGCCGAAGAACCAGGCGGCCTCGCGGAAGACGTTTTCCGACCAGGCGGCGGCGAGGAAGATGATCAGTGCGAGCGGCCCCAGCGCGCCTTTCGCGCGCGGCGCGAAGGCGTCGAAGAGGATCAGCAGCATGCCGCCGCCGCAGAGGATCAGCTCGGGGAGGATGGCCAGCAGGTAGTCGTCACCGAGGAGGGGCTGCAGGTTCATCGCTGCACCTCGGTGGAGGACAGGCAATCCTGCCTGTCCTTCGCTTCGTCGCACGGCTGGACAGGCAGGATTGCCTGTCCTCCACTTTGCGCGATGCGCAGTCCTTCATCGCCGTTGCCGCCGTTCACGGCGGTCATCAGATGCTTCACGCTCGGCTCCATCTTCTCGAGGAACGTATTCGGGTGGACGCCGATCCAGACCATGAAGACGACCAGCGGCACCATGGCCGCGACTTCGTTCCAGGCGATGTCCGGGATGTGACGGTTCTCCTCGTTCGTGATCGGTCCGAAGAAGACTCTCTGCACGAGCCAGAGGAGGTAGATGGCGGCGAGGATCACGCCGCTGGCGGCGATCACCGCGGCGACGGGATGCGTGCGGAACGTGCCGGCCAGGATGAGGAACTCACCGACGAAGCCGTTCAGGCCGGGCAGTCCGACCGACGACAGCACGGCGATGACGAAGAAGACGGTGTAGACGGGCATGGTCCGTCCGATGCCGCCGTAGTCGGCGAGGAGGCGCGTGTGGCGCCGCTCGTAGACGACGCCGACGAGCAGGAAGAGCGCGCCCGTCGACAGTCCGTGGTTGACCATCTGCAGGATCGATCCTTCGATGGCGGTCTGGGTCATGGCGAAGATGCCGAGGACGCAGAAGCCGAGGTGGGAGACGGAGGAGTAGGCGACGAGCTTCTTCATGTCCGGCTGCACCCACGCCACGAGCGCGCCGTAGATGATGCCGATCACCGACAGCGTGATCAGCAGATTCGCCCACCTCGCCGAGGCCTCGGGAAAGAACGGCAGGACGAAGCGGAGGAAGCCGTACGTCCCCATCTTCAGCATCACGCCGGCGAGGATGATCGAGCCGCCGGTCGGCGCCTCGACGTGCGCGTCGGGAAGCCACGTGTGCAGCGGGAAGAGCGGCACCTTGATGGCGAAGGCGAGCGTGAAGGCGAAGAAGAGGAGGAGCTGCGCGTTGGCGGTGAGCTGCGTGCCGTAGAGCTGCGTGACTTCGAACGTCGGCAAGCCCGTCTGGTGGTAGTTCTGGAAGACGAGGTAGATGATCGCCAGCAGCATCAGCAGCGAGCCGGCGATGGTGAAGAGGAAGAACTTGATGGCCGCGTAGATGCGGTTCGCGCCGCCCCAGACGCCGATGACGAGGTACATCGGCAGCAGCATCAGCTCGAAGAAGATGTAGAAGAGGAGGAGGTCCGTGGCCAGGAAGGCGCCGATCATGGCCGTCTCCATGACCAGGAAGGCCATCACGTACTCTTTCGGATGCTTGTGGATCGAGTTCCAGGCGGAGAGGAAGATGATCGGCGTGAGGAACGTGGTCAGCAGGACGAGCCAGAGCGAGATGCCGTCGACGCCGAGGGAGTAGCGGATGCCCCAGTCGGGAATCCAGGCCGCGGACTCGACGAACTGGAAGCCGGCCTGCCCGTCCTCCCAGCCGCGGAGGATGCCCAGCGAGACGATGAAGGTCGCCAGCGAGACGAACAGGCCGAAGGCCTTGATCGCGCCGACGGCGGCTTTCGGGAAAAAGGCCAGCAGGATCGCGCCCGCGATCGGCAGCCAGAGGAAGACGCTCAGGATTGGCATTCGGTTTCGACCTCGGAAGAGTGCTGGGTGCTGAGTGCTGAGTGCTGAGACACGCCCGCCCGGTGGGTGGAGGCGCTCAGCACCCAGCACTCAGCACTCAGCACTTTGATCACTCTCATACGAAAAACACGATGAACACCAACACGCCCAGAAAGAACATCAGCGCGTAATTGCGAACGTTGCCGGTCTGGAAGAAGCGCATGATCTCGCCGAAGCCGCGCACGACGTAGCCGAGCATGGCGGCGATGCCGTCGATGAGGGCGTCGATCCCCTTCCAGAAGAAGCGCGAGAGTCCGGCCAGCGGGCGGACGATGACCGCGCCGTACAACTCGTCGACGTACCACTTGTTCTCGATGGCGCGGGCCAGGGCCGGCGAGCGCTGTTCGAAGGCGACGTCCGCGGCGTTGCCGCGCTCGCGATAGAGGCGCATGGCGAAGAACCAGCCGGCCAGGGCGATCAGGGTGGAGAGCCCCATGACCAGCCATTCCACCGAGGAGTCGATGTGGATCTCGTGCAGGCCGGGGATCTCGGGGATCACCGGATGCAGCCACTCGGCGAGGAAGTTGTGGCCGATCACGTGCGGCAGTCCGAGCAGGCCGCCGAAGACCGAGAGCGCGGCCAGCACGATGAGCGGGATGGTCATCGTGGCCGGCGACTCGTGCAGGTGATGCTCCTGCTCGTGCGTGCCGCGGAACTTGCCGTAGAAGGTGAGGTACACGAGGCGGTACATGTAGAACGACGTGCAGAACGCCGCCACCGTGCCGAGGATGTAGATGAACTTGCCGGCGCCGGGAAAGTACGGCGTCGACCAGGCGGAGGCGAGGATCTCGTCCTTGGAGAAGAAGCCGGAGAGCGGCGGGAAGCCGGCGATGGCGATGGTGGCGATGAGGAAGGTCCAGAAGGTGATCGGGATCTTCGACTTCAGGCCGCCCATGTTGCGGACGTCCTGCTCGCCGCTCATGGCGTGGATGACCGAGCCGGAGCCGAGGAAGAGGCAGGCCTTGAAGAAGGCGTGCGTGACGAGGTGGAACACACCGGCGCTGAACGCGCCGACGCCGACGCCGATGAACATGAAGCCGAGCTGCGAGACGGTCGAGTAGGCCAGGACTTTCTTGATGTCGAACTGGCGCAGGCCGATGGTCGCGGCGAACAGGGCGGTCAGGCCGCCGATGAGGGCCACGACCATCATCGAGGTGGGCGAGAGGCGATAGAGCACGTTCGAGCGGGCGATCATGTAGACGCCCGCGGTGACCATCGTCGCGGCGTGGATGAGCGCGGAGACGGGCGTGGGGCCGGCCATGGCGTCGGGCAGCCAGACGTAGAGCGGGATCTGCGCGGACTTGCCGGTGGCGCCGAGGAAGAGCAGCAGGCAGATGGCGGTGATGACGCCGGAGGCGATGCCGCCGCCGAGGGCCACCTGCTGCACTTTCGCGAAGTCGACGCTCCCGATGTACGCGAACATGAGGAACATGGCCACGAGGAAGCCGAAGTCGCCGATGCGGTTGACGATGAACGCCTTCTTGCCCGCGGCCGGCGCGTGGCTGGTGTCGTAGTAGAAGCCGATCAGGAGATACGAGCAGAGGCCGACGCCTTCCCACCCGACGAACATGAAGAGGTAGCTGCTCCCGAGGATCAGGATCAGCATGGCCGCGAGGAAGAGGTTGAGGTAGGCGAAGTAGCGCCAGTAGCCCTCTTCGTGATGCATGTAGCCGACGGAGTAGAGGTGGATCAGGAAGCCGATCCACGTCACGACCATGAGCATGACGATGGAGAGGGGATCGAGCTGGAAGGCGATGTCGGCGCCGATGCCGCCGCTGTTGAACCACTCGTAGACGACGTTGAGGTGGCGTTCGCCGTGCGGGTAGCGGGCGTTGTAGGCGAGGACGGCCAGCGTGCCGGCCACCGCCGCGCCGAGGGAGCCGGCCAGGGCCACGGCCGTGACGAAGCCTTTCCCCGCGCGCTTGCCGAACAGCCCGTTCAGCAGGAAGCCCACGAAGGGGATGATGGGGATGAGCCAGAGGTTGTTCAACATGACGGGGGGTGAGTGCTGAGTGCTGAGTGTTGAGTGCTGAGTCCCGCCCGCCCTTGGGGGGCCGGGTGGTTCTCAGCACTCAGCACTCAGCACTCAGCACGCATCGTTCTCCTCGCTACCGCGAGGAAAACTCCCCGCGGGTGCTATCGATCTTCGTCTCGTATCCGATCCTGATAGTCGTCCGAGGACGCAGGATCGAGCTCCCACCGCTTCTTGTCGCGGCTGCGCTCTTTGTCGCCGAACTTCAACTCCTCGTTGTCCTGGTACGTGACACCCATGGCCGCCCCGATGTCGTCCACCTGGCTCTGGCCCGGGGTGGGCATGCTCGATACGGCCGACTCGTCGCCGCTGAACTGCGCTCCTTCCCACTGCGCGTCGAGGTCGCCGGCAGTGATGGTCGGATCGGCGAGAGAGTCGTTCTGCAGCCGGTGGTTGAGCTTGGCGGAGCTGGCCGAGATGTCGACGTTCGGCGGCTCGATGTCATCGCTCAGACCGTTCCGGTTGCTGTCTTTGCGTTCGTTCTCTTCCCAGTCAATGAGCTTTTCGGTTTTATCCATGTTCAGGCTCCTGCCTGAACAATTGCTACCTTTGTGCCGCTGAGCGGCACGGAGGAAAGAGGAAAGAGGAAAGAGGAAGGCGGGTCGCCATGATCTTTCCTCTTTTCTCCTTCCTCTTTCCTCCTAAAGCTTTACCAATGCATCAGGTTGGCTTCATCCACATCGATGGTGTCCCGGTGGTGGAACAGCGAAATGAAGATGGCCAGGCCGATGGCGGCCTCCGCCGCGGCGATGGCCATGATGAAGAAGACGAAGATCAGTCCGTGGGTGTCGCCGAGCTGGCGCGCATACGCCAGGAAGGTCAGGTTCACCGCGTTCACCATCAGCTCGATGGACATGAAGATGGTGATGCCGTTCTTACGCGTCAGCACGCCGACGACGCCGATGGTGAAGAGGATGGCGCTGAGGATGAGGAACCAGTGCGTCGGAATCACTTGCCCACCTCGTCGCCGATCTTGGCCCGGGCGCCCGAGGCCGCGCGGCCGCTGAGCAGCAGCGCGCCGACGATGGCCGCCAGCAGGAGGATCGACACCATCTCGAACGGGAAGACGTACGCCTCGAACATGCGCATGCCGATGTCGCGCGCCGTGGCGCGGAACTGCGCCGCCGGCGGCCCGAGCACCGCGTACTTGAGGATGTAGTAGACCAGGCCGATGCCGAACGCCGCGCAGCTCGTGTAGCCGAGGAACTGCTGGATGGGACGCGTCGGCGGCTCGGCCACGTGCTGCAGGTTGAGCAGCATGATCACGAACAGGAACAGCACCATGATCGCGCCGGCGTAGACGATCACCTGCAGCGCGGCCAGGAACGGCGCCTCGAGCAGGACGTACATCACCGCCAGGGCGAAGAACGACGCCACGAGCGAGAGCGCGCCGACCACCGCGTTGCGGTGCAGCACGACCACCAGCGCGAAGACGACGGCGATGGCGGCGAAGAAGAAGAAGATCAGGACGTCGGCGCTCACAGCCACCTCTCGAAGTTCACTCCGAGCCGAAGGCGGGGAGTCTCCGGGGCCTCGGCGCGAGAGCCGAGATCCCTTGCTGCGCTCGGGATAAAGCGGGAAGCCCACATCACAGCCACCTCGCCGCGACGAACGCCGCCACGATCACGATGTTCAGGATGGCCAGCGGCAGGAAGAACTTCCAGCCGATGCGCATGAGGATGTCGTACTTCAGGCGTGGGATCGTCCAGCGGATCCAGACGAAGAAGAACATGAGGAAGGCCCACTTCGCCATGAAGGAGAGGAACGACAGCAGGAAGCCGCCGAACGTGGCCGGCTCGGTGTACCAGGGGATGTCCCAGCCGCCGAGGTAGAGCGTGGTGATGAGCGCGGCCATCGTCCCCATGGCCATGTACTCGGCCATGAAGAAGAGGGCGAACTTCATCGACGAATACTCGGTGTGGTAGCCGGCCACCAGCTCCGCCTCCGCTTCCGCGAAGTCGAACGGCAGGCGGTTGGTCTCGGCGAAGCCGGAGACGACGAAGACGATGAAGCTGATCCACATGGCCGGCGAGAAGACGTTCCACGCCGGGATCTTCAGGAAGTCGAAGAGCACGAAGTAGCCGGTCTGGTGCGCGACGACGTCGGTCAGCTTGAGCGAGCCGGCCGCGATCAGGACGCTCACTGCGGCCAGTGACAGCGAGAGCTCGTACGAGATCATCTGCGCCGAGGCGCGGATGGCGCCGAACATCGAGTACTTGTTGGCCGAGGCCCAGCCGGCGATGGTGATGCCGTAGACGCTCAGCGACGCCAGCGCGAAGACGACCAGGATGCCGGCGCTCACGTCGGCGACGACCGGCTCGAACCAGCGGCCCCCTTCGAAGATGCGGCGGCCGAAGACGCTCATCTCCGGGATGGTGAAGCCGCGGCCCCACGGCACGACGGCGATGGTGGTCAGGGCGGGGAGGAGTCCGAACGTCGGCGCCAGCGTGTACAGCCACTTGTGCGCCTGCGCCGGGACGATGTCCTCCTTCATGATGAACTTCAGCGCGTCGGCGAACGACTGCAGAAGTCCGAACGGCCCCACACGGTTCGGGCCGGGCCGGTCCTGAATGAGCGCGCTGCCGCGGCGCTCGACCCAGACCATGATCGGGGTGATGTTGAGCCAGATCCCGAGAATGATGGCGATCTTCAGGATCGACAGCAGGACGTCGGTGACATCGAAGGCCATTTACGCTCCGACCTCGACTCGCAGATTCTCGAAGATGTCGAGCGCGCCGGCGCTGCTGAAGACGGCGTCACCCGGGAAGAGCCGCGCGCCGATGCGCCGCAGCGCCTCGAGATCTCCCTCGGCCTGTCCCTTCGGCGTGAAGGCCTGATGGATGCGCTGCACCGTGCCCTGCACGTTGGTGTACGTCCCTTCCTTCTCGGGATGAATGGCGCCCGGGATCAGCACGTCCGCAACCTCGGCCAGCGGATGCGTGGCATCCCACGAATGCACGATGAGGAACTTCGCCTTGCGCAGGTTGGCGACGACCGCCGGATCGGAGGCGCGGTCGCTGAAGCGCGCGTCGCAGACGTAGAGGACGTCGGTGTTGGAGTAGTCGGCGGTGAGAAGACTGTCATCCTGAGCCGGCGTAGCGCGGCGAAGGACCTCCTGCTGAAACGAGCGGTCCGCGCCTGATGCAGGGGATCCTTCGCCGTCTGTGCGGCTCAGGATGACACTGCTCACGCCGCGATAGTTCGGCGCGCCCTGCTCGCCGAGGAGCCACTCGCTGCGCGACTTCATCTTGATCGGACCGATCGGGTCGACCATGAGGCTCATGGAAGCGTTCAGGCGTCCGAACAGCTCCTTCGCCATCCACGCCTCTTCGTTGGTCATGTGCGCGGAGGCGATGACGGCGATCTGTTTGCCCCGGATGTTGTTCTCGATCGCCTCGAGCGCTTCCTCCCAGGTGACGATGCCCTGGTAGTCGTCCTCGTTGCGCACCTTCGGCACGACCACGCGGTCGGTCTCGTACTGCTCGTACGAGAAGCGGCCGTAGTCGCACAGCCAGTGGTCGTTGACCTCGGGGTTCACGCGCGGGCGGTAGCGGAAGACCTGCCCGTTGCGATGGCCGATGAACATGTTGCAGCCGACGTCGCAGCCGTTGCAGACCGACTCGGTGGAGTTGAGGTTCCAGACGCGCGACTCGAAGCGGAACTCGCGCGGCGTGAGCGCGCCGGTGGGGCAGATGTCGGTGACGCACGCACTCATCCAGTTGTCCAGCGGCGTGCCGGGGAAGACGCCGACCTCGGTCGACGCGCCGCGCTTGAAGAACGCCAGCTCGTGCGTGCCGGTGACTTCCGCGGTGAAGCGGATGCAGCGCGTGCAGTGGATGCAGCGGTTCATGTTCTGGATCACGTGCGGGCCGATGGCCGTGCGATCCATGCCGGGATAGGTGCGTTTGAACTCGCCGTAGCGCGAGGAGACGGAGCCGTAGTTGAAGGAGTAGTCCTGCAGCGGGCACTCGCCGGCCTTGTCGCAGATCGGACAGTCCAGCGGATGGTTGATGAGCAGGAACTCCATCTGCCCTTTGCGAGCCTTGTCCACCTTGTCGTTCCAGACGTGGATCTTCATCCCGTCCTTGACCGGCGTGGCGCATCCGGCCTGCAGCTTCGGCATCCCCTCCACTTCGACCAGGCACATGCGGCACTGGCCGACGATGCTGAGGGAGGGGTGATAGCAGAAGTGGGGCACGTGAACGTCGGCCGCTTTCGCGGCTTCGATCACATTGATGCCATCCTGGACTTCGACTTCGTTTCCGTCGATGGTAACTTTAGCCATAAGGTGCTTGATCGATGCAGATTGAGCGCCCGGAAGCGCGGGCCGGCTGCGGGGCAATCGGAAGCCTCACGGACGAGTTCGTGAAAGACTTCACAAGCGCGGAGCATACTCACGGAACTGTAGAGCGTCAACGCGCTTTTGGCAGCGTCCCCGCTGCCCGAAAGGACCTCGTGAAAAAAGATCTTGGTGTTGCCGCCGTCGCCGTTGTTGCCGTCGTGGCGCTGGCGTTCGGACTCTCGAAAATGCGGCCCGACCTGCCGCTCACTCCTTCCTCGCCGTACACGGCGGCGAAAGCGGGTGTTGCATCTGCTGCAAAAGCGTCGAAGCCGGGGAAAGTGGTCATGCGCGTGAACGGCGAGGCGATCACGGAAGCGGAGTTCATGGCCTTCCTCGCCGCGATCCCGGAACAGCAGCGCGCCGTCTTCGCCGGCCCGGCCGGCAAGCGCCAGCTCGCGGATGAGCTGGTGCGCATGAAGGCGCTGGAACAGGAAGCGCGCCGCCTCGGCATCACCGAGGATGCGGAGGTGACGGCGCAGATGGACCTGCTGCGCACGCAGGTCGTCGCGCAGCGCGCGCTGCAGAAGATCGTGGAGCAGAGCGCGGAGAAGGAGATCGGCGCGCTGTACGAGCGGGAGAAGAAGAACGCGCTCTCGCTGCGGCACATCGTCTTCGCGTATCAGGGCGGCATGATGCCGCCGAAGGCGCAGGGCGCGCAGCCGCCGTCCGAGGCGCAGGCGATGCAGAAGGCGGCGGGAGTGGTGTCGCGCATCCGCGGCGGTGCGGACTTTGCGCAGATCGCGCGCGCGGAGTCGGACGACGCCCAGAGCGCCGCCAACGGCGGCTCCCTCGGCCCGATGCGTCCGGACCAGTTGCCGCCGGAGATCGCCTCCGTGGTGTCGAAGCTGAAGCCGGGACAGGTGAGCGAGCCGGTCAAGACGCAGTTCGGCGTGCACGTGTTCAACGTGGCCGAGCCGTCGCTCGAGGACCTGCGCCCGATGCTGATGCAGCAGGTGCAGCAGGAGATCGCCCAGCGCGAGATCGGCCGCCTGCAGAAGGCCGCGACGGTGGATCTCGACGAGCAGTTCTTCCCGAAGGTGCCGGGGCTGCCGGGCCAGCCGCCGCCGCAGCAGCAGCCACCGCAGACGATGCCCCCCGGACAAGGGTAGCGAAACGCCGCCGGCGGCCATGTGGGGCGGGCTTCAGCCCGCCCCTTCCCGCTCGCGGGCTTGAAGCCCGCGCCACAGCGCCGAGGCGGACCGAGGACGCTCCCGGGCCAGCCGGCGAGGACGCCGGCGCTCCACTCACTTCGCGTGGGGGTACACTTGTCGCGGTCATTCCCCCATGGACAGACGCAAGATTCTGGTCGTTGAAGACAACGACATGAACATGCAGCTCGTCGAGTTCCTCCTGGAGGAAGGTGGCTACGACATCGTCAAGGCCACGAGCGGCGAAGAGGCGCTGGCGCTGACGCGCGAATCGAACGGCGGCGCGCCCGACCTGATCCTCATGGACATCCACCTGCCCGGCATGGACGGCCTCTCGGTCGTGCGGGCCATGAAAGAGGACGCGCGCACCGCGCGCATTCCGATCCTGGCGCTGACCGCGCACGCCATGCGCGGCGACCGCGACCGCTTCCTCGAGGCGGGATGCGACGGCTACATCTCCAAGCCGATCGACGTGAAGACGTTCGTGGCCTCGATCGAGCGGTATCTATAATCCCGCCCGCTATGCGAATGCTCGTACTGGGCGCCGGCCGCATGGGCCTCGGCGCGGTCCACGATCTCGTCTCTCAACCCGACGTCACCGGCGTCACCGTCGCCGACTACGACGTCTCCAAAGCGGAGGCGATCGCCGCGCGCCATGACAAGGCCACCGCCGCGCAGATCGACTGCAACGATCACGCGGCCGTCGTCGCGCTCATGCGCGGACACGCCTCCGCGATCAGTTGCGTGAACTACTGGCTCAACGAGCGGCTCGCGCGCGCGGCCATCGAGGCGGGCACGAACTTCTGCGACCTCGGCGGGAACAACGACGTCGTCGACGCCGAGCTGGCCATGCACGGCGAGGCGGTGAAGGCGGGAATCAACATCATCCCCGACTGCGGCCTCGCGCCGGGGATGGTGGCGGTGCTGGTCGCGCACGCGGCGCAGCAGTTCGAGACCATCGACGAGATCCACATCCGCGTCGGCGGGCTGCCGCAGACGCCGAAGCCGCCGCTCGACTACCAGCTCGTCTTCTCCGTCGAAGGACTGATCAACGAGTACATCGAGCCGGCGCGCATCATCCGCGACGGGAAGATCGCCACCGTCGATTCGATGACCGAGCTCGAGTCGCTCACGTTCCCGGAGCCGTTCGGGAAGATGGAGGCGTTCCAGACCTCAGGCGGGACGTCGACGCTCGTGGAGACGTTCCTGGGCAGGGTGCGCGATCTCGACTACAAGACCATCCGCTACCCCGGCCACTGCGCGAAGTTCAAGGCCATGATCGACCTCGGCCTCTGCAGCTCCGAGGCGATCGGCGTCGACGGCGCGCAGGTGAAGCCGCGCCGCGTCCTCGGCGAGCTGCTGGTGAAGAACCTGCCGCACGACGAGCCCGACGCGGTCCTGGTCCGCGTCGAGCTCACCGGCGGCGGCAAACGGCTGCGCTACGACATCATCGACCGCCACGATCCGGAGACGGGGCTGTCGGCGATGATGCGCACCACCGCGTTCCCCGCGTCCATCGTCGCGCTGATGATGGCGCGCGGACAGACCACGGCGAAAGGCGCGCTCCCGCAGGAGCGCTGCATTCCGCCGGATCCGTTCATGGACGAGCTGGCGGCGCGGCGGATCGTCGTCGACGTGATTACTGGAAATACCCCGTGACGTCGACGATCACGTGGACGTTGCCGGAGCTGTTGTAGACCGACAGGTCCTGCGTGTTCGACGACAGACCGACGATGATGCCGTTCGCGAGGGCGGGATCCGTCGCTTCGAAGTTGATCATCGAGACGATGGGCTGCGTCAGCCCCGAGGGCCACACGGTC
>DASUSL010000214.1:0-2565 GCA_036375135.1 Thermoanaerobaculia bacterium | reverse complement strand
GCGTCCTCGCCGGCTGCCCCGCAGGCGTCCCGCCTGCGGCCCGGAGCGCGGCGGCGAGGACGCCGCCGCGGCAGCCGGCGGGACGCCGGCGGTCCGCTGTTTTTTGTTAGCATGCGCCTCGTGTCGACACCCGAAGCCCTGACCCGGACGCAGTTCACCCGCGAGAGCATCGTCGAGGACTACCGCATCGCCGTTCGCAGCCGTCACGCGAGCATCATCGGTCGTCGCGAAGTGCACAACGGGAAAGCCAAGTTCGGCATCTTCGGCGACGGCAAGGAAGTCGCGCAGCTGGCCTGGGCGCGCGCCTTCCGCAAAGGCGACTGGCGCTCCGGCTACTACCGCGACCAGACCTTCATGCTGGCCCTCGGCGCGACGACACTCGAGCAGTACTTCGCCCAGCTCTACGCCCATGCCGACGTCGCCCACGATCCCTTCTCCGGCGGCCGCTCGATGAACGCGCACTTTGCGTCGCGCTACCTCGACGCCGATGGCAACTGGATCGATCAGGTGGATGCGTACAACGTCTCCGGCGACATCTCGCCGACCGGCTCGCAGATGCCGCGCCTCGTCGGCCTGGCCTGGGCCTCGCGTCTCTACCGCGACCTCGGCCTGGCCGGCGCGGAGAAGTTCACGCGCCACGGCGACGAGATCGCCTGGGGCACCATCGGCAACGCCAGTTGTGCCGAGGGGATGTTCTGGGAGTCGCTGAACGCGGCGGGCGTCCTCGGCATCCCGATGATCGTCTCCATCTGGGACGACGGCTACGGCATCTCCGTCCCCAACGAGCATCAGGTCACCAAGGGCAACGTCGGCGAGCTGCTGAAAGGCTTCCAGCGCGAGGCGAAGTCGAAACAGGGCTTCGACATCTACAGCGTCAAGGCGTGGGACTATCCGTCGCTGTGCGAGACCTACATCGCCGCGGCCACGATCGTGCGGCACGAGCACGTGCCGGCCATCATCCACGTCACCGAGGTCACACAGCCGCTCGGCCACTCCACGTCGGGCAGCCACGAGCGCTACAAGTCCGCGGAGCGCATGCAGTTCGAGACCGAGTTCGACGCGAACCGCAAGATGCGCGAATGGATCATCGCGCAGGGCATCAGCACCGAAGCCGAGCTCTCCGCGATGGAGAAGGAAGACCTGCAGCTCGTGCAGGACGCGCAGCGCCGCGCGTGGGACGCCTACCGCGCGCCCATCGACGCCGAGGTGAAGGAAGCGCTGGCCATCCTCGAGCGTCTCGGCGTGAAGAGCGAGCTCGAGAAAGCGCGTGCGCCGTACCGCCGCGACGCCGTCATCGCCGTCGCCTCCGCCGTGATCGAGAAGCGCGACGAAGAGGCGGCCGCATGGCTGCGCGCGAAGATGACGGAAGGCGATGAGCGCTACGGCGCGCATCTCCTGAGCGGCATCGACGTCGAGGAAGTACGCCCGCAATACGCGGACGACGCACAGTCACTCAACGGCTCCGAGATCATCAACAAGACGCTCGACGCCGCGCTGCAGCGCGACCCGCGCCTGCTCATCTTCGGCGAGGACGTCGGCAAGCTCGGCGACGTCAACCAGGGGTGCGTCGGCCTGCAGGAGCGCTACGGCGTCTGCCGCGTCACCGATACCGGCATCCGCGAATGCACGATCCTCGGGCAGGCCATCGGCGCGGCCATGCGCGGACTCCGTCCGATCGCCGAGATCCAGTATCTCGACTACCTCCTGTACGCGCTGCAGATCATGTCCGACGATCTGGCCACCGTGCGCTGGCGCACCGCCGGCGGACAGGCCGCGCCGGTGATCGTGCGCACGCGCGGGCATCGCCTCGAAGGCATCTGGCACTCCGGCTCGCCGATGGGCGGCATCATCAATCTCGTGCGCGGCATGCACGTCTGCGTTCCGCGCAACATGACTCAGGCCGCGGGGCTGTACAACACGCTGCTGCGCGGCGAGGACCCGGCCATCGTCATCGAGGTGCTGAACGGCTATCGCCTGAAGGAAAAACTGCCGTCGAACCTCGCCGAGATGACCGTGCCGCTTGGCGTGCCCGAGGTGCTGCAGCAGGGGAAAGACGTGACGGTGGTGTCGTACGGCGCCACGCTGCGCATCGTGCAGGAAGCGGCGGAGCTGCTGGCGAAGAGCGGCATCGAGTGCGAGGTCATCGACGTGCAGACGCTGCTGCCGTTCGACGTGCGCGGCGTGATCGCGGAGTCGGTGAAGAAGACCAGCCGCGTCGTCTTCGTCGACGAAGACGTCCCCGGCGGCGCGAGCGCGTTCATGCTCCAGCAGGTCCTCGAGCGCGACCGCGCGTACGAGTGGCTCGACTCCGAGCCGCGCACCATCGCCGCGAAGGACCACCGTCCCGCCTACGGCTCCGACGGCGACTACTGGTCCAAGCCCAACCGCGAGACCATCTTCGCCGGCGTGTACGAGCTGATGCGCGAGGCGAACCCGCGCAAGTTCCCGAAGATCTGGTAGGAGCGCCGGCCTCCCACCGCCACCCCGGTCAGGTGGACCGCGGTCAGGGGGACCGCCGGCGTCCGCGCCGGCTGCCTGTGGCGGCGTCCCGCCGCCACGCGGGTG
>DASUSL010000213.1:0-8942 GCA_036375135.1 Thermoanaerobaculia bacterium | reverse complement strand
AACGCCCCGCGCCACACGCGATGCAGCTCCTGCGGCGCGATGCGCACCAGCGGCACGCCGTTGTTCTCGATGAGGAACACGCCGTGCGCGGTGTGGCCGAGGCGCCGGATCGGAAGGTTGCCCGCCTGCGCCAGTTCGATCAGGCGCTCCGCATTCGACGTGGCCATCACCGCGCGCGCCTGCGACTCCGAGTACAGCGCGCCCAGCATGTCGATGTTGTCCGGGATGACTTCGAGATCCACGTGGCAACCGATGTCCGGCATCGACATCTCCGCCAGCGCCACTGCCAGTCCGCCGTTCGACACATCGTGCGCGGCGCGCAGCAGCTTCTCGTCATGTGCCTGGAGCAGAAACTCGACCAGCCGTTTTTCGGTGTCGAGATCGACGCGCGGCGGCAACGCCAGAGCGTCCGGCGCGAACATCTGCTGCCACTCGCTCCCACCCAGCTCGTCGCGCGTCTCGCCCACGAGCAGCACCTCGAGTCCCGCCTCGGGGAAGCTCATCCCGCAGCCGTCGCGATCGCTCTCCATGATCCCGACCATGCCCACGGTCGGCGTCGGATACACGGCTTTCCCCTCGGTCTCGTTGTAGAACGAGACGTTGCCGGAGACGACCGGCGTCTCCAGCGCGCGGCACGCGTCGCTGATGCCGCGGATGCACTCCGCGAACTGCCACATGATCTCCGGCCGCTCCGGCGAGCCGAAGTTGAGGCAGTCCGTGATCGCCACCGGCCGCGCTCCCGACACCGCCAGGTTGCGCGCCGCCTCGGCCACGGCCTGCTTCCCGCCTTCGTACGGATCGAGGTAGCAGTAGACCGGGTTCACGTCCGACGTCATCGCCAGCGCCTTGCCGATGTCCTTCACGCGCACCACCGCGGCGTCGCGCTTCTCCGGCCCGGCGATCGTGTTCGTGCGCACGGTCGTGTCGTACTGCTCGTAGATCCAGTGCTTCGAGCAGAGATTCGGCGAGGCCAGCAGCTGCAGCAGCGTGTCGGTCTGATTGCCGTCGTTGCTCTCGCGCTGCAGCTTCGGCGCGATGTCCTCCGCCCACGCCGGGCGCGCCAGCGGGCGCTCGTAGACAGGCGCCTCCGTGGAGACCGGCTCGACCGGGATCATCGCCATCTCCGTCTCTTCCCAGTACACGCCCACGTAGCCGGTGTCCGTGACCTCTCCGACCACGGCCGCGTTCAGGTCCCACTTCTCGAACGTGCGCACGACCTCCTGCTCGCGGCCCTGCTTCGCCACGATGAGCATGCGCTCCTGCGACTCGCTGAGCATGATCTCGTACGCCGTCATCCCGCTCTCGCGCACCGGCACGCGGTCGAGTTGCAGGCGGATGCCCGTGCCGGCGCGCCCCGCCATCTCGAACGACGACGACGTCAGTCCCGCCGCGCCCATGTCCTGGATGCCGACGATGGCGTCGGAGTCCATGATCTCCAGACAGGCCTCGAGCAGGAGCTTCTCCGTGAACGGATCGCCGACCTGCACCGTCGGACGCTTCTCTTCCGAGGCCTCGTCGAACTCCGCGGAGGCCATCGTCGCGCCATGGATGCCGTCGCGGCCCGTCTTCGAGCCGACGTAGATCACCGGGTTGCCGACGCCGCTGGCGGTCCCTTTGAAGATCTTCTCGCGCTTCGTCACGCCGAGGGAGAAGACGTTGACCAGGATGTTCCCGTTGTACGACGGATGGAACGACGTCTCGCCGCCGACGGTGGGGATGCCGATGCAGTTGCCGTAGCCGCTGATGCCGCGCACGACGCCGTCGACGAGATACTTCATGCGCGGCGCGTCGAGGCTGCCGAAGCGCAGCGAGTCGAGCGACGCGATCGGTCGCGCGCCCATGGTGAAGATGTCGCGCAGGATGCCGCCCACGCCCGTCGCCGCGCCCTGATACGGCTCGATGAACGAGGGATGGTTGTGCGACTCCATCTTGAACGCCGCCACCCAGCCGTCGCCAATGTCGATCACGCCCGCGTTCTCGCCGGGGCCCTGCACCACGCGCGGTCCCGACGTCGGGAACTTGCGCAGATGCACGCGCGACGACTTGTACGAGCAGTGCTCGGACCACATCACCGAGAAAATCCCGAGCTCGGTGTAGTTCGGCGCGCGCCCGAGGATCTGCAGGATGCGCTGGTACTCGTCGTCGGTGATGCCGTGGGAGCGGATGACGTCGGGGGTGATCTCCATCGAGGGCGAATTCTATGCGAGCGGGAGGCGGACCGCCGCCGTCCCGGCGGCTGCCGCGGCGGCGTCCTCGCCGCCGCGCGGCGAGCGCGGGCGAGACGCCCGCGCGGCAGCCGGCGGGGACGCCGGCGCTGCGCTGTCACACCGCGCGTTCCTCACTCGTCTTCACGAGCATGAAGAACGAACGCATCGTCATCCTCGGCGGCGGGTACGGCGGCGCCATCGCGGCGGCGCGCATCGCGAAGCGCGGTGTCCCCGTCACCCTCATCGACGCGCGCGACGCGATGGTCGAGCGCATCCGCCTGCATCAGGTCGCGGCAGGGGAGGAGATCGCCCCCATTCCGTACGCCCGTCTCTTCCGCAACCTCCCCGTGCACTTTCTGAAAATGCGCGTCACGTCCATCGACCGCGAGCGGAAGCTGATCAACGGCAGCATCCCGTACGACAAGCTCGTCTACGCCCTCGGCAGCATGAACGGCGCGTTCGAGCCGGTGCGCAACGCGCGCAGCGTGGCTGTGATCGGCGGCGGCCTGACCGGCATCGAGACCGCGTCCGAGATCGCGGAGCGGCATCCGGGGATGAAAGTCACGCTGTACGAGGCGGGGACGATCGGACGCGGGTTGTCCGCGAAGGCGCAGCGGCATCTGCGTGCGTGGCTTGCGGAGCACGATGTGGACGTGGTCGAGAACCGGCGGGCTGAAGCCCGCGCCACATCGGCCGACGTCACGATCTGGTGCACCTCCTTCACGCTGTCTCCCATCGCGAGAGAGGCCGGCCTCCACGTGAACGCCCGCGGCCAGATCATCGTCGACGACCACCTTCGCTCCTCCGACCCCGACATCTACGCCATCGGCGACGCCGCCGATTTCGACGGCCGGCGCATGTCGTGCGCGATCGCGCTGCCGATGGGCTCCTACGTCGCCGACCTCCTCACCGGTCACACGAAGAAGCCGTTCCGCTTCGGGTTCGTCATTCAGTGCATCTCCCTCGGCCGAAACGACGGCATCATTCAGTTCGTGCATTCCGACGACTCGCCGAAAGAGCTCTGCCTCACCGGCCGCGCCGCCGCGTGGGTGAAGGAACTGATCTGCCGCTACACCGTCATGTCCATGCGCCTGGAGGCCGCGTGAACGAAGAATTCGAGGCCTACCGCGCGCTCCTCTTCACGATCGCGTACCGCATGACCGGCAGCGCCGCCGACGCGGAAGACCTCGTGCAGGACGCGTACGTGCGCTTCGCCGCGACCGATCGCGACGTCGTGCGCGACGTGAAGGCATTCCTCGTCACCATCCTCACGCGGCTCGCGCTGGATCGTCTGAAGTCGGCGCAGAAGCAGCGCGAGGAGTACATCGGCCCGTGGCTTCCGGAGCCCGTGCTGACCGGCATCGACGGCGACCCGTACGCGCGCGCCACGCGCGACGAACAGGTCGAGCTGGCGCTGCTGCGCGCACTGGAGCGGCTCTCGCCGCAGGAGCGCGCCGTGCTGCTGCTGCACGACGTGCTCGAGCACGATCACAACGAGATCGCCGAGCTCCTCGACATCTCCTCCGCGTCGTCGCGGCAGATCCTGCATCGCGCGAAGGAACGCGTGGCGGAGGAGAAGCGCCGCTTCGCGCCGCCAGCCGAGGAGCAGCGGAGGCTGATCGAGTCGTTCCTGGGGGCGCTGGCGACGGGCGACGTCGCGGCGCTGCGCAACGTGCTCGCGGCGGACGTCGTCTCCATCGGCGACGGCGGCGGCAAGACCTTCGCCGCGAAGCGTCCCATTCACGGCGTCGATGCGGTGTCGCAGATGTGGATCGGCATCGTCACCAAGTTCGCGGCCGGCATCACCGCGACCATCGAGGAGGTCAACGGCGCGCCGGCCATCGTCGGCTGGCGCGACGGCGTCATCGAGAACATCCTCACCTTCACCTTCGAGGCGGGACGCATCGCCGAGCTGGTGTCGATCGTCAATCCTGAAAAGCTGGAGTTTGCTCGACGTCAATCACGCGCGAGCCATCCTCCGCCACCGTGATGCGGATCTCCATGTGCCCGTCCTCGAACTCCTCGAACGCGCGCTTCGGCCATTCGATCAGCTTCACGCCGGGGCCGGAGAGCATCTCCGGAATCCCGATCTCGAGCCACTCGCGCCGGCTCTCCGAAAGGCGATAGCCGTCGATGTGAATGATCGGCGCGCCGCCGGGCCGCGGGTACTCATGCACGATCGCGAACGACGGCGACGCGACGTCGAGCGGATTCGCTCCCAGCTCCGCGGAGATCGCCCGCGCGAGAAATGTTTTCCCCGCGCCGAGATCGCCGACGAGATGCACGACGGCGTCGGCGCTCAGCGTCCGCGCGATCTCGCGCCCCGCGCGCTCGGTCTCGGCCTCGGTGGTGCAGACGTAGTTCATGGTTTCGTTTTTAGTTTATCCCGAGCGCAGCGAGGGATCTCCGGAGCCCTCTCGCGACGCCTGTGGCTTCGTCCTCGCGCGGGCTCCGGAGATCCCTCGCTCTGCTCGGGATAAACTGAAAATCAGCGGATGCGCTGAATCGCCCGCGGAATGCGGTCCGCCACTTCCATCGCCGTCAGTCCCGTGTCTCCCAGCTCCTCGGCCAGCAGATCGCCCGCGCGTCCGTGCAGATACACGCCCGCGCACGCGGCGTCGAGCGGGTCGGCATCGCGCGCCAGCAGCGCGGCGATCATCCCCGCCAGCACGTCGCCCATCCCGCCCGTGGCCATGCCCGGATTGCCCGTCGGGTTGACGTACACGTGCCCGTCCGCCTCGGCGACCAGCGTCTGATGTCCCTTCAGCACGACCACGCAGTTCGCGAGGTGCGCGGCCTCGCGCACGGCGGCGATGCGGTCCGCGTTGATCGACTGCGTGTCCGTGCCGAGGAGGCGGGCCAGCTCGCCGGGGTGCGGCGTGATCACGCGGGGGAGTCCGCGCGGATTCAGCGCGTTTGCGGAATTCGCAAAGGCGTTGAGCGCGGACGCGTCGATGACCAGCGGCAGCTCGATGGCGTCGACGAGCGCGCGTGTGCGGCGGTAGGCATCTTCGTCGTCGGCGAGGCCGGGGCCGATCAGCGCGGCGGTCTTGTTCTGCAGGAACTCCTGCAGCTCGCCGCCGGAGTACGTCATCGACTCGATCGAGCCGGCGTGCACGAGCTTCGCGGTCTCCGCGTCCGTCATCACGCTGACCAGGCCCGCGCCGGTGCGCAGCGCGCCGCGCGCGCACAGCACCGCCGCGCCGCTGCGTCCCGGCGAGCCGGCGATCACGCCGAGGTGGCCGTACGTCCCTTTGTGCGTCGCGGTGGCGCGCGGCGCGACCAGCGGCTGGACGTCCTTCGGCGTGATCAGCGCCAGCATCACCGCCTCGTCCTCGATGGCGATCTCGGGGATGGTGATGTCCGCGATGATCACGTCGCCGCAATACAGCACCGCCGGCTCGAACACGTGACACAGCTTCGGCGCCGCGAACGTCACCGTGACTTCCGCCTGCACGCAAGGCTCGAACGGCTGATGCGACGACGCGTTCGCGCCGCTCGGCAGGTCGACCGCGAGCACGGGGATGCGCAGCTCGGCGAGTCCGCGGATGACGTCCGCCTGAATGCCGGCCGGCGGACGATTGAGGCCCGTGCCGAAGATGGCGTCGACGATGAGGTCCGCATCCGCGGCGTGCGCGAGCGCGGTCTCGACGTCGTCGGAGTCGCGGACGGTGTAGATCGGGATGCCGAGACGGTGGCAGACGTCGAGGTTGATGCGGGCGTCGCCGCGGATCGAGGCGCGGTCGCCGACGAGCACGATCACCGGCACGATGCCGCGGTTCTCGAGATGGCGCGCCACCGCGAAGCCGTCGCCGCCGTTCGCGCCGGTGCCGCAGACGAGCGCCACGCGGCCGCTGTCGGGATAGCGGTCGAAGATCGCCTCCACGACCGCGTTCGCGGCGTTCTCCATCAGCACGATCGACGGGACGCCGAAGCGCTCCGTGGTGCGGCGGTCGATGTTGCGCATCTGCTCGGCGTTCAGGATTTTCATGGCTGCCAGCCCGTGGCGCGAGCATATCGCTCCAGGTCGTCCGCCGTGTCGATGTCGAAGCGCTCCGGCAGCAGCGCGCAGGTGCGCTGCGTGGCGGAGATGCGGCGCAGCGTCTCACTCAGCACCGTCTGCGTTCCCCACTCGATGCCGCGGAAGACGTCGGGCTCGAACGACATGGCCCGGCAGCCGAAGAGGTAGTAGCCGCCGTCCCGCGCCGGCCCGACCACGTACTCGCAGGAGTCGAGCAGCGCGAAGGCGTGGTCGATGAGCGTGCGCGGCAGCAGCGGATCGTCGACACCGATGGCGATGATTTTGCCGGTGCCCTGGAAAAAGAAGCGCTCGGAGAAGGCCATGGCCAGGCGGTCGCCGAGGGTGGCGCCGGTCTGCATGGCCTTGGCGTGATGGCCGAAGGCCTGGTGCAGGGTGGCGCCGTTGGCGGCCGGCGTCGGAGGCCAGAGGAACTCGATCTCCGTCTCTTCGTCGGACGTGCCGATGTTCGTGGTGAGCTCGCGCAGCATCGACTCGTAGACGTTCAGCGCGCGTGGCTCGCCGAGCTCCGTGGCGAGGCGCGTCTTCACTTTCCCGAGCTCCGGCAGACGGGCGAAGACGAGCAGGCGCTGCGATGGGGGAGGGACGGTCGCGAACACCTTTTCAGTCTATCCCGCGAGATCCCCGCGTCTGCGCGCGGGATAAACTCGATACCGATGCGGCCCATCGCCCTGCTCACCGATTTCGGGACGCGCGACCCGTACGTCGCGGCGATGAAGGGCGTGCTCGCCGCGCGCACGAACGCGCCTCTGCACGACCTCTCGCACGAGCTGGCACCGTTCGACGTCCTCGGCGCGGCGTGGTTCCTCTCGACGGTGGTGCGCTACTGGCCCGCCGATACGATCTTCGTCTGCGTCGTCGATCCCGGCGTGGGCACGGCGCGCAACATCATCGCCGTGGAGAGCGAGGGACGCGTCTTCCTCGCTCCGGACAACGGGCTGCTGACGTTCGTCGATGGCATCGCGTACGCGGTCACGAACGAGTCGTTCTTCCTGCCGCACGGAAGCAACACCTTCCACGGGCGCGATCGCTTCGCACCGGTGGCCGCGGCCATCGCCAACGGCACGCCGCTCTCCGAGCTCGGCCCGCGGCTCGAGTCGTACGCGCGGCTGCGCTACGAGCGTCCGTCGTACGGCGAGGTGGTGCGCGGGACGATCGTGGCGGTGGACCGCTTCGGCAACGCCATCACCGACGTCGAGCGCTCACTCATCCCCTTTGCACCGTTCGCGCTGCGCGTGCGCGAGCACGTCATCGACCGCGTCGAGGAGAACTACGGCAACGCCGCTCCGGGCGCGTTCCTCATCGTCGGCTCGACCGGCTGCATCGAGATCTCGGTGGCGAATGCCAGTGCCGCGGAACGGCTCCAGTTGCGCCGCCTCGAGCGCGTGGAGCTGACGCCCGGATAGCCGGCACGGCCGGCAGCGCCGAATGCCCGGGCGCGGGCGCGATCGTCGTTCGCGGCTCACGTCTGCGATAATCCGTCCCGGTTCATGGCCACACCGAGAGACCGCCGCCGCAGCGAACGCACCCCGACGGCATCGATTCCGGTACAGCTCTCCGACGTCAACGGCGAGCTGATCGACCTCAGTCTCACCGGCGCCGCCGTCGTCCATCGCTCGCCGGTGAAGCCCGGCACCGCCGCCACGCTCATCTTCCCCAGCTACGGCGGCATCTACATCCCCTGCGAAGTGCTCCGCTCCATCGTGCAGGTGAGACGCAACGACGCGGGCCCCGAATACGTCTTCCGCTCCGCCATCTCCTTCGCGCCGCTGGCGGCTGAGCAGGAGCAACCGCTCCGCGAGTTCCTCACCATCCAGATCGAACGCCTGGAAGAAGCCCGCCGCGCCGCGAATTCTGGAGAGGTATGAAGACGAAACTCACCGGTGGTCCGCTCGTGCTCGATCCCGCAGTGCTGGAAGAGGCAGGTTTCCACGACGGCGATGAGATCGAGGTGTCGGCGAATGACGGTGTGATCACCGTGGCGCCGGTGCGCAAGCTCGATCAGTTGCTCGATGAGATGGACGAGCAGTACGGCAGCGTCTTCAAGCGGCTTGCGGAGTGATGGACCCGACATTCCTCACCCTCGAGGATGTGCTGCACATTCACGAGAACCGCATTCGCAAATACGGCGGCTCGACCGGTGTGCGTGATACAGGGTTGCTCGAGTCCGCCATGGGCAACGCGGAAGCAACCTTCGGTGGCGAGTATCTCCATCCGACCCTGTTCGATATGGCCGCGGCATACCTTTACGGCATCTGCCGCAACCATCCGTTCCTCGACGGGAACAAGCGCACCGCGCTCGCCTGCGCGCTGGCGTTTCTCGGCTTGAACGGCCTGAAGGTGCGTGCCGATCGCGAAGAGGTGTACGGGCTCGTGATCGGGGTCGCGGAAGGCCGAGTCACGAAAGAAGATGTTGCGCTCTTCCTGCAGCGTTTCAGCGTCGCGCGCCCGAATACTCGCTGAAGATCCCCAGCGCCTTGTTCCTTTCCACGTCCTCGAACCCCGCCGCGCGCAGCGCGTCGAGGATCACCTCGGGGCGCACGCAGTCGCGGGTCGTTTCCCAGTAGTAGCGGAAGAGCTCCGCGGCTTTGCGGTTGCGGCTGCGGAGGCCGATCACGGCGGGGGCGAAGCGGCCCATGTAGACGCCGAGGAATGCGCGCGCGAGGCGCGACTCGGGGGCGGTGATCTCGAGGATC
>DASUSL010000212.1:0-14315 GCA_036375135.1 Thermoanaerobaculia bacterium | reverse complement strand
CAAGGAGCGGAAAGAAATCGTCAGCACGCTCCTCCAGCGGACGAACCTCTACGAGAAGCGCAAGCAGAACCTCGGCACCTACTCGGGCGGCATGCGCCAGCGTTTCGGCATCGCCCAGGCGCTGCTCGGCAATCCGAAACTGATCATCGTCGACGAGCCGACGGCGGGACTCGATCCCGGCGAGCGCGTGCGCTTCCACAACCTCCTGGCCGAGATCGGCGAGAACGTCATCGTCATCCTCTCCACGCACATCGTCGAAGACGTGAGCGACCTCTGCTCGCGCATGGCCATCATTTCCCACGGCCGCGTGCTGGCCGAGGGTGATCCGGCCGCGGCCATGCAGAACGTGCAGGGGAAAATCTGGCGGCGCAGGATCGCCAAGGGCGATCTCGAGGCGGTCCAGAGCGAGCACGCCGTCATCTCCACGAAACTCGTCGCCGGCCAGACCGTCGTGCACGTCTTCAGCGACGAGCAGCCGAGCGGCTTCGAGCCGGTGTCGGCCAGCCTCGAGGACGTCTACTTCTCCACGCTCGAACAGGCCAAGACCTCGGAGGCCGCGTAAGTGTTCGCCGCCATCGCACGGTTCGAGGCGAAGTACCACCTCCGCGCTCCGCTCTTCTACATCCTCACCACCATCTTCTTTCTGCTGACCTTCCTGGCCGCGACCACGGATGGCGTCACCATCGGCGGCGGCGTCGGCAACGTCCACCGCAACTCGCCGTTCGTGACGATGTTCATGCTCACGGCGCTGAGCGTCATGGGCGTGCTGGTGGTGACGGCCTTCGTCTCCAACGCCGTCCAGCGCGACTTCGACCTCAACACCGACGGCCTCTTCTTCAGCTCCCCGATCGGCAAGGTCTCGTTCCTGGCCGGACGCTTCCTCGGCTCCTTCAGCGTGGCCGTGCTGGTGTACGCCGGAGTGGCGCTGGCGCTCATGATCGGCGGCTTCATGCCGTGGATCGAGAAAGAGCGTCTCGGCCCCTTCGAGCTCTGGCCGTACGTCTACTCCCTTCTGGTGATGGTCGTCCCGAACCTGCTGCTGGCGGGAGCGATCTTCTTCGCCGTGGCGGCGCTGACGCGGAGCGTGATGATCACCTACGCGAGCGTCGTGGCGTTCTTCGTCGCGTATGGAATCGCCGAGGGGATTGCCAGTGACATCGAGTACGAGGCGGCGGCGGCGCTGCTCGATCCGTTCGGCATGACCGCGCTCTCCATCGCCACGCGCTACTGGACCGTCTTCCAGAAGAACACGCAGGTGCTGCCGCTGGAAGGGCTGTATCTGTGGAACCGCGTGCTGTGGGTCGGCGTCTCGCTGCTCATCCTCGGCTTCGCCATCTGGAGGTTCCAGTTCGCCACCGGCTCGCGCAAGTCGCGGAAGAAGGCCGCCCGCGCGGCCGCGGAGCCGGGCCCGATCCAGCGCATCTCGCTGGTGCTGCCGAAAGTGACGCAGACGTTCGGCGGCGCGGCGTCGTGGCGGAAGTACTTCGCCGTGGCGAAGCTCGAGGCCAAAACCATCTTCAAGGGCGTCCCCTTCATCATCATGATGATCCTGGGGATGGCCAACATCTGGGGCAACAGCACCACCCTCGGCAACCGCTTCGGCACCTCGGTCTACCCCACCACCGGCTCCATGGTGGAGATCATCTTCGGCGGCTTCCTGCTCTTCGGCATGCTCATCACCGCGTTCTACGCGGGCGACATCGTCTGGCGCGAGCGCAACCTGAAGCTGAGTGAAGTGACCGACACCATGCCGCTGCCGACGTGGGCGCAGTGGGCGGCGAAGTTCACGGGGCTGGTCCTCGTCGCGTACGCGACGCTCACCGTGGCCATCCTCACCTCCATGCTGATCCAGGCCACCCGCGGCTACTACAACTTCGAGCCGGTGGTGTACGCCAAGGGCGTCTTCCTGCAGCTGGGTGGCTTCCTGTTCCTGATCACGGCGCTCGCCTTCATCCTGCAGGTGCTCTTCAACCAGAAATTCGTCGCCTTCGCCGGCGTGATGCTCTGGTTCATCAGCCGCCCCGCGCTGCGCGCGCTCGACTTCGAGCACCGCCTCTACCAGTACGCCTCGACGCCGATCGTCGACTGGTCGGACATGAACGGCTGGGGGCATTTCGCCTGGCCGATGACCGTCTTCAACGGCTACTGGATGCTGTTCGTGGCGGCGATGCTGGTGGTCTGCCACCTGCTGTGGGTGCGCGGCACGGACGCCGGCTTCCGCCAGCGCATGGCCGTGGCGCGGCAGCGCTTCGGCAAGCCGGCCGCGGCGACGCTGGCCCTCTTCCTGATCGCCTTCGCCGGCACCGGCTGCTACATCTACTACAACACCAACGTCCTCAACGAATACACGACCACCAAGGACTCCGAGAAGCTGCAGGCCGACGCGGAGAAAAAGTACAAAAAGTACGAGCACATGCCGAAGCCGCGCATCACCGCGGTGCAGGCCGACGTCGACATCCATCCCGAGCGCCGCGTGGTCGACATCCGCGGCACGTACACGCTGGTCAACAAAACCAGCCAGCCGCTGCGCGAGCTGCACGTCTCCGTCAATCCGCAGACGCTGACCACGTGGAAGATCGACCTCCCCGGCGCGCGCGTGAAGAGCGACGACCGCGATTTCGGCTACACCATCTACACGCTCGACCAGCCGCTGGCGCCGGGCGCGTCGATGCCGATGCGCTTCCAGACCGGCTTCGCCGCGCGCGGCTTCCCGAACGGCGGGTCGAACACGAACGTCGTCGAGAACGGGACCTTCATCAACAGCTTCGCCTACTTCCCGCACCTCGGCTACAACGGCGGCATCGAGCTGCAGGACCGCAACAAGCGCCGCAAGTACGGTCTCGGAGAGCTCGAGCGGCAGGCGCCGCCGACCGACATGCGCGCGCGCATGAACAACCAGCTCAGCGGCGAGGCCGACTGGATCAGCCTCGACACCACCGTGTCGACGTCGGCCGACCAGATCGCACTCGCCCCCGGCTACCTGCAGCGCGAGTGGACGCAGAACGGCCGCCGCTACTTCCACTACAAGACCACGTCGCCCATTCTCTCGTTCTGGTCGTACCTGTCGGCGCGCTACGAGGTGAAGCGCGACCGCTGGAAGGACATCCCGATCGAGATCTATTACGACAAGAAGCACGCGTACAACGTCGACCGGATGATCCACGGCGTGAAGAAGTCGCTCGACTACTTCACGGCGAACTTCTCGCCGTACCAGCACAAGCAGGTGCGCATCCTGGAGTTCCCCGGCTATCAGTCGTTCGCGCAGTCGTTCCCGAACACCATTCCGTTCTCGGAGTCGATCGGCTTCGTGGCCGACCTGCGCGATGAGGAGAAGATCGACTACGTCTTCTACATCACCTCGCACGAGATCGCGCACCAGTGGTGGGCGCACCAGGTCATCGGCGGCGACGTGAAGGGGGCCACCGTGCTGACGGAAACGCTCTCGCAGTACTCGGCGCTGATGGTCATGGAGAAGGAGTACGGCCGGCAGAAGATGCAGAAGTTCCTCCGCTACGAGCTCGATCGCTACCTGCGCGGCCGCGGCGGAGAGCTGATCGCCGAGCAGCCGATCTCGCTCGTCGAGAACCAGCAGTACATCCACTACGGCAAGGGCTCGCTGGTGATGTACGCGCTGCGCGACTACATCGGCGAGGCGCGCGTCAACGCCGCGCTGCGGAAGTTCATCGCCGCGCACGCGTTCAGCGGCCCGCCCTACCCGACCGCGCAGGAACTGGTGCGCTACTTCCGCGCCGAGGCGCCGCCGGCGCAGCAGAGAGTCATCACGGATCTGTTCGAGCGCATCGTGCTCTTCGACAACCAGGCCCGCGAGGTCAGCATGACCAAACGCCCCGACGGCAGGTACACGGTGAAGATGACCGTCACCTCGACGAAGCTGCAGTCGGACGCGAAGGGCGAAGAGAAGCCGGTCCCCGTCGACGACTGGATCGACATCGGCGTCCTCGGCGAAAAGGACGAAGTGCTCTTCGTGGAGAAGCGCCACATCACGAAGCCGCAGCAGACGTTCGAGGTGGTGGTGACGGGCACGCCGGTTAAGGCGGGCATCGACCCGATGAACAAGCTCATCGACAGGAACCCGAAAGACAACGTGAAGTCGCTGTAACGCGCACCTGGGTTACCATGGACCCGGTTCAAAATCCACTTCGATCCGGGTCCATTCTTCCATGCCCTTCGTCCGCACGTTCGTCTGTGCTGTCCTGCTGTCCATTCCGGCCTTCGCCGAGTCGCTCTCCGTGACGAACTTCGTCGGATCGGACGGTGGTCCCGGCCATCGCGACGGCGTGGGAAATGCCGCGCGTCTGAACTGGCCGAGGGGTCTCGCCGTCGATGCGAGCGGCAACATCCTCGTCGCCGACAGCAACTCGCACACGATCCGCCACATCACTCCGTCGGGCGCCGTCACGACCCTGGCCGGTGTCGGCGGAGAGCTCGGAGCGACGAACGGCCGGGGCGGTCTCGCACGGTTTCAGTCGCCGTACGCCGTGGCCGTCGACGCGGCGGGGAACGCGTACGTCGCGGAGGCGGGCGTGCGCAGGATCTCGCCGAGCGGGATCGTGACGACGCTCCTCTCCCCGGCCCCGACCTCCTTCGGCATCGCCGTCGACGGCAGCGGCAACGTCTTCCTCACCGACGTGCTGGGCGACTCGATCCGCAGGATCACGCCCGGCGGAACGATGACCACCTTCGTCACCACCCCCGCCCGTCCTCACGCCCTGACCATCGACGGCAGCAACAATCTCTACTTCACCACGCAGAACGGCGGGGTCTACAAATGCACGCCGGCCGGCGTCATCACCCCGATCACCACGCTCGCCTCTCCATTCGCCATCGATGTGGACGCATCCGGAAATCTGTACGTGACGACGGGCACGGAGATCGTGAAGGTCACACCCGGCGGCACCGTGACCAGTTTCGCCGGGACGGCGTTCCAGGGACAGCAGGACGGCACCGGCAGCGCGGCGAGATTCACCTTTCCACACGGCATGACGCTCTCCCCCGACGGTTCGCTGTTGTACGTGGCGGACTATCACGTCATTCGAAAAATCACCGTCCCCGGCGCCGTCGTGACGACGTTCGCGGGGAAACCGAGCGAGCGCGGAACGACGGACGCCACCGGCCTGAACGCGCGCTTCTCCTATCCGACCGACGTCGTGCTCGCGCCGGACGGCAATCTCTATGCGACCGACGCGTTCAATCACCTCATCCGGAAAATCACGCCCGCGGGTGTGACCACGACCTTTGCCGGAGGCTTGCTCGGCAACGCGGACGGCACCGGGACCGCGGCGCAGTTCGACCTGCCGCAGCGGATCGCCCTCGGCTATGACGGACCGGACTGGGTGCTCTACGTGACGGACCGGCAGAACGACAACGTCCGCAGGATCACGCAGGCCGGCGTCGTGACCACCATCGCCACCGGTGTCGACGGCGCCCTCGGCGTGGCGGTCGCCGCGGATGGCGACGTGTATGTCTCCGAGTACTACGGTCACACGATCAAGAAGATCGACATGCCGTCGGCGGCGGTGACTGTCTTCGCGGGCGCATCCGGAACGCCGGGGAACACGAACGCCACCGGCACCGCCGCGCGATTCGAGTATCCCCAGGGTCTGGCGATCGACGCCGATGGAACGCTCTTCGTCGCCGACAGCGGCAACCACCTCATTCGCAGGATCGTGCTGGCGACCGCCGAGGTGACGACGTACGCCGGGAACGGAAGCACCCTGGCGTCCGACGGCACCGGAACGGCCGCGGGAATCAATGCTCCGAGAGAAGTCCACGCCATCGGCAACGACCTGTATGTCTCCGACGCTTCGGACCTCATCCGTCTCATCGAGCCCGGCGCGGTGGTGACCACGGTCGCGGGGCAGCCGTACCAGCACGTCAACCGCGACGGCACGGGAGACAACGCCGGCTTCAATGGCGTCGAGGGGCTGGGCGGCGACAGCCACACGAACCTCTACATCTGCGACGCCAACGACAACAGCATCCGCAAGGCGCGCATCCCCGGCATCGCCGACGTCGCCACGACGTCGAACGCGGCACCGCTGCCGCAGACCGTCGTGCAGCTCGACACCGACCCCGACACCGCGACGAGCTGGACGTGGAGCGTCGACCGGCGTCCGGCCGGCTCGACGGCGGGACTCTCCTCGACCGGCGTCCGCAATCCGACGTTCACGCCGGACGTCGAGGACCTCTACACCTTCCTTCTGCGCGCCGAGGGACCGGGCGGAATCCGCTACTCGACGGTGGACGTGATGGCGTCGAGCTGCGCCGATCCGCTCGGGTCGGTCGTGGCCTCGACGGGAACGTCCGCGGTGTGCACGAGCGGGACGAACGGCAACGCCACGGCGACGGTCACCGGCGGCATGACCGTCGGCTATCAGTGGGGCTATCGCACGACACCCGGCGGCGCGATCACGCCGATCGGCGGCGCGACCTCCCCCACGTACAGCATCAGCGGCAGCGATCTCGCCGGCCTCGGTGCGCGCTATCTCGTCGTCACCGTCACGCCGAGTTGCGGAACGGCCCTGGTCTCCAACGAGCTCGCGCTCGAGGTGACCGCCACTCCGGACGTCACCATCGCGGCGAGCAGCGGCGTCTTCGCGAACAGCACGCAGAACTTCGCCTCGGTCGCCGACGCCGGCGCCGGCGCGACGTACAGCTGGGGCATCACCAACGGCACCATCACCGCGGGACAAGGCACTCGCGCGATCACCTACACCGCCGGCGGCAGCGGCAGCGTCGCCCTCACGGTGACCGTCTCCCGGAACGGCTGCGGCCCGACCGGCAACGCCAGCGTGCCGATCGCGACGCGGCCCGCCGGCGCAACGATGCTCTACATCGTCACGCCGTGCCGCATCGTCGACACGCGCAACGGCGCCGCCATCGCGCACGGCGAGACGCGCAACGTTCCCGTGGCCGGCCTGTGCGGCATTCCGTCCGACGCGAAAGCGGTCGTCGCCAACGTCACCGCCGTCGCTCCCGCCACCGATGGCTGGCTCGCCTTATGGCCCGCCGGCACGACCTGGGGCGGCACCAGCACCATGAACTACCGCACCGGCCGCACCCGCGCCAACAACGCCACCATCCCGCTCCCGAACACGGGCACTCTGTCGGTGCTCAACAGCGGCGGTCCACAACATGTGGTGATCGACGTCACCGGCTACTTCCGCTGAGGCTGCGCCCAATCGCTACCATGCGCTTCCTCTGCGGTCTGGTCTGTGCCGTCTTCCTGTCCACGGCAGCCTTGGCCGAGTCGCTCTCCGTGACGACCTTCGCCGGATCGGACGGCGGTCCCGGCTATCGCGACGGCACCGGCAGCGCCGCGCGTTTCGACAGCCTGTTCGGCATCACCGTGGACGAAAGCGGCAACGTCCTCGTCGCCGATTCCACCGCGCACACCATCCGCCGCATCACGCCTTCGGGCGTCGTCTCGACCTTCGCCGGCATGGCCGGAGAGCCGGGCGGCACGAGCGGCCGCAGGAGCGTCGCTCGCTTCCGCGGGCCGCACGCCGTCGCCTTCGACAGCTCCGGCAACCTGTACGTCGCCGAAGACGACCTGCGCAGGATCTCGCCGAGCGGCGCCGTCACGACGCTCGTCTACGGCGCGCCCAGCTCGTTCGGCGTGGCGGCCGACACCCACGGCAACGTCTTCATGACCGATCTCACCGCCGACCGTATCGTGAAGATCACGCCGTGGGGATCGCTGACCGCATTCGCATCCACCGCCGACGCGCCGCACGGCCTGACCATCGACGCCGGCAACAACCTCTACTTCACCACGCAGAGCGGCGGCCTTTACAAATGCACGCCGCAGGGCGTCGTCACGCCGATCGCCTCCATCGACTATCCCGGGGGCCTGGACGTCGACGCGGCCGGCAACGTCTACGTCACCTCGGCCGACCGGATCGTGAAGGTCACCCCCGCCGGCACCGTCACCTCCTTCGCCGGAGGATTCTCCGGCGGCTACGCGGACGGCATCGGCACTGCGGCACGCTTCAGCTACCCGCGCGGCGTCGCGCTCTCTCCCGACGGCACGCTGCTGTACGTCACCGATCAGGTGAACCGCGCCGTCCGGCGGATCACCGTCTCCGGCGCTTCCGTCACCACGCTCGCGGGCAAGCCGAACGCGCGCGGAACGACGGAGGGCACCGGGCTCGATGCGCGCTTCGCCTCCCCCTCGGACGTCGTGCTCGCGCCGGACGGCAATCTCTACGTCGCCGACGCGTACAACGCGCGCATCCGCAGGATCACGCCCGCCGGCGTCACGTCGACGCTCGCCGGCAGCGCCGCCGGCAACGCCAACGGTACCGGCGTCACCGCGCTGTTCCGCCAGCCCTCGCGGATCGTCGTCGGCTACGACGGCAACGACTGGGTGCTCTACGTGACCGACGTCGTCAACGACAACGTCCGCAGGATCACGCAGGGCGGCGTCGTGACCACGGTCGCTACCGGCATCGACGGCGCCCTCGGCCTCGCCATCGCGCCGGACGGCGATCTGTACGTCTCCGAGTTCCACGGCCACGCCATCCGCAGGATCGACATGCCGTCCGGCGCCGTGACCGTGTTCGCCGGCGCGACCGGCTCGCCCGGAAACCTGACCGGCACCGGCACCGCGGCGCGATTCCAGAATCCCGCGGGGCTCGCCTTCGACGCCAGCGGAGACCTCTTCGTCTCCGATCAGGGGAACCACGTCGTCCGGAAGATCGTCCTGGCCACGGCCGCGGTGACGACGTACGCGGGCAGCGGCTCCGCGAGCTCGCTCGACGGCACGGGCACGGCCGCGACGTTCATCTCCGCGGGCGACATTCACGCCATCGGCAACGATCTCTATGTCGCCGACGCCGCGGCCCTCCGTCTCATTCAACCGGGTGCCGTCGTGACGACCGTCGCCGGACGCGCGTCGCGCTGGGCGCTCCGCGACGGAACGGGCGACATCGCGCGCTTCGAGTCGGTCGGCGGCATCGGCGGCGACAGCCACACGAACCTCTACCTCACCGACTTCGGCGGCAGTCAGATCCGCAAGGCGCGCATCCCCGGCCTCGCCGACGTGGCCACCGCCTCACCCGCGACGCCGGCGCCATTCACCGCCGTGCAACTCGACACCGATCCCGACTCGGCCACGAGCTGGACGTGGAGCATCGACCGCCGTCCTGCCGGCTCGACCGCGGAGCTCTCCTCGACCACGGCGCGCAATCCGACCTTCGTCCCGGACGCCGGCGATCTCTACACCTTCCTGCTGCGCGCCGAAGGGGCGGATGGGAGCATTCGATACTCGACGGTGGACGTGACGGCGACCGCGTGTGCCGATCCGCTGGCCACCGTCGTGGCGTGGTCGGCGACGACCGCGGTCTGCGCGAGCGGGACGAACGGCAACGCCACGGCGAACATCAGCGGCGGCGCGGGAGTCACCGTGCAGTGGGGCTACCGCACCACCACCGGCGGCGCGATCACGCCGATCGCCGGCGCGACGTCATCCACGTACATGATCAACGGCAACGACCTGGCCGGCCTCGGCGCGCGCTGGCTCGTCGTCACCGTGACGCCGAACTGCGGCGTGACCACCGTCTCCAACGAGCTCCCGCTCGAAGTGACCGCCACGCCCGACGCCACGATCTCCGCGAGCAGCGGCGTCTTCGCCCACAACACGAAGAACTTCGCCTCGGTGGCCGACGCCGGCGCCGGCGCGACGTACAACTGGGGCATCGTCAACGGCACCATCACCGCCGGACACGGCACGCGCGCCATCACGTACACCGCCGGCGGCAGCGGCAGCGTCACGCTCAGCGTCACGGTGTCGCGCAACGGCTGCAGCCCCGCCGGCAACGCGAACGTTCCGATCCACGCGCGGCCCGCCGGCGCGACGATGCTCTACATCGTCACGCCATGCCGCGTCGCCGACACGCGCGGCGGCGCCGCCATCGCCCACGCCGAGACGCGCAACGTCCCCGTGGCCGGCGTGTGCGGCATTCCATCCGACGCAAAAGCGATCGTGGCCAACGTCACCGCCGTCGCCCCCGCCACCGACGGATGGCTCGCCTTGTGGCCCGCCGGCACGACGTGGGGCGGTACCAGCGCCATGAACTACCGCATCGGCCGCACCCGCGCCAACAACGCCACCGTCCCCCTGTCGAACACGGGCACGCTGTCGGTGCTCAACAGCGGCGGCCCGCAGCACGTCGTCATCGACGTCACCGGCTACTACCGGTGACGTCGTTACAATCGTGACGTGCGCACCCATCAGGAGATCGATCGCCGCAGCTTGGAGATGGTGCGGCGCATCGTGGCGAAGATCGACGCGGACCCCGAGCGCCGCGGTCTCGAGCACGCGAAACGTGTCTGCGACCGCTGGGTCGCACAGGGCGTCCTCTCCGCGCGAGAGTGGCAGACACTTCTTCGCCAGCCGTGGGAAACCGTGCGCGCCATCCTCCTCGACGAAAGCGACGAAGGGCAGCGCCTCCGCCAGACCGATCCCTTCTGCGGCATCCTGACTCCCACCGAGCGCTGGGAAATCTACCGGAAGGCACGCAGCGCATGACGCGGGAACAGGTGGAGCACATCCTCCGCGCCGCCGGCGCGATCACCGGTCGCGACGAATGGGTCATCGTCGGCAGCCAGGCCGTGCTCGGCGCCGTGCCGCACGCGCCGCCGGAGATCACTCTTTCCGGGGGGCCCGACCTGTATGCGCCTGGCGACGATCACGCGAGCGATCTGATTGACGGTTCCATCGGCGAACGCTCCCCATTCCACGAGACGTTCGGCTACTACGCCCACGGCGTCGGAGCCGAGACGGCCATCCTCCCATCGCAGTGGCGCGACCGCGCAGTGACCATCCGATCCGCGGCGACCGGGGGCGTCACGGGCATCTGCCCCGACCCGTCGGACCTCGCTGTCAGCAAGCTCGCCGCATGGCGTGAGAAGGATCGCGATTTCGTCGCCACGCTGATGCGGCACGGCATCACGACGGAGGCCGAGATCGAGGAACGGCTCACCGAGTTGGATCCGGCCACCGCGTCGACGATTCGTCCTCGCCTGCGTCTCGCGCGAGCGCAGTAGTCGCCGCGCCGTCAGTGCGGGTGGAACCGCGCCAGCGCGTACACGCCCAGCGCCGCCGTGGCCACGCCCACGATCGTCGAGAAGATCAGCGCGAAGCGCGGCTGCTCGTGCACGTGCGGGAGCAGATCGCTGGCGCCGAGGTACAAGAGGAAGCCGGCCATGAAGGCGAGGAGGAAGGCCAGCAGGCGCGGGTCGACGTCGATCACGTTCGCCAGCAGCGCGCCGGCCACCGGCGCCATCGCGTTCACGGCCAGGAGCGAGAACGTCCGCCAGCGGCTGTTGCGCCGGGCCAGCATGAACGTCACCGTGTTGAGCCCGTCCGCGAAGTCGTGCGCCAGCACGGCCAGCAGCACCACCAGTCCCACCTCCGTCCCCGCCTGAAAGCCGACGCCGATGGCCAGTCCGTCGAGGAAACTGTGGAAAGAAATACCGACGGCACCCGCCACGCCGACGTGATGGTGGTGTCCCGGCACGTCGTGCGTCTTCTCGCTGTGGATGATGGTCAGCTTCTCGAGGAGGAAGATGGCCAGGAAGCCGCCCAGCAGCATGAGCATCAGCGTGCGCGTCTCGATCGACGCCTCGTGCGCGTGCTCCACGATCTCCGGGACCAGATGGAGGAAGACCACGCCGATCAGCAGGCCGGCCGAGAAGGCCATGATCGCCTGCAGGTAGCGCCGGTAGCGGTACGCGAACGCGCCGCCGGCCAGCGTCATCGCAAATGCCAGCAACGCCCAGACCGCACTCATTGGGCGCGGATTGTAAGCCAGCAACAAAAAGCGGCGCCGCAGCGCCGCCGTCCATCGTGGATTGCCATCGGGTCAGGCGGCGTAGACGCGCACCAGGAACACCGTGTCTTCCTTCTTCACGGTGGCGATGGACTCCTGGCCGCGGGCGGGATTGGTGAAGCTCACCAGCTCGCCGTCGGTTGCGCGCACGTACTGCGTGATGGCTTCGCCGGCGTCACTGGCTTCGACGGTGATCCGGCGTGACTCGACGTCGTTGGCGGGGCGGTGTGTGTACTCGTTCGTGAGCTCTCGCGCTTCGATCGTGTATTGCAAGAAGACACCCCTCAGATTTGCACTTACTGCAATAGCTGAACAGCAAACTGTGCGCCAGATCACATCCCTACCGCTCCCGCAAATAGTCGTGAATGAGCTGCACCGCCATCGCCCCTTCCCCTACGGCCGAGCCCACCCGTTTCACCGATCCGTGCCGTGCATCGCCGGCCACGAACACCCCGCGCATGCTGCTCTCCAGCGGCGACGGCCAGACGTCCCCCGGCCAGCCGTCGAGGTGCTTGCGGCGGAGATCGCGCCCGGTGAGGATGAAGCCCTGCTTGTCGCGGACGACCGCGTCCTCCAGCCACTCGGTGCGCGGCTTCGCCCCGATCCAGATGAAGAGCGCGTCCGTGGCCATCTCGCGCCGCTCCTTCGTCTCCATGTCCTCGAGCACCACCTTCTCGACGCGCTCCTCCCCCTTCACCTCGGCCACGCTGGTTCTGGTCAACAACTTGACGTTCCCCAGCGCGCCGATGCGATCGACCAGGTACTGCGACATGGTCGTCTCCAGCGACGGGTCGATGGTGATCATGGTCAGCGAGCGGACGTAGCGGGCCAGCAGCAGCGCCGCCTGCGCGGCCGAGTTGCCGCTGCCGAGGAGACAGATGTCGCGGTCGCGGAACCGGGCGGCTTCCGCCGCGGCGGCACCGTAGTAGAGGCCCGCGCCGGTCAGGCGCTCCGCCCCTTCCACCGTCAGCTTGCGATAGGCCACGCCGGTGGCGAGGAGCACGGTGTGCGCGACGATGTGCGTGCCGTCGTCGAGCACGATGACGCGGTAGCCGCGGTCGTCCTTCAACTGCGCGGCGCTCTTGGTGAGCAGGATCTCGGTGCCGAACTTCTGCGCCTGCGTCACCGCGCGCGAGGCCAGCTCGGCGCCGGAGAGGCCGTCGGGAAAGCCGAGGTAGTTTTCGATGAGCGCGCTCGACCCGGCCTGGCCGCCGGGAACGTCGCGCTCGATGATCACGGTGCGCAGCCCCTCGGAGCTCGCATACACGCCGGCCGCGAGTCCGGCCGGTCCGCCGCCCACGATGACCAGGTCGTAGAACTTCTCTTCGGGCGAGGTGCTGAAGCCGAGCTTCTGCGCCAGCGCCTCGTCGTCCGGATCGACGAGCGTCGAGCCGTCGGGGAAGACGATGCGCGTCGGCTCGCCCGGCCCGTCGTCCTCGTCGTCCGGGCCGGTGTCGACCCAGCGGTACGGGACGCGGTGCCGCGCCAGCAGGTCCTTCACGTCGTGGCAGCGCGGCTGCCACTGATCGCCGAAGACTTCCACGACATCGGACGCGCCGGCGGTGGTCTCCCACGCCCGCAACGCGTCGCGCACGATCGGCTCAAGCGAGAGCTCGGGCGCGTCCCACGGCTCGTCGACGCTGTAGTCGACGAGGCCTTCGCGTTTTGCGTTCAGCGCAAAGCCGGGATCGAGCTCCCCGGCGTAGAGGATGACCTTCAGCCCCGACGAGATCTCCTTGCCGCGGCGGAGGACGTCGAGGAGCAGCTCTTCCTCGAGCACGTGCCGGACGAGCAGCAGCACGACGGGCTGGCCCTCGGACGCCGCGCGATCGAGCGCATCCCGCGCCGTCTCCAGCGTGGGGACGGTGGCGACCTCGAAGGTCTCGGAGCAGTCGGCGAGCAGGAAGTCACGGCCGCGGGCGAGGTGCTCCTCGTGCGGCTCGACGAGCAGGATCAGTGGGCGATTCACGCGAGGCTCATCATTGCGAGCGGTGTGCCTCTACAGGACGCGTTTCGCGAACGTCAGCACATTCGCCACGAGCAGCGTCAGGCTCATGCCGGACAGGAGCGGGAAGCCGAACGCGCGCGCCTCCCCCGCTTTCGCGCGCGCCAGCAGTGCGCCGACGGCGAGGGAAAGAGCGAGACCGAAGCCGCTCTTCGTGCCGGCGAACCATGCGGGCGGGAGGCCGGCGGCCCACAGCGATCCGACGACGGCCACGCCGGCGAGGAAGACCACGATCGTCTGCGTGCGGCCGGGACGGAGCCAGCGCAACTGCACGGCGGCCGTGATCGCGGCGAGGATCACGAAGGCGGCGGCGACGAACGCGATCTGACTACCGGACATCCGCGAAGTATCTCAGGACAGCGGAGCGCCGGCGTCCCGCCGGCTGACGTGGTGGCGTCCCGCGCCGCCACCCGGGGCGGGCGGCGGGACGCCGCCCGGGCAGCCGGCGAGGACGC
>DASUSL010000211.1:0-34174 GCA_036375135.1 Thermoanaerobaculia bacterium | reverse complement strand
CCGCCGCGCATCGATTCAATGCAACGCCGACATGCACTCGCGCCAGATCCGCCGCGCCTGCGAGCTCGACCCCGGCTCGAAGCGCCTCCTCCTCGCCGCCATCGAGCGCCTCGGCCTCTCCGCCCGCGCGCACGACCGCATCCTCAAAGTCGCGCGCACGATCGCGGATCTCGCCGCGTGCGAAAAGATCGAGTCGGCCCACGTCGCGGAGGCGGTGCAGTACCGGGCGCTGGACCGGGCGTACTTTCGATGAGACAGGCCGGCGGAGTGGCGCCGCTCCGCCGGCCCGCAGAGCCGAGGGTGCTTGACGTACTGACGTCATTCCCCTACATTGCGTCGTTCCAATAACAATCCACGGAGGATTCGTGCCCAGAGTCATGCGGGTTGCAGTTGTGCTTCTCGTCTGTCTGAGGTGAGGGGTCATCTGCGCTGCAATGCGGTTATGTGCGCGGAGACGTTCTGGCGCGAGCTCGCCGCCGAGATCGGCGTCGACATTCTGGATTCACGATACAAAACCGTCCCCTGGAAGGAACTCTTATGGCAGCCACCAACCTCAGGTCCTCTGTAGCGGCGATCTTGCTCCTCGCGGTCATGACGTTGCACGCGCAGCCATTGCCGATGGAGGAGCGCGGGTCGTTCGAGGTGGACGTGAAACCGACGGCGGCCGAGCAACTCGCCTACGCCACGAGCTTCAGCGTGGCCGCGGGTGATCCAGCGCAGCGGAAGGTGCTTCTTCTCCAGTCCGTGGCCGCGCTGCAGGTCATTCCTCAGCGCTGGCCGGCCGAGCGCGCGCTCGCGCTCCGCGCGTATCGGGAGATCGTCACCCGGCTCGCCGGAGCGCACTTCCACCGCAACGCCGTAGAAGTCTGCGATCGGGCCATCGCCTACGCGGACGGTTCGGAGGAGACGCTCGTCTTCCTGGCTGCGAAGGGGCGCTCGCTGGCCTGGCTCGGGCGAACCGCGGAGGCGCGCGAAGCCTTCGCGAAAGCGACGACCGGCACGTTCCACCGCCTGCCGGACTTCGACAAGAGCGCGATCCTGATCGACGCGACCTGGTTCTATGCGCGTGAGGGGAACTTCGCGGTCGCCGCCAGACACGCGCATGCCCGCGCGCGATTCGCAACCGGCGCCCTCGGGCCCGCCGAGGCCATGCGCAGAGCCGTGGAACTGCGGCTGCTGGCGAACGAGCACGCTGGCGCCAGAGAGATCCTGACGGAACTTTCCGAGACGGTGTCACGCGCGCGGCTGGAAGCATTGACCCCGGACGAGCAGGAAGCCTTACGCCGCATCGAGGAGTCCATTCAGGACTTCCGCCGGCAACTGCGTGCCTCGACGGGCGCGGGCTGAAGGCTCACCTTGAGTTTTGTATCCTCGGCCATGTGTCCCCTCTGCGGAAGGATCGCCGGCGTGGCCATGAGGCGCTGTCGCGATTGCGGGATGCTCACGGCGTCGTTCGGCGCGCGGAAGGAGACGAGTTACGCAGACGTCGATCCGCGCGACGTGGGCCGACTCGATCTTTTCGCAGCCGGCGACGTCGGCGATCGTGCGCGCGACTTTGAGGATGCGGTCGCAGCCGACGTCGAGCCACTCGCCGCCCTGCACGTGCTTGCGCGCGAGGGCCACGATCTCATCTCCCTGCACGCGGCGCACGTGTGTGATGGAATTGCTATACGCACGCGGGGTGGGGAAGCGCACCGCTGCGACTCGAAGGTGGCGCACCCTTCCCGCGCCTCGGTCCACAGATCATTTCGCCGCGCGGGATGGCCGCGGGGTCTGCCCGGAGCTCTGGAAAACGATCGCTGGTGTGAAACGAAAACGGCGGCCGCGAGGCCGCCGTTTCGTTTGGGCGGAAACGTCAATCGGTGATCACGCCGGCGAGATGGCAGCAGTTGCCGTTCTGATCGGCCGCCACCCAGGCACCTTCCGCATTGATGACCGTCGTGGGCGGGCCGCCGTACGAATTGATCGTCACGGCGAGCGGGATGTATTCGTGCGGTCTGTACTCGAAGTCGAGGCCTTTGTTCGCCTCCGACGAGCTGCTGATGTCCGCCGAAGTCGCCGTTGCGATCCTGCGCAAGACCGGTGTGAGCTTTCGCACGCTTCTGATCGCGCGCGGCCCGACCATCCAGCGGCTGGCGACGGCGGTCGTGGACGACATCTGCGGATGAAACGAAAACGGCGGCCGCGAGGCCGCCGTTGGTTTCTGGATCGAGCTCGAGGTCAGGCCACATCCACCCGGTCCCGCCCTGCCGATTTCGCAGGATAGAGCGCGGAGTCGGCGGCGGCGACGAGGGTGCGCGGCGTCGCGGCGGCGGTGCCGGCGGGGAGGAGACGCCGAGGACATATCGGGGCTTGCTGGGTCATCCCACAACTGCCGCAGAGATGTAATTGATACAGTCCAGCACTGCTTTACGAGCCAAGACAGTATTCGTGTATGGAGGGTGGGTTCCTTGAGCTCATATCCGAGACGGTATTTTCGGCTGCGCTACGAGCGGGGGTGGGACGCACCCCTCGTCGAAATTGTCGTCACTGGATACCGCGAGTGGCTTGAATGGGCGAAGAGCGTTTTGCAGACATGGAGCGAGGTCCCTCACAGGGCCAAGCTTCCGAAACCGACATATCGTTTCGGCGAGCCGTCTTTATCTGAGGATAGCCAAGTCATCACGATACCGATCGATGGCGATCCCATAACGCACGGCGCAATGATGGTGTTTGAGGACGGCGTTCCACCATCTCTTTATATCCAGCTGCCGGTAGAGGTTCTCGGTGAGATTGAACTGTTGTACGACAATCCAGGTTTGCAGCTTGTGTTTCCCCAGCATTGGCAGCGACCTCTCGTGTGACCTGCCCGCGCACGAGTTGCGACGACCGTGACGGCGGCGGTGGATCTCAACTTGGGATGGCCCGATCTCAAGTTGAGATGACTCCATCCCAAGTTGAGATGACTCGATCCCAAGTTGAGATGGCCTGATCTCAGATTGAGATGGTCCGATCCCAAGTTGGGGTGGCCGGGTCGCAACTCGAGGTCACGCCACCTCCACCCTGTCCCGCCCTGCCGATTTCGCGCGATAGAGCGCGGAGTCGGCGGCGGCGACGAGGGTGCGCGGCGTCGCGGCGGCGGTACCGGCGGTGGAGGAGACGCCGAGGCTGGCGGTGACGACGCCGGACTCGCGGACGCGGAGGCGGAGCGATTCGGCTTCGGCGCGCGCGGCGTCGAGCGGTAAGCCGGGGAGGAGCCACGCGAACTCTTCGCCGCCGAAGCGGGCGGCCAGCCCGCCGCGCGACTCGGTACGCTCGGCGAGGAGTGCGGCCACGGCGCGCAGCGCCTCGTCGCCCTGCTGGTGGCCGCGCGAGTCGTTGAGCTGCTTGAAGTGATCGAGGTCGATGAGCACGAGCGACAGCGGCGCGCGCTCCCGCGCCGCCGCGGCGCATGCTTCCTCGAGCGCCTCGTCGAAGCGGCGGCGGTTGGCGACGCCGGTCAGTCCGTCGACGTACGACAGCGCGCGCAGGCGCTCGTTGGCCGCGGCGAGCTGACCCGCGAGATGCGCCAGCTCTTTGTTCTTCCGCGCACGCACGGCCGCCCAGACGGCAGCGGCGACGAGTGCGAGGGCGAGCAGGCGCGCCCACCAGGTCTCGAACCATTGCGGCGCGACGCTGAGGCCGAGGCGTGCCTCGCCGCTGCTGCGGATCCCGTCTTCGTTCGCGGCCACGACGCGCAGCGTGTAGTCGCCCGGCTCGAGCTTCGTGTAATGCGCGACGCGGCTCGTGCCGGCGTCCACCCAGTCGCGGTCGTACCCTTCGAGTCGATAGCGGAACGTGACCCGCTCCGGCGCGCGCAGGCTGAGCGCGGTGTAGCGCAGCTCGAGGCGCTGCGCGCCGGGCGGAATGCGCAGCGGACGTTGCGGCGCCGGCGCGCCGTCGACGAGCACTTCTTCGACGTGCACGGGCGGCGGGATGGTGTTGCGCATGCGCGCCCGCGGATCGGCGACGGCGATCCCGCGCGCGGTGGCCACCCAGACCCGTCCGTCGCGCGCGCGGATCGCGCCGGGAAAGGCGGCGTTGCACTCCGCCGACGGCATGCCGTCGGTGGTGCCGTAGACGGTGCCGGAGAGGTCGGCTCCGCGTCCCTGCATCGCGGCGAGCACGCGCTTGCGCGCGACGCGGTAGAGCCCGCGGTTGCTGGTCAGCCAGAGCTCGTGGCCCGCGTCGACGACCTGGAACACGACGTCGTCGTACAGGCCGTCGCGCCGCGTGAGCGAGCGGACGTTTCCGTTCGCGAGGTCGAGCCGCGCCAGGCCACCGCCGGACGTGCCGATCCAGACGCCGCGGCCACCGCTCTCCAGCGCGAGGCTGAACACGCGATCGCTCTCCAGTCCGCGTCCCGCGCGCGCGATCTGCGCGGCGTGCTGTCCGCGCACGCGCCACAGTCCCGCGCCGTCGGTGCCGACGAGGAGATCGCCGTCCGGCAGCGCCAGCAGCGGACGCAGTTGCCGGTCTTCGAGCTCCGGGATGCGACGGACGACGCCGTCGCGCACGTGCGCCAGTCCCGCGGTCGTGCTGACCCACAGTCCATCGCCGCTCGCGACGAGCGCGCGCACGCGATTGTTCGGCAGTCCGCGATCGATGGTCTCGACGATCTTCCGGTCGCGCAGCCGCGCCACGCCGCCGCCGTCGGTGCCGATCCAGAGGCTGCCGTCGCTCGCGGGAGCGAGCGCGTACACCGTGTCGTGCGGCAGCCCGTCGATGCAGCGCGCCGCGGCCACTTCACACAATCCGCCCCCCTCGGTGCCGGCCCAGATGCGTCCTTCGCGATCTTCGACGAGGGCGCGGATGCCGTCGGCGGAGAGTCCTTCTTTCCGCGTGAAGGAGAGGAAGCGCGTGTCGCTGAGGCGCGCCAGGCCGGCCGTCGTGCCGACCCACAGCGACCCCTCGCGATCTTCGAACACGGTGCGGATCACGGGACTGGGGAGGCCGTCCGCGACGCCGAGCGTCTCCGCATGCCCGCCGCGCCAGCGCGCCAGTCCGCCGTCGGTGCCGATCCAGAGACTGCCGTCGCGGTCGCGGAGCAGGGAGCGGATGAAGTTGCTCGGCAGTCCGTCGCGCGTGGTCAGGGTGCGCACGATCGCGCCGTTGCGCCACATCGCCACGCCGCCGCCGTCGGTGGCGATCCAGAGCGTGCCGTCGGCGTCGCGGAGGATGGCCCGCGCGAGGCCGTTCGCGAGCGCGATGCGCTGCTGCACGCGCCCGTCGCGCCAGCGCACCACGCCGCCGCCGTGTGTGGCGATCCACAGGCCGCCGGTGCCGTCGTCTTCGATGGCCCACAGGCGATCGGTCGGCAGGCCGTGACGCGTGGTGAAGCGCGAGACCCGTTCGCCGTCGATGCGCAGCAGTCCGCCGCCCGCGGTGGCGATGAAGAGCGCGCCGCCGGGGGCGGCGTGCATCTCGCGGATGCGGTCCGCGCCGAGGAGCTCGGGATGGAAGGCTTCGATCCGGCCGTGACGCATGCGCGACAGCCCGCCGCCGTAGGTGCCGATCCACACCGTGCGGTCCGGCGCCTCGAAGAGAGAGGAGATGAACGCGCTGCGCAGCGCGGGCGCCGTCTGCCGGTCGCTGACGACGAACCGCACGCCATCGAAACGCGCCACCCCTTCCTCGGTGCCGAGCCAGAGGTAGCCGTCCCGCGTCTGCACGATCGTGTCGATCGTGTTCTGCGGCAGCCCGGCCTCGCTCGTCCAGACGGAGAGCCGCGCCTGCGTCAGCGCCCGCGCGGGATCGAGCGCGAAGGCATTCGATCCCGCGATGAGCGCGGCGAGGAGCACGACGATGCGTTGGACCACGGTGTGGCTCGCATTCTAAGAGACGAGGGGCCTCCCGTCGTCCCTCGCGGGTTCGCGGACTCCGCTATCCTGCCCGGCCATGTGTCCCGTCTGCGGAAGCGAGCGATGGGCCGCGCGCACGATCGCCGGCGTGGCCATGCGCCGCTGCCGCGACTGCGGGATGCGCACGGCGTCGTTCGGCGCGCGGAAGGGGACGAGTTACGCGGACGTCGATCCGCGTGCGTATCGCGATTCCATCGCCCACGTGCGGCGCGTGCAGGGGGACGAGATCGTGGCCTTCGCGCGCGAGCACGTGCAGGGCGGCGAATGGCTCGACGTCGGCTGCGGCTACGGCTTCGTCCTCGAGTCTGCGCGCGCGTCGGGCTTCGCGGTGCGCGGACTGGAGCCGGATGCGACGGCGGCGCGCGCGGCGCGCGAGCGTCTCGGCGCGGTCGTCGAGCAGGGGACGCTCGATCATGCGACGCCGCCCGCCGAGGTCGTGTCGACGCTCGACGTGATCGAGCATCTCGACGACCTGCACGCGTTCGCGCAGCTCGTGCGGCGGAAAACGCGCGCGCTGTGGGTGATCAAAGTGCCGTCGTCCGAGGGGCTCTATTTCAGGATCGCGCATGCGCTGCGGCTGCGCGGCGCGGTGCGGCGGCTGTGGCAGGCGGACTACGAATACCCGCACGTTTCGTACTTCGACCAGGCCACGCTGACGCGCTTTCTCGCGCGTCACGGATTCAGCGTCGTGGCGGCGCGCTACCTCGACGATGTCCCCGTCGGGACGGCCGTGGACCGGCTGACGCTCGACGGCGGGATGCCGCGATGGCGGGCGCGGCTGGCGCTGCCGCTGTTCCTGGCGGTGAGCATTCTGGAACGGCTGCGGGGCAGATCGGACGCCCTGGTCGTGCTGGCTAAGCCCGTCGAATCAGCGACTTAGGCGATTTCTGCACGCGATTTGCCTTACGTCGTTCCGTGCAAAAACTGAATCTGTTTTCAACGCATTCAGAATTTCGGCAGTTGGCATGACGTTTTCCCGTCGTGAAACACGTCCGATTAATTGTTGACAAAATCATTCCAGTTTTTATGATCGTCACGTTGCCAGAGGGTCCGTGATGGGTGAGGAGTCGGTTTATGGCCTTTGAGAAGTGGGAGCCTCAGCCTGAATTCGAACGCTTTCCCGCTTCTGCGACGATCGTCCAGTCGCGCCTGATCCGCCTGCCGTCGCCCGTGGCCAACATGCTCCGCCTGCGGGGCAAGACCAGCGCGAATCTCTACTACGACAAGAAGCGCAAGATCATCGGCATCAAGCCGCTCGACAAGCGCGAAGAGGGCGCGGCGAAGATCCGCCAGTCCGAAAAGTCGACCTCCCTCCACGTCCCGAGCTTCTTCCGCTCGTACGACATCGAAGTGCCCGGCATCAAGCGCTTCCACTGCTGGTACGACGAGAAGGAACGGATGGCAATGATCGACATCTCGAGGCCGTCGCCGCGGGGGAGACCGGCGGGGACGTGAAAATCAGCACCCAGCACCCAGCACTCAGCACTCAGCACTAAAAAAGGCGGCCGTTTCCGGCCGCCTTTTTCGTTTCAGTGGATCGAGATGCGCCGGATCCGTCTGATGGTGGGCTGGGCCCACATCGTCCTGATCTGGCTGATCGCCTCGTCGGTGATCTGGATGTTCTCGTTGCTGGTCTCGGGGAAGAAGGCTCCGTTGTTCGCGTAGAGCTGTGCGATCGACGCCACCGGGATCTCGGTGTCGTACGCCGCGTTGATCGTGCGGATGTACTCGTTGGCGAAGAGCAGGTAGCCGAGGTCCGTGAGGTGGAAGAAGTCGAAGCCGAAGAAGCCGCCGGTGACGGGGGCCGCGGTCACGGTGATCGGACCGATGTGGTAGCCGGCGTAGATGCGGTTGAACAGGCCGTTGATGTCGGCCACCGGGATGTTGCGCGCGGCGGCGGCGGCGTTGATGGCGCTGTTGAACTCCGCCACGCGCGCGGCGATGGCGGCGAACTCGGTCGGCGTCAGGACGTCCGAGCCCGGCAGCGGCTTGCCGGCGTTCGGCAGCGCGTTGAACGGCGGCACGGTCGGCAGGCCGTAGCCCGTGGAGAGATTCGCGCGCGCGTGCAGCAGCACGAAACTGCCCGCCGGAAGCGGACCGACCGTGCCGCCGTCGAGCTCCGCGATGAGCGGGATCGGCTGGCCGTTCGGACCCGGCACCGGCTGGTTCGTCGCCGGATTGATGACCACCGGCGGGATGAGCATCATGTATGGGAGCGGCTGCGTCGGGAGGTTGCCGACCACCATGCCGGCATCCGGCGCACCGGCCACGAGCGCGGAGAGCAACGCCTCGTAGCGCGTGCGGAAGTCGGTGGCCGAGGTCATGACCGCCGGGGTGCCGGCGAAGACGGCGCTGAGCGCGTCGTTGCCGCCGATCCAGAGGGCGATGAAGGTCGGGTGCTGGCTGATGGCCTGCTGCACCGCGGTGCCGCGGTTGCGCAGGATGAAGCGGGCCATGGAGACGGCGGTCGGCTCGCCCGCGGCCGGCGTCTCGCCGCCCGTGAGCGTCAGCAGCGCGCCGACGGTGGCGCCGGGGATGGAGAGGTTGTTGAAGCTGCCCGGCATGTTGCTCATCACCGGCACGCCGCTGCCCGCGGCGGGGGCGATGGTCGGCGCGAGGTTGACGAGCTGCAGCTCGGGGCCGATGCCGGGGAAGGTGACCAGCGGCTGCGAGAAGCAGGTCGGGCCGCCGACGGGCGGCTGGCAGAGCTCATAGCCGACCTGGCGGGCAATGACCGCCGGCCAGCTCCACACCTGATGGCGCTCGTTGAGCGAGCCGCTGACGACGCCGGCGCCGTAGCTGTCGCCGAGGGCGACGAATTTCGAAAAGTCCGCCGCGCCGCGCTGCGCGAACGACGGAACTGCGACGAGTGCTGCAACCGCAACTGCCGCTGCGAGTCTGAAGAATCGGTTCATGGTCGTGGGTCTCCTTTAGAAGCGATAGCCGAGGTTGAAGCTCCACAGCACGGCATCGGTCTCGTACGTCCCGTCGAAGCCTTCGGGATTGCGGCCCTGCGTGCTGCGGTCCTTGAAGTGCAGGACGAACAGCGCGCCGTCGACGATGAACGGGCCGTGGTGCCAGCCGGCGCCGATGGTCGCGCCGATGCGGTCGGCGTCGGGAAGCAGCGGGCTGACCGACTCGGTCGGCTGCGGGTTCTGGTCGTACAGCGCGCCGAGGCGCACGTCCCAGTTCTGCGTGGCCTCGATGTTCGCGCCGAGGCGGTAGGCGGAGGAGTCTTCCCAGTTCTGCTCGCGCACGAAGTTGCGCGCCGGCTGGTCGTCGAAGTCGACCGCCAGAGCCTCGAAGCGGCTCCAGGTCATGTGCGTGATGTCGAACTCGAGGTCCACGCGCTCGCTCGGGCTGAAGGCGACGCCGACGGCCGCGACGGCGGGGAAGGGGAAGACGGTGTTGATGGTGTCGTCCTGCGGGAAGGTCTGGGCGACGAGTCCGTCGAGCTGCGCGTTGCCGGTGGAGATCTGCGTGAAGTCGGCCTCGCCGTCCAGCTCGATGTCCATGTCGCTGCGGTACGAGGCGCCGATGCGGAAGCGGTCGGTCGGCTTGAACAGCACGCCGAGGTTCCAGCCGATGTCGTCGCCGTAATCGCTGGCCAGGCGCGCGTTGCCGACGTCGGTGATGCGGCCGGTGAACGGGTTGGGGAAGGGGAGCGCGATGTTCTGGTTGAGGATGACGCGCGCGCGGCGGTACTCCACGCCGCCGCCGACGGCGAAGCGGCCGTTGCTGGTCTGCCAGGCGACGGTCGGCTGCACGGAGGTCGTCTTCAGGTCGGCGTCGCGCGAGACGAAGCGTCCCACCCACGGATCGGCCCAGTCGGTGCGCAGGCCCCACGCGGCGAAGACGCCCACGCCGACGGTGAGGTTGTTGCCGATCGGCAGCGAGGCGTACATGTTCGGCGGCACGAAGGTGTGGCGGTCGTACTTGCCGGAGGTGCCGGAGGTGTACTCGCTGTTCGGATCGCCGTTGAACTCGTTGCTGAAGTTGATGAAGGTCGCGCCGGCGAGGACCGTGAGCTCGCGCTGCTGGGCGAGGCCGGCGGGGTTGTAGAAGATGGCGCTGGGGTCATCGGCGGTGGCGACGAACGCGCCGGCCATGCCGCTGGCTTTCGCTCCCTGTTCGAAGATCGAGAAGCCTGCACCGAACGCCGAAAGGGACGTCGCGGCACAAACCATGGCGGTGAGTGCTCTGAGAGATCGCAAGGGGGTAACCTCCTAAGTCTGTGTTCTCCAGTGGGATACGGCAAAAAGAAACGGCGCGCATCATAGCACCGGACGACTAGCGTCCAGTGGGAGAAAGGAAGACAAAAGGGTTCAGTGCGCCACCGCGGAACCGGTAGATCCCGTAGTGCAGATGAGGAGGCGTGCCGCGTGCGTTGCCGGAATCGCCGACGGTCCCCAGGACCGTCCCTTCTGCAATGAGCTCCCCCTCGGCGATCGGACCGAATTGCTCCAGGTGTGCGTAATAGTGCCAGTGACCGCCCGGCCCGAGCACGCGCACGATGCGTCCGCCGAGGGCATTCTGCCCGACGGTGACGACGAGGCCGCGCGTCGTACTGACGATTTCCCGCCCGCGCGGCGCGAAGATGTCGATGCCCTGATGCGCGCGTCCGCCGGAACGGGGCGCGCCCCACGTATTGCGCAATTGCGAGCGGCGCACGCCGCGCACGGGGACGGGAAGCTGCTGCGGCGCTTCCGCGCGGATGAGGAGCAGCGCGGCGATGGGATGGCGGAGGAGCGGTGTACTGTGGGCGAGGACGACCCACGCAATGGCCGCACACAATGCGATGAGGAGCAGGCGCCGGCCTGCACGCGCGCGCCTCACTCGTCGAGCAGCTCCCTCAGGATCGAATTGGCGAGATCGGCGTTCGCTTTTCCGCGCATTTCTTTCATGAGCTGACCGACGAGGAAGCCGAACACTTTGGTGGTGCCGGCGCGGTACTGCTCCACGGTCGACGCATTGTTCTCCAGCACTCGCCGCGCGGCCTCGCGGATGGCGTCGGGGTCGCTGACCTGGCTCAGTCCCTTGCGCTCCACAATGGTCCGTGCGGAGTCGCCGGACGCCGACATGTCCTCGAAGACTTCCTTGGCCGCCTTGCCGCCGATGGCGCCGCTGTCGAGAAGGTGAATGAGCTCGGAGAGCATTTTCGGGGTCACGCGATACTCCGCGATGTCGATCTTCCGTTCATTGAGGACGCGCAGGACTTCATTACGCACCCAGTTGGCCGCGGCGCGCGGATTCTTCGATTCCTCGGCCGCGGCTTCATAGAACTCCGCCACCGCCCTGGTGGCCACAATGACTTCCGCATCGCCCGCGGTGAGGCCGTAATCGCGCTGATAGCGCTCGATGCGCTGCTGCGGCAGCGCGGGCAGCGCCTTGCGGATGTCTGCAATGAACGTCTCTTCGATCTCCAGCGTCAACAGATCGGGATCGGGAAAATAGCGATAGTCGTGCGCTTCTTCTTTGGAGCGCATGACGCGCGTCTCGCCGCTGTCGACGTCGTACAGGCGCGTTTCCTGGTCGATGCTGCCGCCGCCCTCCAATACGCCGATCTGACGCTGGATCTCATAATCGATGGCCCGTCCGACGAATCGGAACGAATTGAGGTTCTTGATCTCCGTGCGCGTGCCGAGCGGCTCCCCTTTGCGCCGCACGGAGACGTTGGCGTCGCAGCGCAGCGACCCTTCCTCCATGTTGCCGTCGCACACCTCGGTGTACATGAGGATCTGCCGCAGGCGCGTGAGATAGGCGACGGCCTGTTCGGAGCTCGAGAGATCGGGCTCGGTGACGATCTCGATGAGCGGCGCACCGGCGCGATTGAGGTCGACCAGCGACGCGTCGCGCTCGTGCAGCAGTTTCCCCGCGTCTTCTTCCATGTGGATGCGTCGCAGGCGGACGTCATTGACGCTCCCGCCCGTCGCCAGCGGCCGGTCGAACTGCGAGATCTGATACCCCTTCGGCAGGTCGGGATAAAAGTAGTTCTTGCGCGCGAAGACGGAGCGCGGATGGACTTCGCATCCCGTCGCCAGCGACATGCGCACGGCCAGTTCGACGGCCCTGCGATTGAGCACCGGCAAGGCACCGGGATAGCCGAGGCAGACCGGACAGACGTTGGAGTTCGGAGGCGCGCCGAAGGCGATGGCGCAGCCACAGAAGATCTTGGTCTTCGTCAGCAGACGCGCATGCACCTCGAGGCCAATGACAGCTTCCCACATGGAGCCGCAGTATAGGCGCTGGGTTGCGTCAGGGAGACGACGAGAGACCTTCGGCCCGCCGGAGGCCTCCGGTCGTCTCCCTGGTGCCACGCAGAGCGCCCTATAATGCTCGCTCCCCCTATGTCCCGCGCGGCGTTTTTCCGGTGGTGGAAGATCGGCGTCGTCGCTGTGGCCGTGTTGTTGCTGGCTGTTGAGGCAGCGACGCGGCCGCTCGTCGAGTCGCGGACGGCGCTCGTCCTGGCGGTGCTCGTCCTCGTGGCCACCTTTCTGCGCATCGACTCCGGCGATGCGTCCGTCGGCTTCGAGGCGGCGGTGGCCTTCGGCGCGCTGCTCGTCTTTCACAGTCCCGCCGTGGCGCTGATGGCCGTCTTCGGCGGCGCGGGGGCGCATGCGCTGTACGACGCGGCCTCGCGGAAAAAGTGGGAGCTCGAGCCGTTCTACAACGCCGCGCAGCTCGCGCTGTCGTACGGCATCATCGGGCTGCTCTACTCCGTGGCCGTCGCGGCGGACGCGCCGCCGTCGGCGAAGATGGCCGGGGCCACGCTGCTGTTCGTCGGGTACGTCGGGCTGCATCTCGGCTTCGTCTCGCTGCGGCGGTACGCGGAAGGGGAGGCGGGGCCGCTCGATCTGCGGCGCGTGCTGCTCGCGCAGGCGAAGACGCTGCTGCTGGTCACGCCCGTCGTGGCCATCGAGGTCATGCTCTACGCCAACTGGGGCATCGCCGGTTTCGTCGTCGCGTTCCTGCCCGTGCTCATCGTCGCGTATGCCATGCGCAACGAGTCCGAGGCCGCGCAGCAGAACGTCGAGCTCCTGCGGCGCAATCGCGAGCTGGCCATTCTCACCGAGAGCTCCACGCAGATCCTCTCCGCGGAGACCGACCACGAAACCTTGCGGCGGCTGATGTCGCTGCTGTCCAAGCTCGCGCGGATGAAGGCGTGCGCCGTCGTGACGTGGGAGCCGAATCCCGACGTCCCGCCGTCGGTGTACCGTTTCGGCGAGTGCCAGCCGACGGATCAGGACATCCTGCGCTGGGTCGACCAGGCGGGGTTCGCGCAGTCGGCGCCGAGCCGCGCGTTCGTCTTCCAGAGCGACATGCGCAAGTTCCCGCTGTCGACGGGGCGCGCCATCCAGGTGCTGATCGGCATCCAGACGCCCGAGGTCATCTACGGGATTCTCATCTTCGAGACCGAGGACCTGTCCATCCTCAAGGCGGGGAGCCTCAACCTCCTCACGCTGCTCGTGAACCAGACCGCGCTCTCGCTGCAGGACCAGCTCCTGCGCCGCGAGATGCGCGAGACGACGGCACAGCTCGAGAGCCACGCCGCCACGATGTCCACCATTCTCGACGTCTCGAACAGTCTGATCGGACAGTTCGACGTCGACGCCGCGCTCACGCGCATCGCCCAGGCCATCCACCGCGCCCTCGGCTTCGAGAACGTCGTCTTCGCGATCAAGGACCCGCGCGCCGACGACTACGTCCGCCGCGCGCATGCGGGACTCGACGACATGTGGGAAGACGTGCGGAAGAAGCGCGTCTCGCCGGGCGAGATCACCGCGTTCTTCAATCCGGAGTTCCACGTCTCGAACTCGTACTTCGTGTCGCACACGGCGCTGCGGAAGAGCGAGCACGATTTCTTCGTGCGCCCCGAGGATGCGGACGACGGCTTCCTGAAACCGGATGAATGGCACGAGAACGACCTGCTGCTCGTGCCGCTGATGCAGGGCGACGAGATGATCGGCTTCCTCTCCGTGCGCGAGCCGCACGACCGGCGCATCCCCTCGGTGGAGAAAGTGCAGACGCTCGAAGTCTTCGCCACGCAGGCCGTCACCGCGCTGCAGTCGGCCTCGCAGTACGAGGAGATCAAGCGCCTCACGTTCATCGACGCGCTGACGCCCGCGTACAACCACCGTTTCTTCCAGGAGGCGCTGACGAAGGAGCTCAGCCGCCACTCGCGCACCGGTCACGAGCTGGCGCTGGCGATGATCGACATCGACAACTTCAAGAAGATCAACGACACGTTCGGCCATCCGGTCGGCGACGACATCCTCAAGGGACTGGTCGAGGAGCTGATGACGAACGCGCGCGACACCGACGTCGTGGCGCGCTACGGCGGCGAGGAGTTCGCGATCATCTTCCCCGACACGCCGTCGCACTCGGCGCGCGACGCCGCGAATCGCATGCGCTCGCTCGTGGAGAGCCGCGTCTTCGCGACGCCGCAGCTCGGCGCGCTGCGCATCACCGTGAGCATCGGCGTCGCCGTGTATCCGAAGGACGGGCTCACGCCCGCGGACCTCATCGCCCGCGCCGACGCGGCGCTGTACTACGCGAAGAAGCACGGCAAGAACCGCGTGGCCATGGCGGGCGACGTGGTGAGCGCCGAGGCGATGTAACGCGCAGCGTCTGGACTGCTGCCGCAGTCCGGAGCTGCGCTCGTCGCGGTAAGCTCTCGCACATGCGCAAGCTGCTCGTGCTCCTGCTCCTCTCCGTCGCCGCGAACGCGCAGACCCTCGACCAGCGCGTGCAGTCCGTCCTGCCGTCGCTCGTCGAGACTTACCGCACCCTGCACGCGTCGCCCGAGCTGTCGATGCAGGAGGCGAAGACCTCCGCGTTCGTCGCGCAGCGCCTGCGCGACCTCGGCTACGAGGTCACGTATCCGTTCGGCCGCTACACCGATCCGGCCGCGACCTGCTACGGCGTCGTGGCCATCATGCGCAATGGGCCGGGGCGCACGGTGCTCGTGCGCAGCGACATGGACGGCCTGCCCGTCCCCGAGGCGACCGGCCTTCCGTACGCGAGCCAGAACGCCGGAGTGATGCACGCCTGCGGGCACGACGTGCACATGACCACGCTCCTCGGCACCGCGAAATTGCTGGCCGACCTGAAGTCGCAGTGGAAGGGGACGGTCATGCTCATCGGCCAGCCGGCCGAGGAAGTGGTGAAGGGCGCGGAAGGGATGCTGGCCGCGGGGCTGTACGAGAAGATCGCCCGGCCCGATTACGCGATCGCGCTGCACGACTGGGCGGCGCTCGAGGCGGGCAAGGTCGGCTATCGCCCCGGCCAGTTCATGGCCGCCACGGACTCGCTCAATCTGACGATCCGCGGCGTCGGTGGACACGGCGCCGCGCCGCACAACACGAAGGACCCGGTGGTGCTGGCCTCGGAGACGATCCTCGCGCTGCAGACCATCGCCAGCCGCGAGCGCTCGCCGCTCGATCCCGTCGTGGTGACGGTGGGGAAGATCGAAGGAGGCACGAAGCGCAACATCATCCCGGACGAGGTGAGGCTCTATCTCACCGTGCGCACGATGAAGCCCGAGGTGCGCGCGCGTGTGCTGGAGTCGATCCAGCGCATCCCGCGCGGGCTGGCCATCGCCGCGGGACTGCCTGAAGACCGCGCGCCGGTCTATGAGCACCTCGGACACGAGTCCGTGGCGGCGACGTTCAACGAGCCGGCGCTCACGCAGCGGCTCGCGGCGTCGATCGGGCGCGAGCTCGGCGCGGGCAACGTCGTCGAGATCGAGCCGGCCATGGTCAGCGAGGACTTCGGCCTCTTCGGCCTGCAGGGAAAGATCCCCACCGCGCTCCTGGCCCTCGGCGCCGGCGATCCCGCCGCGCTCGAGGCGGGCACGCAGCCGGGACTGCACTCCAGCAAGTTCGCGCCGTCGTCGCCGGAGCTCGTCCTGCGCACGGGCGTGCGGGCGGCGGTGGCGGCGGTGCTGGACCTGTTGAAGTAGATGAAGTGACGCGGACCGCCGGCGTCCCGCCGGCTGTCTGCGCGGGCGTCTCGCCCGCGCGGGTGCGTGGCGCCGAGACGGCGCCACAGACAGCCGGCGCGGACGCCGGCAGTCCACTAGCGTTACCATCGTCCCCATCGGAGGGAAGATTCGTGAAAAGAACCATTCTCGTGGCCGTGCTGTCGCTGTGTCTTGCCGCTACCGCTTCCGCACAATGTGAGTTTCTGGAGATCCTTCCCGAGAGCATGCCGACGTTCACCCTGAACGAGCCGGCCAACATTCAGCTCGAAGTGATCGGCGGCGACGGGCCGTATCACTTCGAGATCGTCGAGGGGACGCTCCCGGCGGGGCTGCATCTCACCCCGAGCGGGAGAGTCGTCGGCAGGCCGACGACGGCAACCTTCGACACCACCGTCTTCATCACGGTGACGGACAGCCAGGGATGTCACACGACGCGGGCCTACGCGATCTACGTCGGAGACATCTGATTCCGTAATTACGGGATGCCCTAAGGGTGGCCGTCCGCGTACCATCTCTTCAAATCCAGATCGGAGGGATTCAACGTGAAGAAAGCCATTCTTGTGGGCATCCTCAGTCTCTGTGTCGCCGTATCAGCTTTCGCTACCTGTCAGTACCTGACCTTCATCACCGAGAGCCTGCCGGCGTTCTGGGTCGACGAGCCGGCGTCGTTCGCGATCGAAGTGTGGGGCGGCACCGCGCCGTACACCTTCCAGATCACTTCCGGCTCGCTGCCTCCCGGCCTCTCGATGAGCTCCGCCGGCGTGATCTCGGGAACGCCGACGACCGCAGGGTACGACTGGACGATCTGGGTGAAGGTGACGGACGCGAACGGCTGTCACCTGACGCAGGCCTACATGGTCGGCGTCGAGCCCTTCTGATCAGGGGCGCAGAGACTCTCTGCAACGCAGCACTTCCGCGACCGACCACGCCTGCGCGGCACAGCCGCGCGGCGTGAAGGGCGCCTCCGCGTCGAAGACCTCGCTGATCGTGCCGATGCACGCGTCGGCGAGGTGCGGCGTGAAGCCGTCGAGGAAGCGGAGCGCGCCGGCGGGGTCGCGGTACACCTTCATCCACGCGTCAACGAACGGTCCGATCAGCCATCCCCAGACCGTCCCCTGGTGATAGGCGGCGTCGCGCGTGCGGAGGTCGCCGTGGTAGTTCGGCTTGTAGTCGGGGTGCGTGCGGCCGAGGGAGCGGAGGCCGACCGGCGTGACCAGCTCGCGCTCCACGACGTCGACCACCGCCTGCCAGCGCGACGGGTCGAGCACCGGATGATCGAGCGCCACGGCGAAGATCTGATTCGGGCGCAGCGCCGGATCGCCGGGATCGAGCACGTCGTAAAGATGTTGACCTTCGTCGTACCAGAAGCGCGCGTTGAACGACTCGTACACGCGGTCCGCCAGCGCGCGCATGCGCTGCGACTCCCCCTGCTGCTCCTCTTCTTCCAGGAAACGCTGCAGGACGCGCAGCGCGTTGTAGAAGAGCGCGTTGATCTCCACCGGCTTGCCGCGGCGCGGCGTGACCACCCAGCCGTCCACCTTCGCGTCCATCCAGGTGAGCTGATATCCCTCCGCGCCCTGCGTCAGCAGGCCGTCCGCGGGATCGACGCGGATGTTGTAGTGCGTGCCGCGCAGGTGATGGTCGATGATCTCGATCATGCGCGGCAGCAGCGCGCGCAGCGTGCCGCGGTCGTCCGTCCAGCGAACGTAGCGCGCCACGGCGTGGAAGAACCACATCGTCGCATCCGCCGTGTGATACAGCCCGCCGTGCTCTCCCTCGGGGAAGAGATTCGGAATCAGTCCGTCGCGGATGTACGTGGCGAAGGTGCGCAGGATGCTTCCCGCCTCCCGATGCCGCCCCGTGACCAGCGTCAGCCCTTCCAGGCTGATCATCGTGTCGCGGCCCCAGTCGGTGAACCAGTGATAGCCGGCGATGACCGTGCGCGGCATGTCGCCCGCGGCGGCGATGCGCGCCTCGTCGGCCGCGCGCGTGTGCGGGCAGATGATGAACTGGTCCGCGGCCAGGACGAGCTGCTCCGACACTTCCCCGACCACGTCCGCCCTGGCCAGCATCTTCTCCCGCCGCTCGCGGTCGGCGGCCAGCGCGTCGTCGATCGACATCGCCTCGAGCACCTCCCATGGCTCGACCGAGGCCACGAGTCCCGCGTACCGGCCGGGGCGCAGCGTCATGCGGATCACGCCGGGACTCGACAGCGGGCCCTCGTGGTCGTAGCCGCGGTCGCGCTCGAGCGGATAGATCACGCGCTCCAGCGTGCGCGGCTCGTCGTCGAAGCGTGCGTCGTCGCCGAGGAGCAGGAGGCGGAGAGTGGGATAGTCGTCGGTCTCGCGCAGCTCGATGCGCGTGCCGTCGATCGTCAGTGAGACCTGCGGGGCATCGGCGAGCACCCCTTCGTGCGGACGGAACTTCACCGACGGACGCAGGTTCAGCGTGCGCGCTTCCCCCTCGGTGAGGCGGTAGATGACGTACGTCGTGTTCTGTCCGTACGGCATCATCACGCGCTTCTCGAGGCCGTTCGCGTAGCGCCACACCGGCAGGCCGTCGTCGAGGAAGAACTCCTCGAGCTGCAGCGTCCCGGCGTCGGAGACCCACTCCTCCAGATGATTGAGCATCATCGTGCGGCCGAGCGGGGCGGGGAGGGCGGCCACGAGCGGACCGTGAAAGCGACGCGTGGCCGCGCCGCCGATCGTGCCGCAGGCATAGCCGCCGAGGCCGTTCGTCACGAGCCATTCGCGCGCGGTCAGCGCCTCCAGCGGCTCGCCGCGCGTCCAGCCTCGTTGCATCACCACGGGCGCAGTCGCGTGCGCAACTTGTGCCGGAGTGGAAGACAGGCAATCCTGCCTGTCCTCGCCAAGACAGGCAGGATTGCCTGTCTTCCACTGGCAGTCCCCGTGCACTTCACCGTGCCGGAGGACAACACATGCCGAGAGAGCCACAAAGCTACGGAAGCGGCAGCGACTGGGTCACGGGCAAGACCGATCAGCAGGTCAACGACCAGAAATCCGAGCCCGCGCCTGAGCATCGCGAGTTCTACGACGACCGCCGCGAGTCCGAGACCTCGTCGTCCGCGCAGGGAGGCCACACGTCCGACGTGCAGCTCGCCGAGAGTGCACAACCCGCCGGGCAGACCACGGGGACGGACGAGTCGCCGCAGAGCGGCGTGACCACCACCGAGACCGGCGCCAAGCGCGGCTCCTTCTTCCGGAAGCGCGATTACGAGTAAGGTCGGGTACTATCGCGGCACACCGTGCCGGATCTCGCAGGCCTCTTCACGAGTGGCGCCTATGAGGCGACAGCGCTGTCCACCGCGACGGCGCTCTCTGCCATAACCATCTTCATCCTCGGCGCGGGCGTGCTCTGGCGCGGCGGCACCCGCGGCGCGACCCGCCCCTTCTTCATCCTCACCCTCGTCACCTGCGGCTGGCTCGCCGCGTGGGCGTGCATGTACGCGAGTGTGCCGCCGGTCGTCGCGCTGTGGTGGGCGCGCATCGGCCACGCCTTCGGCGCATTGATCAGCGCCGCCGTCCTCCACTTCGCCGCGCGCCTGCTCGGCTGCGAGCGCCGCTACCGCATTCCGCTCGCGCTGGCGTGGCTGTTCAGCATCGCCGCGGCCATCGTCGGATTGAGCACGAACGCGATCATCGGCGGCGTGCGCAGGTTCGCGTGGGGGTGGTTCCCGCGCTCGCAGCCGGCGGCGGCGCTCGTGCTCGCGCTCACCGTTGCGATCATGCTGGCCGGCGTCCATCTCTTCTGGCGGACGTGGCGTGACGCCGAGGGGAAGGGGAGAGAGCGCGGCGGCACGCTGCTCCTCGCCGCCGCCTTCGGCGCCCTCGGTCTGATCGACTACCTCCCGTCCATCGGCGTCGACCTGCAGCCGACCGCGTACGTCTCCGCGCTCGTCTACATGGTCATCGCCGCGACCTCGGTCTGGCGCTTCGAGTCGGAGAACATCACCGCCGGCTTCGCCGCCACGCAGATTCTCGACACCATGAAAGGCGCGGTCATCGTCGCCGACATGGACGGCGTCATCCGCGTTGTGAACCGCGCGGCGGGGCAGCTCCTCGGCTACACGCCCGAGCAGCTGCGCGGGGAGCACATCCGCCGCATCTTTCCGCGCGACGAGAACCTCAGCACCGGCCAGATCATCAACAGCCTCGGCGTCCTCGAGCACACCATGGCCTGGCGCGCGGAGGACGGCACCACGGTCGACGTCCTGGCCGCGTCGTCGTTCCTCCGCGACGGCGACAACGCGCCCGTGGCCGTCGTCTACGTCGCCAGCGACTTCACCGAGCGCAAGCGCGCCGAGACCGCGCTGCGCGAGAGCGAGCACCGCTACCGCACGCTCTTCGAGATGAACCCGCTGCCGATGTGGGTGTACGACTACGACTCGCTGCGCTTCACCGACGTCAACGACGCCGCGGTCCGCCACTACGGCTACACGCGCGGCGAGTTCCTGCGCATGACCATCCGCGACATCCGTCCGCGCGAAGAGATCGTGGCGATGGAAAAAGCGCTGCGCGGCATCGAGCCGCGTCGCGGCCCCGTGCACTTCCGCCACAAGACGAAGGACGGCACGGTCATCGACGTCGAGATCACCTCGTTCGAGTTCGACTCCGGCGGGCGGCGCTCGCGCCTGGTCATCGCCCAGGACATCACCGCGCGCATGCGTGCCGAGGACGAGCTGCGGCAGAGCGAGGAGCGCTATCGCGAGCTCTTCGAGAACGCGAACGACGTCGTCTACACGCACGACCTCGACGGCATCGTCACGTCGATGAACCTCGCCGGCGAGCGCGTGAGCGGCTACTCGCGCGACGAGATCATCGGCCATCACATCCACGACCTGCTCGTGCCGGAAGACCGCGGCCGCGCCGGCGACGCGATGGAGAAGAAGCTGCGCGGCGAGACCGCGGCCACCTTCTACGAAGTGACCATGCGCTCGAAGGACGGCCGCCGCATCCCGCTCGAGCTGAGCACGCGCCTGATCATGCGCGACGGCAAGCCGGCCGGCGTGCAGGGCGTCGGCCGCGACGTCTCGGACCGCAAGGACAGCGAGGCGCGCTACCGCCTGCTCTTCGAGCGCAACCTGGCCGGCGTCTACCGCAGCACCTCGGACGGCGAGATCCTGGACTGCAACGACGCCTGTGCACGCCTCTTCGGCTACGACTCGCGCGAGGACCTCCTCGGCGCGAATGCGAACGACTTCTACTTCGACGACTCCGAGCGCGAGCGCATCGTGCAACTGCTCCGCGAGCAGAAGCAGGTCAGCAACCTCGAGCTCCGCCTGCGCCGCCGCGACGGCACCACCGTCTGGGTCCTCGAGAACGTCACCCTCCGCGACGAAGACGTCATGGAAGGGACGATCATCGACATCACCGACCGCAAGCGCGCGCAGGAGCAGGTCGAGTATCAGGCCTACCACGACTCGCTGACCGCGCTGCCGAACCGCCTGCTGTTCCGCGACCGCATCACCGTGGCGCTGGCGCACGCCAAGCGCGCCGGCCGCCTGAGCGCGGTCATGTTCCTCGACCTCGATCAGTTCAAGCTCGTCAACGACACCCTCGGGCACACCGTCGGCGACCGCCTGCTGCAGGCCATCGGCGCGCGCCTGGTGACGTGCGTGCGGGCCGAGGACACGGTCGCGCGCATGGGCGGCGACGAGTTCACCATCCTGCTCGCCGAGCTGTCGGACCGCCGCGGCGCGTCGCTCGTCGCGCAGAAGATCCTCGAGGCCGTGCGCCATCCCGTTACCATCGACGAGCACGAGCTCTACGTCACGACCTCTATCGGCATCGCCGTCTTTCCCGATGAAGGGATCGACGCCGAGGCGCTGCTCAAGAACGCCGACCGCGCCATGTATCGCGCGAAAGAGCTCGGGCGCGACAACTACCAGTTCGCCAGCGCCGCGGAGACGCGGCCGGCGGAGACGCGCCTGACCATGGAGCGCGCGCTGCACCGCGCGCTCGAGCGCGACGAGCTGGTCGTCTACTACCACCCCATGGTCGAGATCGCGACCGGACGCGTCGTCGGCGCGGAGGCGCTGGTGCGCTGGCAGCATCCCGAGCAGGGATTGATCCTGCCGGAGGACTTCATCCCGCTGGCCGAGGAGACGCAGCTCATCGTGCCGATCGGCGCGTGGGTGCTGCGCACCGCCTGCCGGCAGATGAAGGCGTGGCACGACGCGGGACACGGCGGGCTGCGCGTGGCCGTGAACCTCTCGCCGCGGCAGTTCGAGGACCGCGCGCTGGTGGCGACGGTGGAGGGCGTCCTGGCCGAGACCGGGTTCCGGCCGCAGTTCCTCGACCTGGAGATCACCGAGTCGACCGCGATGCAGAACGCGGAGCTGACGCTGGCGATCCTGAACCGGTTGAAGGAAATGGGCATCCGCATCTCCATCGACGACTTCGGTACGGGGTACTCCTCACTCAGCTACCTCAAACGCTTTCCGATCGACACGGTCAAGATCGATCAGGACTTCGTCCGCGACCTGACCACGGACGATGCGGCCATCATCTCGGCGGTCATCTCCATGGCCCGCGCGCTCAACCTGCGCGTCATTGCCGAGGGGGTGGAGACGGAGGAGCAGCTCGACTTCCTGCGGCGCGAGCAGTGCGCGGAGATGCAGGGCTACCTGTACAGCCAGCCGCTGCCGGCGGCGGAATTCGAGCAGGCGCTCGAGGCGATGCAGCGCGTGCCGATCTGAGTCGTTGAGGTTGACATTGGAACGCGCAAACATGCAGTATCCGCGCGCCCGGATGAATGAGCATCGACGCGTCCTTGTCGTGGACGACGACCCCGAGATCCGCCACATCCTCGTGACCGCGTTGCGCATGCGGACCCTCGACATCGATGAAGCGGTCGACGGCCGTGCCGCCATCGAGCTGATCCGCGAGCACCGCTACGCGGTCATCCTCCTCGACATCATGATGCCCGGCGTGGACGGCTTCGCCGTCCTGGACGCGATCGACCACGAGGCCAACCCGCCGGTCGTGCTCGTGGTCAGCGGCGCCGGCAAGCAGGTGCTGGACCGCGTCGACACGTCGAAGATCCACGGCATCATCAAGAAGCCGTTCGACCCGCTCGAGATCGCCGACGTGGTCGCCTCCTGCGCCGAGATCCGCGGCCGCAGCTCCTTCGAGACCATGGCCTACGCCACCATCCTCTCCGGCGCCCCCCTCATCGCGCTGCTGAAGCTCTAGGAACGCCGGCGTCCCGCGGACAGGCTGAAGCCCGTCCTACGTTAAGCGCGCTCAATGTGGGGCGCGGCTTCAGCCCGCCCCGCGCTCGCCTCAATGCCGCAACAGATCCGCCAGCAGCAACAGCATCCCACCCGAGATCAGCTGAAGCCCGTCGTTCGGCCCACGTCTCCCGAGAAGCGCGCTCAATGTGCGGCGCGGCTTCAGCCCGCCCCGCGCTCGCCTCAATGCCGCAACAGATCCGCCAGCAGCAACAGCATCCCACCCGAGATCAGCGGCGCGCGCAGAAACGGCTCGGGCTCGCCGCCGATGCCGGCGCACTCGCGCACCGCGTGCTGCAGCGCCTCCACGTCGAACGGTTTGGTGATGACGGCGTGCACCGGATACGTGCGCAGGCGCTGCATCTCGCGCGCGGCCAGCGCGGCGGTCACGACGATCACGCGGCGCAGCAGGTCGGGGCGTTGGGTGGTGAGGTGATCGAGCACGGCATAGCCGTCGACGATCGGCATGAGCAGGTCGAGCAGGATCGCCGCGTACTGCCTGCGTTTCAGCTTCTCGATGGCCTCATGACCGTCGCGCGCGATCTCGACCACGAAGTCATTCCGCAGCAGGGCCTGGATGAGCGTGCAGGTAGCTTCGTTGTCGTCCGCTAAGAGAACGAACGGTTTCTCCACGTTGGCAGGGGGCTCCTCTTGGACGAGTTGCGCGATTGTAACCTATAGTCCAACGCGCTCATGAAATCGCGCCGCAAACGCCCCGTCTTCCGCAGCAAGGACAAAGGTGACGCGGGTGCGCAGCGGCTCACCGAAAACAACTGGGAGACGCTGCTCGACCAGCACGGGCGTGCGCGCAAGAAGGCCGGCCTCGACGAGGAGATGCTCGCCGACGAGCCGATGTTCGTCGAGGACGCCGATCCCTCCACCGCGGCCATCGTGATGAGCGTCGCCTCGGCGCGCTGCCGCGTCTTCCACGACGGACAGGAGCTCGACGTGATGGTGCCGCCGGAGATGGCGGTGCGGCAGAAGAGCGTCCTCGCCGTCGGCGACCGCGTGCTGCTCTCGGACGAGAGCGGCGTGCTGCGCGTGCAGGCCGTGCTGCCGCGGCGCACGGTGCTGGCACGGCCCGACCCGCTGCACGCGCACCGCCAGCGACTGATCGCCGCGAACGTCGACGTGGTGATCCACGTGGTGTCGCTGAAGGCCCCGGTGCTCCGGCCGCGCCTCATCGACAGATACCTGATCGCCATCCAGCGCGGCGGCGCGCAGCCGGTGCTCTGCGTGAACAAGGTCGACCTCCTCACTCCCGAGGAGCTCGACGCGGAGCTCGAGAAACTCGCCCCGTACCTCGGCCTCGGCGTGCCGATCATCGGCTGCTCGACGAAGACCGGCGAGGGACTGGAGCGCCTGCGCCTCGAGGTGGAAGGGAAGATGGCCGCGCTGGTGGGACACAGCGGCGTCGGCAAGTCGTCGATCCTCAACGCCCTCGACGAGTCGCTGCAGCTCGCCACGAACACACTGCACCGCAAGCGCGCCACCGGACGGCATACGACCAGCGCGTCGACGCTCTACGACTTCGGCGGCGGCACGTACCTCATCGACACCCCCGGCATCCGCGAGTTCGGCCTATGGGACCTCGACCGCGACACCCTCCGCGACTACTTCCCCGAGTTCACCGAGCCGGCGGAGCTCTGCCGCTTCACGAACTGCACGCACGTCCACGAGCCGGACTGCGAGGTGAAGGAGCGCGTGGAGAAAGGGGAGCTGAACGAGGCGCGGTACGAGACGTACGTGCGGTTGTGGGGGGATCTGGCGGCCTGAGCCATTGACAAGCCGCTCGGGCAGGCTTACGTTACTTCGGGATCCCCCCCAACAATCTATGTTCGATTGGAGTGAAGGAGTAAGTCATGTCTGATGGTATCGTCATTCTCGATCTGGCTGTCCACGGCACGATCCAGATCACCGGAATCACCAACTCGGCGTCGTGGCCGCAGCAGATCACGGTGGAGCCGAGCGGTGGTCCGGCGCAGACCTGGACGGGGACCGGAATGCAGTCCAACTCCGTCGTCGGCCAGTACACGATCCCGGAATCCGCCACGCCGACCCAACTGAAGATCCAGATGCAGTACGACTCGGGCTCGGGCTTCCAGCCATCGCAGATCGAGTTCCGGGAGTTCCAGATGCCGGGCCTGTCCGGCTTCGTCGTCGGAGGACAGGACGGAGGCGGCCGTCCGAACGGGCCAGCCTACTGGAACACGATCGTGTTCATCTACTTCGCACCGCCTTACTGAGCGATGCATCCGTGGCGCAGACGCTCTCGCGTCTGCGCCACGTTCCATCACGTCATGGGAAGCAGTCTCCTTCGTCGCCCGCGTCGTTGGCCCACGTCCAGCCGTTGCTGAAGGCACCTGCGAACGACATCCTTCCGTACCAGCGCACCGCGGCGTGGTTGGGAGTGTTGGTGAGGCTGACCAGCCCCCTCGGGCGGCCGTACATCAGGTCGGCCATCTTGTCGCCCGTCGTGTCGCCGAGGCGGAACAGATCGCCGGCGTCGCCGGCATCGGTCGCGAAGAGCAGCGGGAAGCCGAAGAAGTCGCCGTTCGAGCCGCGGACGTACCACGTCACGGTCTTGTCGGACATCACGCGCCCGTACACGAGGTCGGCCCTGCCGTCCGCGTTCGCATCGGCGATGTACATCAGATCGCCCGGGTCGCCGCCGTCCTCGTTCCACGTCTCGAGCGATCCGAAGCTGCTCTTGCCGTTCGAGCGGCGCACCCACCACTTCACCTTCGTGTCGGAGACCGCGCGCGAGTAGACGAGATCGGCGTCCCCGTCGTTGTCCACGTCGGCGACGAAGAACAGATCGCCGACGTCGCCCGCGTCGTTGGCCCAGGTCGAGACGTTGCCGAACTTCTGGCCGTCCGACTTGCGCACGAACCAGCGCACCGTGCCGGAGTTGATGGCGCGCCCGTAGACCAGGTCCGCGTCCCCGTCTGCGTCCACGTCGGCCAGGCGGAAGATGTCCCCCGCGTCGCCGCCGTCGGAGCTCCAGACGGAGAAGTTGCCGAAGCCGCTGCCGTTCGAGAGGCGGACGTACCACGTCACCTGCGTCGGCGACACGACGCGGCCGTAGACGAGGTCCGCGCGCTGGTCTTCGTTGACGTCGCCGGTGAGGTAGAAGTCGCCCGCGTCGCCGGCGTCAGCGCTCCACTCGGAGAAATTGCCGAACGCGTCGCCGCTCGACATCCGCGCGAACCACTGCACGGTGTTCGGCGACGCGAAGCGGCCGTAGGTGAGATCGGCCTTGGGCTTGTCCGTGTTCGTTTCGTCGAGGTTGAGCAGCGGCGCGAAGTGATTGCGCAGTTGCAGTGCGCTGGCGAGCACGCGCCGTTCCGAGTGAGGACTGAAGAAGCGGTCGCGCGACGCGCGTTCTTCCTCGGACAGGTCCCACGATCCGCCGCTGGCCATGATGTGCCACCGCGGATTCTCGTCGTCGGTGAAGAAAGGGGTGAGGTCCTCGTTGCAGCCGACCACGAACGAGTCGTCGGCGGCCATGCAGTGGAACAGCCCGAGGATGTGCCCGAGCTCATGGCTGGCCGTGCCCGAGATCCCGGTGGCGATGCGGGCCGTGGTGGCGTTCGCATTCATGAACTCCGGCTGGTTGGCGAAGGTGCCGGTGTACACCTCCAGCGCGCTCTCGGTCATCGTGTTCCAACTGCCGATGTCGGTGCAGTCGCCTTGCTGGCAGCAACTCGGGCCCGCGCATCCGAACAACCCGCCGGCGGATTCATCGAGAATCTTCATCCACGTGAACCGCCCGTTGGCCGGCTGCGAGGTGGTGAACCGGATGTCGAACGTCGCGTAGTCCTCGCTCATCTTGGCGATGATCTGCCGGCGGATGGCGGTGAGGTCCGCGTTCGTCGGCGGATTGTTGCCGTTCACCGAATTCCAGGCGCCGAGGTCGAAGTCGGAGAAGTCGACCCAGACGACGTGTCCCGCCCACGTGGGGAGCGCGGACAGCACGATGATCAGAAAGGATGTGATGAGAAATCGTTTGCTGTTCATGATTGTGTCTCTCCTGCTCACTGCTTCTGGAGCCGGGCCAGCGTCTGGCCGGCCAGCTCGCGAACGAGATCGTTCGGATGCGATTTGCTGATGGAGGTCAACGGGTCGATGACCGGCGCGCCGCCGATCAGTCCGAGGGCCACGACGACGGTGGAGTGGAGCGAGAGGTCATCCCCCTCGCCGGCGACGCGGAACAGATCGCGCACGGCGACGGGATCTCCGATCTTCCCGAGGGCCAGGATCGCGGCGTCGGAGAGGCCTCCGTCGGCGCGCCGGCTCACGACGTCGTCGCTCGGCACGTCACCGGGCTCGCTCTCGCCGTCGGGAACCGTGGACGGCGTTCCCGGACGCTCATCGTCGATGGCGGGGCCGGTGGCGCGTTCCTCCGGATCGGCGACCGGCGACGACACGTCTTCCGGATCGCTCGCCGGACGCACGGGCGGCGCTTCCTGATCGCCGGTCGTGCTGCCGGTCTGATGGCCGGGGAGCGGCGCGATGAGCGTCAGCAGGACCGGTACGCTCTCGCGCATCTTCAGATCGCCGAGGGCGCCGGCGGCGGCGATGCGCGTACCGAGATTCGTCGGATCGCCGACCAGCGACTCCAGGCACGGACGCGCGGCAGTGATGCGCAGCCGTCCCGACTGTCCGATGGCCCAGAGCTGGACGGACGGCATGACGCTGCCGTCGCACGCGAATTGCGCCAGTTGCGGGCCGTCGGCGGATGCCGTCACGCGGGCCGACAGCTCTTTGAGCAGCGATCCGACGAGCTTCGGCAGCCTTTCGCGCGAGCCGAGGTACGCCGCGACGTCGCGCAACTGCAGCGCGGTGCCTTTGGCGAGCGCCGTGCTCACGATGCCGCTCGCGATGCGCGCCGCGCCGTCGCTGGCGAGCACCTGGACGCCTTGCACGCCGGCCACCGGCTGAAACGTGCGCGGCTCGAGGAAGGCGAGGATGCGCACGCCCGCCGACAGAGGCGCGATGTACGCGTCATCGACCGGGCTGGCGACGATCTGGACTCTCTCCGGCGGAGTGCCTTTGAGCGTTTGCTCGACCGCGACGGTCATCAGAAACTTGCCGCCCTCCGCGGGCACGGTCTCAGCCACACGGCCGATGACGATCGCCTCGGCGCGCGCCATCAGCTGCCCGAGGGGCATGAGCGTTCCGTCCGCGTGCAGCGGGGCGGTAATGAGTAGCGCGAGAGCCGCGCCGGCCAACCACTTCGTTCTCTTCATGAATTCCTCCTTGCGTTGATGGGAGGAATCTAAGAATTCGCGGCCGGCGGGTAGGGATGGAGTGGTTAGGGTTTGGTGATGGGAAGGGGAGGGGACGTTTGCGAGGTGTCGCCCTCTAAACTGGCAGGATGCGCAAAATGGGCGTGATGACACTCATCGTCATACTCGTGCCCTTGCCCGAGTTGACGATGCCGTGTCGTCGTACTGGCCGGATGCGGCGGCGCTGCAACTGGAGATCCAGACGCCGTCGTTCGCTCGGTGGCCGACGCATTCCTCATGGCCGGCGTGCCCTCGGTCATCGCGACGGCTTACGACGTCGATGACGCGGAAGCCCCGCGGACGATGCGCCTTCTCCACGCCTTTCTGCGCAACGGGGACGACGCCGCGGAGGCACTCCGCAAACGACTCTGCTCGAGCTTCGTGCAGCGCGTGGGGTACCGCTCTCTTTACGATTCCAGGCAATCGGAGGCGCCGGCGCGTTGATTCAGTAGGCGTGGCGTGCCGGGTCGGCGTGAACACCGACCCGGCGTCGCCTGAATTCTCGAATACCTACTTGTTGCTGACGATGATGCGACCCTCGTCGATCGCGGCGAGCTCGTACGTCGCGACGGGGAAGCTGCGGCAGTTGACCTGGCGCGTGCGCGAGATCAGGTAGCCGACGTCGTCGCGCCGCTCCGCGTCCGTGGCCCACCACGACATCGCCCAGCCGGCGTCGCCCTTTGCTTCTTCGTCGCTCGGGAACCAGGTGATGTCCCTCTCCCAGTACGAGCCGAAGGTGAAGCGGTCGCGGGGATCCTTCGGGTCGAGGTCGTTGTCCTCGACCGTGAGTACTGCCACACGGCCGATCATCGACCGCACGTTCGAGTCGCGAATGATGCCGCCCATCGTCACGCGGGTGCCGACGGCGCTCATGCAGTCCACCTCGACCTTCATCGCGAAGTCGCGGACCAGAATGGTCTGATTCGGATCTTCCGAATCGAGATCGCCGTCCGAGACCAGCGTCGGACCGGCCAGCGTGAAGTAGCCCTGCGCGGTGTCTCCGTTTCCAGCGGCGTCGAACTCGATCAACTGCAGACCTTCCGTTCCTTTGAAATTGAAACTGCCTTGCGCAGAGGTTTGTGCAACGACGGGAAGTGCAACCCAAAGCACGAGGACTGAGAGAGAGGCGGCTCGCTTCATTGGATTCTCCTGTTGAGCAGAGTTGTAGCGAAGATAAGTTGCACGACTTCCGGATTTCGTGGGCTGAATCACGAGCCGGGCTGGACCACGTAGAAATGCACCGAGTCGACCGTGGCCTCGATCGTCCCGGTGTCGTTCAGCGAGAACTGCGGGAAGACGTACTGGAGCTGACGGTCGTCGGTGTCGAGCTCCAGATAGACGTTGACGACGTTGTCGTCGTCGACCGGGAAGCTGTCGCAGATCGACGACGGATCCTGGCTGTCGAAAAAGTACGCGATCGAGCAGGCGGTCAGCTCGCGGCCGGAGAGCGTTGAGCTGTCCACGCGCAGCTTGGCGGTGAACGTCACTGAGCGCGCGAACGGCCCCGCGCCGTAGCCGTACGGCAGCCATGCCGAGACGCGGCCGTAGCTGTTGACGGTGACCTTCAGGCTGCCGTCGCCGATGATCGGATTCGTCGTCGTGTGCGCGACCGAGCCGTCGTAGGAGCTGAACGGCTCGAAGGCGAGTGCGGTCGATGAGCTCTCGAAACCGTTGTTGGTGAGGAGCTCCACGCGCTGGAAGCCGCTCGGCACCGCGGGCAGTTGCGCCGCTTCGACGTGGTAGTGGACATCGTCCACGGTCGCCTCGATCGTCCCGGTATCGTTCAGCGCGAACTGCGGGAAGATGTAGTTCAGTTGCCGGTCGTTGGTATCCAGCGCCAGACGGACGTCGACGACGTTGTTCGCGTCCACCGGGAAGTTCCGGCAGTACGACGACGGCACCGAACTGTCCATGAAGTACGCGATCGCGCAGGCCGTCAGCTGCCGGCCGGAGATGGTCGTGCTGTCGACGCGCAGCTTCGCGGTGAGGGTGACGGAGCTCGCCCGCGGCCCCGAGCCGTATCCATACGCGTAGTAGTGGATGACGCGGCCGTAGCTGTTGACGGTGACTTTGAGGCTGCCCGTCCCGCTGATCGGGTTCACTGTGGTGTGTGCGACGGAGCCGTCGCTGGAACTGATGGCCGCGAAGCCGAGCGCCGCGCTCGGGTTCTCGAAGCCGTTGTTGGTGATGACATCGACGGGCTGCGCCACGACGGGCAGCGCGAGCATGCCGAGGACGAGGAACAGGGCCCTGGTGGCAGAGGACATCGGAGCTTCTCCTTTTCGTTGGTTGAAGACGGCAACTTACGCGGACGGACGTGTGTCAATTCGGGTGGAACCATGGAGAAGTCGAGGAGATCGCCACCTTTCGCCCCCTTTCCCCGTCACAAACGGCATGAAGCGCACGCGTCTCCTCCTCCTCGCCGGCGTGCTCCTGCATCCCGCCGCGCTGGCGTGGTGGCTGTTCGGCTTCAAGGTGCTCCGCGTCGGTGAAGGGACGATGGTCATGCAGCGCTCCTTCGGGCGCGTCGTGCGTGTCGACTCGGATGCGAACGGCGACGGGCGGATGGACGAGCGGTTCGTCTACTCGTGGCGGCGGCCGATGGGAGGCGACGTGCGTCCGCGGACGATCCTCGCCGACGCGAACTTCGACGGGCGGTGGGATCTCTGGATCACGTTCGCGGGACGATCGCGCAACCGGGACGAGGTGCTGCGCTACGCCGTCGACACCGACGGCGACGGCCGCGCCGACTGGCGCGTCGAGGACACCGCTGCCGAGGCCCTGCCCCGGATTCGCGCGAAGCGCGGGTTTTGACGCGGGTGTGCACTCCTTTGCACTCGACGAAGGGGTGGCATAAGTCGCACTGGCGTCACACCGCGAGGTAGGGGGCGCCCTCCCAACCACACAAATGCCGGCAGAGCCGGATCAGGAGGGCTTATGCGTCGTGTATTCAATTCATTCGTTCGTGGGGCTGCTGCCGTTTCGGTGATCGTCCTGTTGTCGACCGCCGTTGCCGCCGCCCCGCGCGAGCGCAACAAAGAGAAAGTGCCGACGATCCACAAGTTGCTGCGGATCGTCCGATCGCTGGGCGATGGAATCGTCATTCCGCTTCCGGCGCCCAAGCCGTGACTCATGCGAACGCAAACTCTCGCTCCGGAGAGGTCCGGAGCGAGAGGATGTACTCGCGCACATCAATGACGAGCTCTCTCGACACCGAGCGAGCCGCGATCGCTTCCGTGAGGAAGCCGAGCGCGGTGATGGCCCGCTGGTTGAGTGATGCGGCCACGAATTCACTGACGATCTGCCGAGCCAGCGATTCGGCTTCGGCAGCACTGCCGCGGATGAGATGCGCCTCGACGATCTCCAGCCCGCAGAGCCCTGCTTCCTCGACGAGCGAATTGCGAAGGAAATCGGCTCGGATGGGGTGGAGGTGCGCAATGCCGCGATCGGGGTCGCCGCGGCGGACGAACATACGTCCGCGGCCGAGCTCCGCCTTTGCGGCCTGCAGTGGCTGTCCCAGGGAGTGGAACATCTCGAGCGCGCGTGAGAGGTGCGCCTCCGCCACGTCGAAGTCGGAGAGCTCCACCGAGCAGAGACCGATCGCAAGGTGCAGCGCTGCGATGGACTCGCGATCGGCGGGGTCGGCCGGTGCCGTGAGCAGCAGCAGGTACGCTTCCCGCGCCTCACGATACCGGCGCAGCCGATGCAGCAGTACGCCCTCGGCAATGCCGCAGATGAACACGCGCTTCGCGTCGCTGTGATTGCGAAAGATGGCTTTGGCTGATGCGAGCACGGCGAAGGCCTCGTCATAGCGGCTGACCTCCTGCAGCGACGCCGCACGCACGAGCTGCACGATCGCCAGATCGTGCACCAGCGCCCCATGCGGCGCTGCGCGGCGCTCCGCCTCGTCGAGCGCGGCCAGGGCCTCGTCGAAGCGGCCGAGGTACAGCATCGCCTTCGCCAGGTCCTTGTACGCGTGCGCGCACAACTGCGCGAGCACCACCGGCGGGTAACTGTCCGCGGGGAGGGCCCTGGCGATCGACACGGCCAGTTGTGCGGCGGTGAGTGCCTGTCGCGGATCGCGGCCGATGGTCTGGTTGACGACAGTGCCCAGCCGCTCCAGCGCGCCGCAGCTCTGCAGCTCCTCGCGCTGCGCGAGCTCGCTCCAGCGCCCGCGCGGCGTGTCGCGCAGCAGCCGGTCCACCACGTTCGCCGCGGCCTCGCGCTCCTGCTGCAGGCGCCGCGCGGTGGCCGCGAACTCCGCGATGTGGCGGGGACTCGGTGCGCGGCGGCGTGCGGTCATCGGAACGACCTTGCTCTCGTCGCTCATCGTCCCTGTCCCTTCTGGCCGTAGAGCCGCTCCGCGCGCCGCAGGCATTTGGTGATGAGCTTCTGCGCGTATTTCGTCTTCACGCCGAGGCGCGACGCCACCTCGGCCACCGTGCACCCTTCGAAGTAGCGCATCTGCAGGATGGCGCGGCAGCGCGGCGCGAGGCACTCCAGCGCCTCGCGCGCCGCCAGTTGATCGGGGAGGCTGTCCAGGATGCGCAGCGACGCCGGATCGACGCGGTCCGCGGCGACCTCCGCCTCCACGCCGCTCGTCCGGCCGTTCAGCCGCCAGTAGTGCCGGCTCGCGTAGCAGATCGCGCCGATCAGCCACGGCCGCAGCTCGACGATGTCCTCCGACTTCCGCAGATAGCTGATCAGGACGTCGTGCACGAGCGCCTCGGCGTCCGCATCCGGCACTTGAAATTTGTAGACGGCGATCTGCGCGAGGAGGGGGAAATACTTCTCGTAAACGGCCTCGAAATGCAGATCGTCGACGCGGGCTGTCGTCACCGATGTCATGTCGTCGATTTCCGAATTTTTTTGGGACCTTACCACGGGATGGAGGTAGGTAAACACGGATTTCCGCACACTCCGTGAAGGAGGGGGTGCGAGTGACGCGCATAGGAGTCAAACTACGGCAAATCCGTAACTTATACGTTCTCATCGTCTACGTTCCGGGCAGCAGAACGGCCATCCTGACGCGCCGCGTGGCGCGGCGTCCGTGGATGCCCATCGCGCGCGGCGAGGAGCTCCGCGGGATGGGCAGGATCGTGCGCGTGACGTCGGTGCAGACGCGCATCGAGCGCCGCGGCGACGACGTCGAGAACGTGACCGAGATCTACACGCGCGCGGTGGTGAGAAAGAGCGCGCGGCGTCGTGCGGTCCCGCCCGCGAACGTGGTGCGCATGCCGACCGGCGACGGGTCGGTGGTGGCGGAGTTCATCCGCTATCACGTGCTGGTCCGCGTCTTCAACGGCGACCCCGACGCCTGGCTCGCGCACCTCATGCGCGACGGCGACCCGGCCGGCGGCGACGTGCGCTTCGCACGCCGCGTCCGCGCGCGCCTGCGCAAGAATCCCGCGCTGATCATCTCCATCAGGCGCATGGTCGACGCCACACCGTTCTGGCGCGCCGCGGAGGCATGACCACTCGCTTCGCGTTCGCGAGAAGACGACGAGGGCCTCCGGTGCGGCCAGCAGCGCTGATTCAGGCACGTGCCGTCGCGAGATCGATGTTCAAGGCAACGCGCGCGCGACCCGGCCAGGCCATGAAGCGTTGCCGGCCGCGCCGGCCCGCGGGAGGCCTCCGGTCGTTCCCTCTTGCGCTCGCGATGAGCGTGCTACTGTCCGCGCGCGCATGACCGACTTCACCATCAACCCCCGCGACACCGGCTTTTACCGGCTCGATCTCGCGCAGCTCTTCGGCAACGACCGGCCGGTGA
>DASUSL010000210.1:0-3074 GCA_036375135.1 Thermoanaerobaculia bacterium | reverse complement strand
CAGCGGGGGCGCGCGTCGCGTTGTGCTGCCACTTTGACGCGGAGGCCTCCGATGATTTTGCTGACTTCTTCCCCCTGGGCCAGTGCTGCCTTTGCCGTTTCCTCGTCGATATAGCCGAGGCGCCTGGCGAGATGGAGCTGCGTGCGCAGTTCCGCGCATGAGCCCTTGGCGATCGAGAGAAAGCGGTGGAACTCGGCGCGGCTGCCACGCTCGAATCCTTCCGCAATGTTGGAGGGCACGGAGATCGCGGCGCGGTGACTTTGATCAACGAGCGCAAAGTCGCGCGAGTACGGCCGCTTCTGCGTCAACTCATAGACGAGGACGGCGAAATCCATCGCCTTCTCCCATGCAATCAGATCCTCGAACCGTTCAACCTTCCGACTCATACCTCATCCCTCATTCCTTGAACCTAAACGGAAACTTTCCCATCCCGAATATGAATGATCCTCGCCGCCTCCCTTGCAACGTCGTCCTCATGCGTGACCATGATGATCGAGTTGCCGCGGGCGTGGAGCTCGTGGAAGAGGTCGAGGATTTCGCGGCCGGTTTTGGAGTCGAGGTTGCCGGTGGGCTCGTCGGCGAGGAGGAGCGACGGTTTGTTCACCAGGGCGCGGGCGATGGCGACGCGCTGGCGCTGGCCGCCGGAGAGCTCGTTCGGCTGGTGGCTCATGCGGTCGGCCAGACCGACGGCCGACAGCGCCTCTTCCGCGAGGCGGCGGCGTTCGGCGCGAGGGATCTTCGCGTAGACCAGCGGCAGTTCGACGTTCTGCAGCGCCGTGGTTCTTGCGAGCAGGTTGAACGTCTGGAAGACGAAGCCGATCTTGCGGTTGCGGATCGCGGCCAGCTCGTCGTCGTTCAGCGTCTCGACGGGCACGCCGTCGAGCATGTACGACCCCGAGGTCGGCGTGTCGAGGCAGCCGATGATGTTCATCAGCGTCGACTTGCCCGAGCCGGAGGGGCCCATGATGGCGACGTACTCGCCCTGCTCGATGGTCAGGTTCACGCCGTTGAGGGCGAAGATCTTCTGCGGGCCGAGGTCGTAGACACGAGTCAGCTCGGACATGGCGATCAGTTGGGAGTGTTGGGTCTGCGGGAGTGCGCTCATTTGTCTTCGTCCTCGTCCTTCGACGTCTTCTTCTCTTCTTTCGTTTCCTGGATCGCGTCGCCGTCCTTCAGCTTCTTCAGCGTGCGGAACGGCCCGGTGATGATGCGGTCTCCGTTCTTCACGCCGGTCAGGACGGCGACGTGTGTGGCGTCGCTGATGCCGGTCGTCACCTCGACCTGCCTTACTTTTGCGCCATCGGAGAGCAGCACGTACTTTTTCTTCGGCGAATCGTCGTCGCCCTCTTTCGAAGGACGCTCGACCACCGACTGGATCGGCACCGCCACCGCGTTCGGGGCGCTGCTGGTGACGATCGACACCTGCGAGGTCATGCCCGGACGCAGACGCTCGTCCGCGTCGTCGATGGCCACCTTCACCTTGAAATAGCGGATGCCCGCGCCGGCGCCCTGGCGCGCGGCGGCGGAGCTGCCGATCTCCACGACGTGGCCGCGGTACTCCTTGTCCGGCACCGCGTCGACCTTGATCTTCGCCGGCTGCTGCAGCTTCACGCCGACGACTTCCGTCTCCCCCACTTCCGCCTCGACCAGGATCTGCGAGAGATCGGCGATCACGGCGATCACCGAGCCGGGATTGTTCATCGTGCCGGTGACGACGACCTCTCCCTCGCGCGCGTTGAGCTGCACGACCTTGCCGTCGAGCGGCGAGACGATGGTGGTGCGCGACAGGTCTTCCGCCGCGGAGCGCACGCCCGCCTCCGCCTGGTTCACGCCCTGCCGGGCGGCGGCGAGTGCGGCTCGCGCGTTCTCGTGCGCGAGGCGCGTCTGGTCGAACAGCTCCTGCGCCTGGATGCCCTGCTGGCTGAGGCTCTGCGCGCGGCGCAACTGCGACTCCGCGGTCGCCAGCGCCGCCTGGGCGCGCTGCACCTCCACGCGACGGCTGGCCAGCTCCGCGTTCAGGCGGTCGCGCTGGGCGACGTAGAGCGGCTTCTCCAGCTCGACCAGCTTCTGGCCGCGGCGCACGACGTCGCCTTCCTCGAAGTAGAGCTTCTCGATCTTGCCGACGATGTGTGCGCTGATGTTGACCTTGACCTTCGGGTCGATCTGGCCGGGCGCGGTGACCACGGCCTCGATGGTCCGCGGCGCGACGACGGCCGTGTAGACCTTCTCCCCTTTCGGCCCGCCGCTCTTCACGCTGCCGAAGACGATCGCGGCGATGAGGAGCGCGGCGCCGGCGATGATCAGCCAGCGCTTCATGGTCCTACCCGTTCATCCTTGCGGCACCGAGTGCCGCGAAGCCGAGCTTCACGACGACCGTGACCAGCCAGAGCGTGATGATGATCGCGGCGGCCTTCATCTTCGACACGCGCGCCAGTTTCGAGAAGCCGACCGTGAGCAGATAGATCGACCAGAGCACGAAGATGTCGAACGATCCCAGCAGCGAGAACAGCACCGGCTGTTCGGTGCGGTCGGCCAGGAAGGCCGGACTGGTCTTCACCACCGACGGGATGTCCATCGGATTGATCGGCTCCCGCAGCATGAGGATGACCACGGCGATGAGGCCGCCGAGGATCATGCGCGGCACGTAGGCATACAGCGTCGTGGAGAGCGCCTGCTTGTAGTCGCCGTCCCCTCCCATGAGCCGGAACGCGCCCCACAGCACCAGCGCGATGACCACGTAGCCGATGATGATCAGCAGCGGTCCGATCCAGCCCGACACCTTGCCCATGGCCTTGGACATCCGTCCGACGCGCTCGACGTCGGAGTCGGACATGTTCGGGTTCTGCTTCTTCAGCATCTCTCCCTGCTCGGCGACCATGGCGTCCATGTCCATCCGGGGCATGACCAGCGCGGTGGTCAGGAAGCCGAAGAGGGTGAGGATGAGCAGAGGCCAGAGGACATCCGGCCGGCGTGCGATGTCTGCAAACGTCTCCTCGGGAGCGAAGAAGACTCCCGCGATGCGCTGAAACACGTTCTTGGCCGGCGCGGCCGGTGCCACCGGCTGCGCCGGGGGG
>DASUSL010000209.1:0-3009 GCA_036375135.1 Thermoanaerobaculia bacterium | reverse complement strand
CGAGGTCGCGCAGGAACTCGTAGCGATGCGACTCGTCGTACCACTGCGGCTGCTGCAGGCGGCCGCCGTCGCCGGTGATGCTGAGAAACGCGCCGTTGGCGCCGGTGCCGGCGACGTCCGGCAACTGGTCGCCGTTCGCATCCGCCACCGTGAGCTCGTGCGCGTCGCCAAGGAACGTCACGCTCCCCGCCGGCTCCGGGGCTTCGCCGCCGCCGACGCTGATCGTGACGATGGTCAGGAAGTACTCCTCCTGCGAGGCGACGGCGAGCAGGCGCCTCCCATCCGGCAGCGGCTCGCCGATGGCACTGAGGTGCGTGCGCCCCTCGGTCGTAAAGCGCTGCCGCTCGACGAACGTCCCGTCCGCGGTGGCATAGGCGAAGACGATCGCGTGCGACGTGACGGCGATCAGATCGGTGAAGCGGTCGTTGTCGAGCGCGGCGGCGTGCAGGCCGATCACCTGACGGTCGCCGCCGATCGAAAATGCCGCCGGCGCGCGCAGGATGGCCTCGGCCGCTCCCGCGAACGAACACACCACGAGCAGAGCGAGGAAAAGGGGAACGCGGAGGAGAGTGATCACGGGGCCTGTGCGGATGATACGCGAAGCAGCGTCGCGATCTCGGCCAGGCTCTGCGGTGGCGCGTCGCGGCGCTCGATGAGCGTGATCTCGCCGAGGTCGTCGAGGATCGACAGCTCGTGCGCGCGCAGCGACTGGTCGCAGCGGCATTCGTTGTCCGGCGTGACGTAGTTCGCGATCACGCCGCCGACGTGCATGCCTCGCTTTTCGATCTCGCCGATCAGGCGCTTCGTCTCGGCGACGACCTCGGTCTCGGGGCGGGTGACGACGATGACCTTCGTCTCTTCCGCGTGCAGCGTCGCTTCGAGCTGGCGCAGCGCGCGCGAGGCGCGGACCAGCTCTTCGCCCAGCTCGCCCGCCGGGATCAGCTCCTTGTAGCGGAGGAGCAGGCGCATGAACTCGCGCACCCACTCACCGGCGCTCTTCGGGAGATCGAGCAGGCGGAGAAAGTGCCCCGTCGGCGCGGTGTCGACGATGATGCCGGCGAGGGTGTCGTCGCTGGTGAGATCGGCGAGGCGCGTGATGGCGAACAGCTCGTCCGCGCCGGGCGGCGCGATCTCGATGAGCTGGCGCATGGCCTCCGAGTCGTGGGCGATGGACATCCCTTTCGGCGTGATGGCGTCAAAGGCGCCTTCGATCTCGCGGCCGATGGAGTCGCGGAAGCGGCGCCACTTCGCTTTCGTGTCGATCGTTTCCACGCGCAGGTTCGCGGGCGGTGCCTCGGCGGCGAAGACGTCGCGGAGGGAGTGGGCGGGGTCGACGGAGATGATGACGTACTGCTTCGTGGGGTTGTTGTTTGCGAGTTGGAGCGCGAGCGACGAGGCGGCGGTCGTCTTCCCCACGCCGCCCTTCCCCGCAAAAAAAGTGACCGTGCCAAACGCAGGGCAGGCTTCAGCCTGCCCGGGCCAGGCTGAAGCCTGTCCTACGTTTCCACACTCTCTGGGGTAATCGACGACTCTCGCGAATTGCGCGCGCGCGGCCGCATCGCGCTGCATCCGCACCTGGTCGAGCGCGCAGTCGGGGTCGAGCACCGCGCGGTTGAGCACCACGAACGGCACCGGCATCCCTACCTCTTCGATCAGGCGAAGAGTCTGCGCGACGACGAGCGGCTCCGACAGCATCACCGGCACGAACGCTCCCGCCTCGAGCACCGCGCGCCGCCGGGAGGCGCGCGCGTCGAACTCCTCGATGAACACATCCACCGCGTCGCGCACCACGCGCCTGGTGAACTGCTCCACCATCGCGCGATGCTTCTCCGCCATGGAGTCGAGCGCCAGCGCGAACTGGTGAAAGTGTTCCGAGGAGGAGAGCATCCGCAGCGTGTGCCCGGTCGGCGCCGTGTCGACGACGATGAGCGGCGACGCCTCGGCCAGCTCGCCGATGTGCATCCACGTCATCAGCTCGTCGATGCCCGGCAGCGCCAGCTCGAACAGCCGGCGCAACTCCTCGCGGTCGAGATACGTCCCGCGGTCGCCGATCTCCAGGAACGACTCCAGGTTCTCGTCGAGAAAGCGGCGGTAGAGCGCGTTCGTGTCGAGCGTCTCCACGCGCACGAGCGGCACGTTCAGATGCGCGGCCGCGGCGCGAGCGAGCGTGGTCTTGCCGACGCCCCCCTTGCCGCCGAACAGGATGACCCGCCGATCGACCAGAGAGTCGAGCGCGTCGGTGAAGGCGCTCATCGGTCGCCGTAGCCGGTGTAGACGCCGATGCCGCCTTCTTCCTCGTCGCGCTCCGCGGCGATCTGCCGCGCCAGTTCCTCGCGGCGCGCGCGGATGTCGCGCAGGGCCTGGAAGACGATCGCCTCTTCGCGCGTGTAGTCCTCCTCGCTGATCTCGCCCAGCTCCAGCATCATCTGCAGCTCGATCAGCCGTTCCTTCCATGGCTGATCGTTCATCAGCTCCTCGTCCGCCATCTTCTGGATCGTGCGCATGACCCACTTGATGCCGGCGATCGGCGCTTTGAGGGGAAGCAGGAGGATGTCGTCGAGGAGGAACGCCATGTTGTTGCTCGTTGCTGGTGGCTGGTTACTCGTGATGGGCCGCAAGTCGCAAGCCCACCCGCAACCGGCAACCAGGAACCAGCGACAAACGCACTACCGTTCCGCCCTCTCCAGCTTCAACCGGATATTGACGAAGTTGTACGGCGGCCACGGCCCCGTGTAGAGGAACGACAGCTTGTTCTCGTACTTTTTCGCGATCTCGGAGATCTGGTCGTCGAAGGCCTTGGTCTTGTCGCGCTCGACGAGGAAGGCGGCGTTCATGATCATCTTGTCGCCGATCGGTTTGTTCGAGCGCGACGCGATCGCGGCGTCGCGCAGCGCCTCGTAGATCTCCGTGACGTACGCGTCCGCCTTCGCCTGCAGCGCCGACTCCACCACGCGCCCGAGCTGCATGCGCGAAAAGTACGTGGAGGTCGACGTGTTCGACTGGATCTCG
>DASUSL010000208.1:0-8171 GCA_036375135.1 Thermoanaerobaculia bacterium | reverse complement strand
CCGCCGCGCACGACGCCGGTGCCCTCGGCGTAGCGGTCGACGTGCACGAGCGACGCGTAGAGCAGCGCCGCCGCGAAGAGCGCCACGATCACGCGCGACGTGTAGCGCGTCCAGCGCGGCTCGAGCTCGAGCACGTGCGCCTCGTCGTCCTGTCCGCGCTGGTAATGCTCGAGCGCCTCGCCGCGGAAGAGCATTCCGGCATTATGGCATTGCGGAGAGTGGAGGACAGGCAATCCTGCCTGTCCTCCACTCCGCTCGATGTTCACATTCCGGACTTGCCGTAACCGGCACGTTGCCGCATTGCTACCGCCGTCCGTCCATAACGGCGTACCTGCTGCAGGAAACGCGAGCCTCGAATGTCCGGCTCCGTTCCTCGCAGGCCCCGGGTGCTGGTGACGGGTGAGTATCCCCTCGTCCGCGCGGCGTACGTCCGTCTGATCGCCGGCGATCCGGGGCTGAGCATCGCCGGTGAGTGCGCGAATCACCCGCAGGCCGTGGCCGAGGCCATGACCGGGACGGACGTGGTGGTGGTGGACGTCGACTGCGACGGGCGGCCGCTCGGCGTGCCGACCATGGCCGCCATCTTCGCGGCGGCGCGGCCGCGTCCGGTGCTCGTCCTCACCGCGCACGACGACCAGCAGTGGCTGGCCACCATCCTGCGCGAAGGAGCGCTGGGCATCGTGCTCAAGCACCGCACCGCGGACGTGTTGATGCGCGGCCTCCGCGCCGTGCTGGCGGGGGAGGCGTGGATCGAGCCGTCGATGCTCACGCTGATGTTCGGCGGCGCGGCGAAGCCTCCGCGCGACGCGCAACTGCTCGACACCCTGACACCGCGCGAGCGCGAGATCGTGGCGCTGGTGAGCCTCGGCCTGAAGAACAAGCAGATCGCCGAGCGGCTCTTCATCAGCGACACCACCGTGCGCCATCACCTCACCTCGATCTTCAACAAACTCTCGGTGACCAGCCGCCTCGAACTGATGCGCTACACCTACAGCACCGCCGGCAGCGGCACATTTGTGCCGGACCGCGAGCGCTGAAAACGGCCGGTTCGTCCGATGCGCGCTTCCGTGCGCTGCCGCATTGTGGGTTGCAGAACACGGAAAGGAGCCCCACGGAATGTCTCACCGTCTCAGAGGTCTCGCAGTCGCGTTGATCCTGGCGTCCGCGCTACCGGCGCTCGCACAGACCGCCACCTGCGCGCGCACCATCGTCGCGGACGTCGTCGCCTTCGATCAGGTCTTTTTCTGGAACCGCCTGGGTGCAGTGCAGCCCCAGGGAATGATGTACGCCCTCCGCCGCGACGTGGAGCCGATCGATTCCTCCCTCGGCCTCGTGCGCGGCAACGTGCGATTGCGCGAGGACAAGCGTCCGCGCCCCATCGTCCTGCGCATGAACGTCGGCGACTGCCTGCGCATCGAGTTCCAGAACCTCCTCGCGCCGGCGCCGGTCGACGACCAGCAGCCGGTCACGCGCGAGGCCTCCGTGCACGCCGTCGGGCTGCAGCTCGTCGGCGGCATCCTCTCCGACGCCTCGTTCGTCGGACGCAATCCGAACGGCCTCGTCACGCCGGGCAACTCGCGCTCATACACCTACTACGCCGAGCGTGAGGGGAGCCATCTCCTGCACAGCATGGGCGCGGTCACGGGAGGCGAAGGGGACGGCGGCCAGGTGAACGCGGGCCTCTTCGGCGCCGTCACCGTGCAGCCCGCGGGCGCCGAGTGGTATCGCAGCCAGGTCACGAAACAGGACCTGCAGTACGCCACCACCGGCACCACGCCGGACGGACATCCGATCGTCAACTACAACGCCGTCTATCCGCCGGGACACGACTACGCCGGCCTGCCGATCCTGAAGATGCTCAACGCGTCGAACCAGATCGTGCACACCGACCTGACCGCGCTGATCACCGGCCCGAACGCGGGCCGCTTCCCGCCGGGCACCTATCCGGCGGTGCGCGTGGAGCCGGACCGCGAGCAGCCGTTCCGCGAGTTCGTCACGATCTATCACGACGAGATCGGCGCGGTGCAGGCCTTCCCGCACTTCGAGGACGCGGTGCTGAGCCACACGCTGCACAGCGCGCGCGACGCCTTCGCCATCAACTACGGCACGGGCGGCATCGGCGCGGAGATCCTCGCCAACCGCTTCAAGCTCGGGCCGATGCGCGACTGCGTGGAGTGCAAGTACGAGGAGTTCTTCCTCTCCGCCTGGACGGTCGGCGATCCGGCCATGGTCGTCGACGTGCCGGCCAACGCGCCGTGCACGAAGCAGCAGATCCAGGACGCGCAGCTCAACTGCTTCACCACCGATCAGCGCAAGGCCACGAAAGCGTTCTATCCCGACGATCCGTCGAACGTCTACCACAGCTACCTGCGCGACCACGTGAAGTTCCGCGTCGTGCACGCGGGGTCGAAAGAGCATCACATCCATCACCAGCACACGCACCAGTGGCTGCACACGCCGGACGAGGACGACTCGTCGTACCTCGACTCGCAGGCCATCGGGCCGGGCAGCGCCTTCACGCTGGAGATGGCGTATCACGGCAGCGGCAACCGCAACCTCGCCGTCGGCGACTCGATCTTCCACTGCCACTTCTATCCGCACTTTGCGCAAGGCATGTGGGGGATGTGGCGCGTGCACGACGTGCTCGAGCGCGGCACGGAGCTCGACGGCGAAGGACGTCCCGCGCCCGGCTCGCGCGCGTTGCCCGACGGCGAAATTCTCGCCGGCACGCCGATTCCCGCGATCGTGCCGCTGCCGACCAAGGCCATGGCGCCGCTGCCGCAGGCCAACGTCTCGATCGTCAACGGGCAGATCCAGATCAGCGGCACGGGCAATCCCGGTTATCCGTTCTTCGTCCCCGGCGTGGCGGGACATCGTCCGCCCAAGCCGCCGCTCGACACCATCGACGACGGCGGCATCCCGCGGCACATCATCGTCGGCGGCACCGCGAACGAGTCGCACACGCGGCTGAACTTCAACAAGGAGCTCGTGACCGCGGATGCGCGCGCATTGCCTGAAGCAGGCACCGCGGTCGAAGACGCGGCCATGCGCTTCCACGAGCTGCGCACGCATCCGAGCTTCACGCCCGAGGGAGTGGCGGCGAGCTTCATCACCAATGGGAGGCCGCGGCAGCCGGGGGCTCCGTTCGCCGATCCGTGCGTGACCGACGAAGGTGCGGCGACGGGAAACCCGCGGCTGTACAAGGCCGTGCACTTCCAGCTCGACGTGAAGTTCAACAAGGCGGGATGGCACTTCCCGCAGCAGCGCATCATGACGCTCTGGGACGACTACAACCCGACCATCCAGGGGACGCGTCCGCCCGAGCCGCTCTTCTTCCGCGCCAACAGCGGCGACTGCATCACCTTCCATCTCGTCAACCTCGTTCCCGCGCACTACGAGCAGGACGACTTCCAGGTGCGCACGCCGACCGACATCACCGGCCAGCACATCCATCTCGTGAAGTTCGACGTGCTCGCCTCCGACGGCGCGGCGAACGGCTTCAACTACGAGGACGGCAGCTTCGCCACGGGCGAGGTGCAGGAGCGCGTGCGCGCCATCAACCGCTTCGGCGGCCTGCTGGAGAACGGCGTCCGCCGCACGGTCACCGTGCGCCCGCACCCGACCCTGCCCGGCCTCGGCGCGCAGACCACCATCTCGCGCTGGTACGCGGACGACGTGCGCAACAACGCCGGCGTCGACCGCACGCTGCGCACCGTCTTCACGCACGATCACTTCGGACCATCCACGCATCAGCAGGCGGGCCTCTACGCGGGCCTGGTCATCGAGCCCGCCGGCTCCACGTGGCGCCATCCGGAGACGGGCGTGACCTTCGGCACGCGCGCGAGCGACGGCGGCCCGACCAGCTGGCGCGCCGACATCCTCACGCAGAACACGGCGGAGAGCTATCGCGAGTTCCTCCTCGAGTTCGCCGACTTCCAGCTCGCGTACGAGAAGAACTCCACCATGTGGGTCGACACGGCCAAGGTCATCAACCCGCCGGGACGGATGGAAGACAACCTCCCGTTCCTGCTGCAGCCGCCGAATCCGTGCCCCGGCGGCGTGGCGCCGCCATGCCCCGAGGCCATCTCGGCGGATGACGTCGGGACGATGGTCGTCAACTATCGCAACGAGCCGCTCGCGCTGCGCGTGCGCGATCCGCAGACCAACCAGCAGGCCGCCGGACAGGCGGGCGATCTCGCCTTCGCCTTCCGTTCGGACGTCAACCGCGCCGATCCCGACCTGAACGTGCAGCCGACGTTCTATCCGGCGCTGACCGGAGGCGTGCAGCCGAAGGATCCGTTCACGCCGCTGCTGCGCGCGTACGAGCACGACCGCGTGCAGGTGCGCATCCTCGTCGGCGCGCATGAAGAGGGACACAACTTCGCCATCAACGGCGTGAAGTGGCTGTTCGAGCCGTCGTACACCGACTCCGGCTTCCGCAACTCGCAGATGATGGGCATCTCCGAGCACTACGAGTTCATCATCCCGGCGCTGCCGAAGAACGGGCAGGGCGCGTTCGCCGACTACCTCTACACGACCGGCCGCGCCACGGACGATCTGTGGAACGGGCTGTGGGGCCTCCTCCGCTCGTACGGGCAGTCGCAGACGGACCTCCTCAAGCTGCCGAACAACGCCAACGGCATGGCGCCGGAGATCTCGAACATCGGCGACTTCACCGGCGTCTGTCCGAAGAGCGCACCGGTGCGCGCGTTCAACGTCAGCGCGGTGCGCGCGGCCGACGTGCTGGCCGACGGCACGCTGATCTACAACCGCCGCACGATCCACAACGGCGTGATTCACGATCCCACCGCGATCATGTACGTCCGCGACAGCGACCTCGGCGTCGACGGCAAGCTGATCGCCGGGCGTCCCATCGAGCCCTTGGTATTGCGCGCCGCCGCGGGAGACTGCATCAGCGTCTCGCTCACCAATCGTCTGCCGGCCGGGCCGCAGCTCGATCTCGACGGCTGGAACACGCTGCCGATGATCGTGCGCCGCTTCAACAACAATCACATCAAGCCGTCGAGCAACGTCGGCCTGCATCCGCAGCTCGTCTTCTTCGACGTCACGAGGAGCGACGGCCAGAACGTCGGCTTCAATCCGACGCAGACCGCCGCGCCGGGCGCCACGGTCACGTATCAGTGGTACGCGGGGCAGCTCGACGTGAACGACACGACCGGCTTCGCCACGGCCACGCCGATCGAGTTCGGCGCGATCAACCTCTCGCCCGCCGATCCGATCAAGCACGCGCACAAGGGCGCCATCGGCGCGCTGATCATCGAGCCGCAGGGGTCGACGTGGGTCGAGGACGCTGCCTCGCGCGCGTCGGCCACCGTCACCGCCGGCACGAGCGTCTTCCGCGACTTCGTCCTGCAGTTCCAGACCGACGTCAACATGCGCTTCGCCAATCCCGACGCGCCGATCCCGAACGTGGCCGCCATCGAGGATCCGGAAGACTCGGGACACAAGGCCTTCAACTACCGCACGGAGCCGATGTGGAAGCGCTTCAACTACGCGCCCGAAACGCCGCTGAACGTGACGCGCAACACGAACTTCTCGACCGCGTTCACGAACCAGAGGGTGGGAGGCGATCCGCAGACGCCGGTCTTCACGGCCACCGTGGGACAGGCGGTGCGCTTCCGCATCCTCAATCCGGGCGGCCACGCGCGCAACAACGTGTTCGCGCTGCACGGACACATCTGGCGCGAGCTGCCGTACGTGAGCGACTCGCGGGTGATCGGCGCGAATCCGCGCTCGGAGTGGACCGGCACGTTCATGGGCATCGGCCCGTCGAGCCACTTCGACGTGGTGCCGGAGAACGGCGCCGGCGGCAAGTTCCGCATCGTCGGCGACTATCTCTTCCGCACGCAGGTCTCGACGCAGGTCGACGGCGGTCTCTGGGGGCTCCTGCGTGTCACTCCGTAACGCTCTTTTCGCACTGACCCTGGTTGCGGCGCTCACTTCGAGCGCCGCAACCCAGAAGCTCGACAGGGACGGGTTGTCCGTCGAGTTCCTGCCACCCGACGCGGTGATGGAAGGGAAGGACGCGCTGCTGCGCTTCGCCATCCGCGCCGCGGACGGCACGCCACTCACCGGCGTCCGTCCCGCGGCCTGGATCGACGCGAAAGGCGCCGTCCCCTGCCGCGACAAGATCCAGTCGTTCCTCGGCGGCACGCTGCGCGCGCGCCCGTCGGTCGATCTCAACTCCTACTACATCGTCACGCTGAACATCGAGCCGTCGATCGCCGTCATCGACCCGCTCCTCGGCTTCGGCGGCAGCAAGCTGCTGACCGCCATCACGCTGCAGAGTCCCGGCGTCGACTGGGTGATGTCGCCCGACCAGAAACGGATCTTCGTGGCCATGCCGCTGGTGAACCGCGTGGCCGTGATCGACACCGAGTCGTGGTCGGTGGTGAAGAACATCGACGTAGGGACGCGGCCCACGCGACTGAATGTGGGGCGGGCTTCAGCCCGCCCCGGCGGGCTGAAGCCCGCCCCACATTCGCTCTGGGTGCTCTCCGAGACCTCCGCGGCAGTCATCGATCTCGATTCGCTGGCGGTCGTCGACTCCATCGACATCGGCACCGGCCGCCACGACATCGTCTTCGACGACACGCGCGCGTACGTTTCTTCCTCGAAGGGCGACGACCAGCTGCTCGTGCAGGCGGACGCACTCGCGTACTCGACGCTGAGCAAGTCCGTCTACGGCCTCGATACCGCGGCCGGCACTGTCTGGAAAGTGGAGGACAGGCAATCCTGCCTGTCCAGCGCTCGCGGCGACCAGGACAGGCAGGATTGCCTGTCCTCCACCGGCATCGCGGCGAAGCCCGGCATCACCTCGCTGACCTTCGCGCCCGGCGGCCGCTGGGGGTTCCTCACCAACCCGAAGGAAAACGCCGTGCACGTGCTCGACGCCTCGACGTCGAAGATCGTCACCACTGCCACCGACGCGGGGGCGCATCCCGACCAGATCGCGTTCACCGACGAATTCGCGTACATCCGCGCGGCCGGCTCCGATCAGGTGAAGATGATCCGCCTCGCGTCGCTGGCCACCGATCCCGAGGTGAGCATGGCGCAGTTCCCGGCCGGGCAGCTTCCGCCCGCCGCGGCGAAGGCCGAGAGCCGCGCCGCTGCCATCGTGCCGGCGCCGGAGCCGAAGGCGGTGCTGGTCGCCAATCCCGCCGACCGCACGGTCTACTACTACATGGAAGGGATGGCCGCGCCGATGGGGAACTTCGTGGCCAAAGGGCGCTCGCCGAAAGCGCTGCTCGTCCTCGATCGCTCGTTGAAAGAGTCGGAGCCGAGCGTCTTCTCCATCCGCACGAAAGTGCCGGCGGCGGGGACGTACGACGTCGCCTTCTTCATGAACGAGCCGCGCGTCGTGCACTGCTTCGAGCTCACCGTGGCCGCCGATCCGGCCGCGCCGCAGAAGGCACTCGAGCGCGCGGTGAAGATCGAGACGCTGAACGAGCCGAAGCCGTTCAAGGCAGGGGAGGAAGTGGAGTTGAAGTTCCGCCTCTCCGACGCCGCCACCAAAGAGCCGCACCGCAACGTGCGCGACGTGCGCGCGCTGGCCTTTCTCGCGCCCGGCACGTGGCAGCAGCGCATCGCCGCGCAGCCCGATGAAGAAGGGATCTATCGCGTGCGTGTGACCGTGCCGAAGAGCGGCATCTACTACGTCTTCCTCGAGTCGCCGTCGCTCGACCTGGCCATCAACAAAGGACGTCCCGTGATCTTCGAGGCCATCCCATGACCCGCATCCTGATTGCTTTGCTCTTCACCGTTGCCGTTCACGGAGACGATGCCGAACGTAGGTTGGGCTTCAGCCCGACCGTCCCCGACGTGGAAGTAATCACGCACGAGGGAAAAAAAGTGCGCTTCTACTCCGACCTGGTGAAGGGGCGCACCGTGGCCGTGAACTTCATCTACACGAACTGCAGCACGATCTGCCCGTCCTCCGGCGCGCTCTTCTCCGCGCTGCAGAAGGAGCACGAGCGCGTGCAGTTCATCTCCGTCAGCATCGAGCCGAAGGTCGACACGCCGGCCAGGCTGGCCGCGTGGAGCAAACGCTTCCGCTCCACGCCGCGCTGGACGCTCGTCACCGGCACGCAGGAAGACATCGAGAAGATCGTGAAGGCCTTCGGTCAGACCACGGCCCGGCCGCAGGACCA
>DASUSL010000207.1:0-17289 GCA_036375135.1 Thermoanaerobaculia bacterium | reverse complement strand
CCGAGGATCGGCCGAAGACGGATGAAGCGCGGCCGTCGACGCAGCCCGTCGTGGTGCGTCCCACCGCGGTCCTGCCTGCGTACGCGAAACAGAAGTCGGGCGGCGGCCTCGTGAAAGTGGCCGCGGGCGGCGCGGCGGGACTGGCGGTCGGCGCGGTGGTCGGCGGCATCGGCGCCTTCGTGATGCTCTTGAAATCGGCCAAAAAACTCATCATGCCGTTCAAGTAATCTGGACTGCGGCAGCGTTGGAGGCTGTCTCAAAACGTAGGACAGGCTTCAGTCTATCCCGGGCAGGCTGAAGCCTGCCCTACGTTTGAGCGGCGGCTTCGCCGCCGCATTCGAAAGCGGCAGCAACGCTGCCGCAGTCCAGAGCTAACATGCGCGCGTGAGCCGCACTCGCATCGCCATCGCCGCGCTCGTCGTGATCGCGTTCGCGGTGGCGATGCGCATGCTCCCCGTCGCGGAGTGGCTCGTGCAGTTCCAGGGATGGGTGCGCGCGGCGGGAGCGCTCGGCTACGTCGCGTACGTGCTGGTGTACGCCGTCTGCTGCGTCTTCCTCATCCCCGCGCTCGCGCTGACGCTCGGCGCCGGCGCGATCTTCGGCTTCGCCGCCGGCTCGGTGGTCGTCATCATCGGTGCGACCATCGGCGCCACGGCGGCGTTCCTGCTCGCGCGCACCGTGCTGCGCGCGCGCGTCGAGCGCATGACCGCGGGCAACGCCAAGTTCCGCGCGCTCGACCGCGCCATCACCGCCGAGGGGACGAAGATCCTGTGGCTGGTGCGGCTGTCGGGCTTTCCGCCGTTCACGTGGTCCAACTACGCGTTCGGCCTCACCGGGGTGCGGCTGCTGCCGTACGTCCTCATCACCTTCTTCGGGATCATCCCCGGCACGCTCGCGTTCACCTACGCCGGCGCGGCGGGCGCGGCCGCACTCACCGGGAACGGCAACCGCATCGCGCTGATCGTCACGGCGGTCGGGGCGATCGTCGTCGCGGTGTTCGTGGGAAGGATCGCGTTGAAGGCGATTCGAAAAGCAGGCGTGGACAACGTGTCATCCTGAGCCGCGTATACGGCGAGGGATCCCCCCGCCGACGGAGCGAGCACGGCGTTTCAGCAGGGGATCCTTCGTCGTCTACGCGACTCAGGATGACACTCCGATATGCTTACCCGGCCACATCACAGGAGGCGCGCATGACCAATCCCCTCGCTCAACTTCCCAAGGCAGGACAGAGTGTCTGGTTCGATCAGATGGAGCGGCGGCTCGTGACCAGCGGCAAGCTGCAGCAACTGATCGACGACGACGATCTGCGCGGCCTCACCTCCAACCCCACCATCTTCGAGAAAGCCATCGGCGGGAGCGAGGACTACGACGCGCAGCTCCGCACGCTCGCCTCACAGGGCAAGTCGCGCGACGAGATCTATGACGAGATGGTGGTCGAGGACATCGGCAGCGCCGCCGACGTCTTCGCGCCCGTCTTCGAGAAGACCAACGGCGAAGACGGCTACGCCAGTCTCGAAGTCTCGCCGCTCCTCGCCAGCGACACCGCCAGGACCGTCTCCGAGGCCAAGCGGCTGTTCACGAAAGTGGGGCGGCCGAACGTCATGATCAAGATCCCGGCGACTCCGGAAGGGATCCCCGCGATCAAGCAGGCCATCGCCCTGGGGATCAACATCAACGTGACGCTGATCTTCTCGAACGAGGTCTACGCGCAGGTGATCGAGGCGTACATCAGCGGCCTCGAAGATCGCCTCCGCAACAGCCTCCCCATCGGCCACATCTCCTCGGTGGCCAGCTTCTTCGTCAGCCGCATCGACGCGCAGGCCGACAAGCAGCTCGAGGCGAAAGGCGAAAAAGAACTGATGGGCAAGGTCGCCATCGCCAACGCGAAGATGGCCTACCAGCTCTTCAAGGAGGCCTTCACCAGCGAGCGTTTCCAGAAGCTGCGCGACAAAGGGGCGCGCGTGCAGCGCCCGCTGTGGGCGTCGACCGGCACGAAGAACCCGCAGTACAGCGACGTGCTGTACGTCGAGTCGCTGATCGGCCCCGACACGGTCAACACCATTCCGCCCGCGACCTATGACGCCTTCAAAGATCACGGCAAGGTCGAGCTCACGCTCGAGCAGGACGTCGACGAGGCGCGCCGCGTGCTCGAGGAGTTCGAGGCGAAAGGCTTCAGCCTCAAAGCGATCACCGAAAAGCTCACCGCCGAAGGGGTGAAGTCGTTCAACGACTCGTTCGGCCAGCTGATGGACACCATCGAGGCGCGCCGCGACTCCGTCGTCCGCGGCCTGCCCGACCGCGTGACGCTGCACGGCGTGAACGTCGACGACGCCATCGCCCGCCTCGAAAAGGAAAAAGTCGTCAGCCGCATCTGGGCGAAGGAGAGCGCGCTCTGGAAGTCCGACGACGCGCACAAAAAGATCATCGACAACGCGCTGGGATGGCTCACTGTGCCGCAGCTCCTCTCCGGCGCGACGAAACAGCTCGCCGAGATCGTGGACGATCTCCGCGGCGAGTTCGACTTCGTGGTGGTTCTCGGCATGGGCGGCTCGAGCCTCTGCTCGGAAGTCGTGCGCCGCCTCTACGGCAAGCGAGAAGGCTATCCGGAGCTGCTGGTCCTCGACTCCACCGTGCCCGAGGCCGTGATGATGCTGGAGGCGAAACTCGACCTGGCGCGCACGCTCTTCATCGTCGCCTCGAAGTCCGGCTCCACCACCGAGCCGGTGATGTTCCACCGCTACTTCTACGACCGCGTGCAGTCGGTGAAGGGGGACAAGGCGGGGATGAACTTCATCGCCGTCACCGACCCCAACACGCAGCTCGTGCAGGACGCCACGCGCGACCGCTTCCGCAACATCTTCCTCAACCCCGCCGACATCGGCGGCCGCTACTCCGCGCTGTCGTTCTTCGGCGTCCTGCCGATGGCCATCGCCGGCGTGGACGTGGCGCAGCTCATCGACCGCGCCGTGCACGCGATGCACGTCTCGTCGCTCCCGCAGGTGCGCAAGAATCCCGCGGCGCTCCTCGGCGCCGCCATCGGCGGCAGCGCGCTGGCCGGCCGCGACAAGCTCACGCTCATCACGCCGCGCCCGCTCGACACGCTCGGCCTCTGGGTCGAGCAGCTCATCGCCGAGAGCACGGGGAAGGAAGGGAAGGGCATCGTCCCGATCGCCGGCGAGCCGCCGCTGAGTGCGAGCGAGTACGGCGACGACCGCCTCTTCGTGGCCGTGCGCCTGCGCGGCAGCGACGAGACCGCGCGGCTGCGCGAGCTCGCCGCTGCCGGCCATCCCGTCGTCGACATCGTGCTCGAAGATCCGCTCGACCTCGGCGAGATCTTCTTCCTCTTCGAGTTTGCTACCGCCGTCGCCGGCTATCTGCTCGGCGTGAATCCGTTCGACCAGCCGAACGTGCAGGAGTCGAAGGACAACACGAAGTCGCTGCTGGCCGAGTTCACCGCCAGCGGCACGATGAACGGCAGCGGCGGCCCCGCCGGGCAGCGCGTGAGCGTCTCCGACGCCGACGCCATCGGCGCGCTGCTCGCGAAAGTGAAGGCAGGCGACTACGTCGCGCTCACGCAGTACTTCGGCGAGACGTACACGCGCGAGCAGAAGATCGCCGCCATCCGCGAGACCATCGCCCGCGAGCGCCGCGTGGCCACCACCAGCGGCTACGGCCCGCGCTTCCTCCACTCCACCGGCCAGCTCCACAAGGGCGGCGGCGACAACGGCGTGTTCCTCCAGCTCACCGGCGGCCCGCGCATGGACGTCGACCTGCCGAACGAGAAGTTCGGCTTCGGCGCACTCGCGCGCGCGCAGGCCATCGGTGATTTCCAGTCGCTCGTCTCGCGGAATCGCCGCGCGATCAGCATCGACCTCGGCGAGGACGTCGACGCCGGACTCGATCGGCTGGTCGAGGCGGTGAAGAGCGCGGCGGTGAAAGCATGAGCAGTCAGTTCGGGATGATCGGCCTCGGCGTGATGGGCGCGAACCTCGCGCTGAACGTCGCCGACCACGGCTTCACCGTCGCCGTCTGGAACCGCGAGTCCGACAAGGCGCGCAAGTTCTGCGACGAGAACCAGGGGAAGCCGATCGTCTGGAAGGAGTCGCTGGCCGACTTCGTCCACGAGCTGGAGCGCCCGCGCCGGATCATGCTCATGATCAAGGCCGGCGCGCCGGTCGACGAGATGATCGACAAGCTGATGCCGCTGCTCGAGGACGGCGACGTCGTCATCGACGGCGGCAACTCGTGGTTCAAGGACACGCAGCGCCGCGCGGAGAAGCTGATCAGCGAAGGATTGCACTTCGTCGGCGCGGGCGTCTCGGGCGGGGAGGAAGGGGCGCGCTTCGGCCCGTCGCTGATGCCCGGCGGCACGCGCGAGTCGTGGGCCACGATGCAGCAGATCTTCGACGCCATCGCCGCGAAGAGCGACTCCGGCCCGTGCGTGACCTACTGCGGTCCCGACGGCGCGGGGCACTTCGTGAAGATGGTGCACAACGGCATCGAGTACGGCGACATGCAGCTCATCGCCGAGGCGTACGACGTCCTGCGCCGCGGCCTGGGGTGCAGCCCCGGCGAGCTGGCGGAGATCTTCGCGCGCTGGAACGAGGGACCGCTGCAGTCCTTCCTCATCGAGATCACCGCGAAGATCTTCCGCGTGCGCGACCCGGAAGGAGAGGGCGCGCTCGTCGATCGCATCCTCGACAAAGCGGGCCAGAAAGGCACCGGCAAGTGGACCGCACAGGTCGCCCTCGACCTAGGCGTCTCCATCCCGACCATCGCCGCCGCCATCGACGCGCGCGTGCTGTCTTCCATGAAAGACGAACGAGTCGCCGCGTCAAGAGTGCTGAATGTGGTGACGGGCTTCAGCCCGTCGCAAGGCGCTCGCGAAGAGTTCATCCAGAACGTCCACGACGCCCTCTACGCCGCGAAAATCTGCTCCTACGCGCAAGGCTTCGCGCTGATCCAGGCCGGCTCGCGCGAATGGAAGTGGGACATCAACCTGCGCGAGACGGCCCGCATCTGGAAGGCCGGCTGCATCATCCGCGCGAAGTTCCTCGACTCGATCATGCGCGCCTACGAGCGCCGCGGCGACCTCGCCAACCTGCTGCTCGACGACGCCTTCCGCGACGACCTCGCCAAGGTGCAGCCGGCGTGGCGGCAGACGACGAACTTCGCGCAGGCGAACGGCATCCCGGTGCCCGCGTTCTCCGCATCGCTCGCGTATTTCGACAGCTACCGCACCGCCGACCTCCCGCAGAACCTCACGCAGGCACAGCGCGACTTCTTCGGCGCGCACACGTACCAGCGGAACGACAAAGGCGCCGGCGCACCCTTCATACACACGGACTGGATTTAGGAGTGCGGCGGCGATCGAGCCGCCGCTTTGGTGAGCGTGCGCGTCGCGTAAATGTCGCAAAGCGGCGGCTGAACGCCGCCGCACTCCTGGACTATTTCTTTTTCTCCGGGCGCTCTTTCTGCCAGGCCTGAATCCACCCCCGCGCCGCCGCCGTCTCCAGATTCACGGAGCCGTCCGCGTTGTACGTCCCGTTCTCCACGAGCCGCTTCCTCTGCTCCGCGTTCAGATGCGACGGCAGCGTGTCCGTCGGGTTGCCGGGGCGGAACTCGTCCCCCGGTCCGATCGGCTCGAAGTCGGCGTAGCCGCGGCGCACGCCGTGCACGATGTACGTGAACTCGACGTCGCGCGTGGCCTGCACGACGATGCCGTCGAGCGACTCCTGCATCACCGCCACCTGCGCGAAGCCGCCCACCGGCGTGACGTGCACGGTCAGACCTTCGGGCTCGCTGGTCAGGCGGAACGACTCCGGCACGTCGATGATCGCCTTCCCACCACGGAATCGTCCGCGTCCGCGAAAGTACGTCCCCGCCTCGGGGCCTTCGAGCGCGACGTAGCGGATCACTTTCGACGCGTCGGTCGGATGCGGGTCGACGAAAGTCTTGGTGCCGGTCGCGCCCAGGTTGCCGAACGCCAGCACGCCGTACGTCGAGGTGCCGAGGACGCCGTAGTTGCCGACCGTGCCGCTGCTGTTGACCATCGCCCCGATCACGCCGCCGTGGCTGGAGGCCGAGCTGTAGCCGACCACGCCGAAGCCGAGGTCCGAGTCGCCGCGGACGCCGGCCGTCTTCGTCGCCACCGTCGTCACCGGACTCCACGTATAACCCCAGACGCCCGTCGCGCCGTCATACGCGCTGTCGGTGACTCCGACCACTCCATGCGAGACGCCCTGCGGCACGTAGCCATACACGCCCGCCGAATTGTTCGTGGCGCCGGTGCTGTACAGCAGTCCCATCACGCCGTAGGCCGTGGTCGTGAAGGCGCGGTTCACGCCGACGACGGCGCCGCTGTCGTTGATGGTCGCGTCGACGACGAGGTTCTTGTTCGGGTTCATGGGATCGCTGCCGTCGTGGAAGTATCCGTTGACGTCCAGGAGGATGTGCGTGCCGGCGCTGGCGTAGATGCTGATCGCGCCGGAGAGCGCGGCGGAGACCACGGCGTTCGACACGGGCTGGCCGCCGCCGAAGTTGACCGTCGCCACCGACGGCGGCGTGCTGCCGAGCGGGTACACGGTGACGTGGCCGGTGCCGGCGTAGTTGAGGACCGTGACGTTCAGCGAATAGGACGCCGCCTCGGGGATGCCGGTGCACGGCCCGTTCTTGATAACGTAGTGACGCACCGTGCCGGCCGTGAACGCCGGACCGCCGAACAGGCCGGCCGGCAGACGGGTGTCGAGCACGCGGCACGGCGTCACCGCGATGAACACGGAGCCGCTGCCGATGTCCGCGTGCGATCCCACTTTGCCGCCGCCGGACGGCACGGCCCAGTTCTTCAGCGGAACGTCCTCGGCGAAGAGAGAAAGAGAAAGAAACAGAGCTACCGCTACCGGGGCGAAACGACGCATACGAATCCTCCTTCCCCCAATGGTGCATTGAGGGGCGGAAGCGTTTCAGTCGATTTCCCACCCCAGGCGCATGGCCGTATTTCTGTTGACCGTGCCGTCGGAGTTGTACGTGCCGTTCTCGATGAGCCGGCGCTTCTGTTCGTCGTTGAGATGCGCGGGGATGCGGTCCTCGCCGGGCCGCGGCCGGAACTCGCTCCCCTCCACGATCGGCTGGAAGTCGCGATAGCCGCGGCGGACGCCGTACACGACGTACGAGAACTCGACGTCGCGCGAGGCCTCCACCTCGATGCGCTCGAGCGACTGTTTCATCACGCCGACCACCGCCAGTCCGCCGATCGGCGTCACGTGCACGGTCATCCCTGCTTCCTCGCTGGTGAAGCGGAACGCCTCCGGCACGTCGATGACGGCCCTTCCTTTGACGAAGCGCCCGCGCCCGCGAAAGTACGTCCCGGCCTCGGGACCTTCGAGCGCGACGAAGCGGATCACTTTGCCTGCCTCGTGCGGATGCGGGTCGAGGAACGACTTGGTGCCGGTGGCGGCGAAGTCGCCCTGCGCGAGCACCGCGTACACCGGGCCGCCGACGTAGCCCGTCGGTCCGAGCACGCCGCCGGAGACGTACGCACCGGTCACGCCCCAGCCGCCATTCACCCCGGTACCGTCGGTCACGCCGAGCACTCCGTGAACCGGCGACTCGCCGCGCACGCCGGCGCGCTGCAGGCCGATCCCGGTCCCGATGCGGCTGCCGGTGACGCCCAGGACGCCCCCGGAGTCCGCGCCGCCGTTGATCTTCACCCCCTTCACGCCCCAGGTCGTGCCGCCGTTCGTCACGCCGACCACGCCCGCGCCGTCGGTGAGGATGGTCGACGACAGCGTGCCGAACACGCCGGACGTGTACGCGCCGCTGGTCGCGGTCTGATTCACGCCGTAGATCACTCCGGAGTTGCCGACGTTGCCCGCGAGGCCGAGGTAATTGTTCGGCAGCAGCGTGTCATCTCCATCGAGGAAGTAGCCGTTCATGTCGGCGATCACGTCCGTGGTGCCGGTCGCATAGATCTCGAACGAGCCGTTCGTCGTCGGCACGATGGCCGCGTTGTTGATGGGCAGGCCGCTTCCGAAGTTCACGGTGGAGACTCCGGGAGGCGTGCCGCCGGCGGGAAAGGCGGTGATGTATCCCGACGTGCCGACGTAGTTCACCAGGGTGAAGTTCACCGAGTACGCGGCGGCGTTCGGCACCCCGCAGCCGCCCGCGGGCACGTTGAACGTGCGCACGGCGCCCGGCGTAAAGGTCGGGCCGGCGAACGGTCCGTTCGGATAGCGCGTGTCGAGCAGGCGGCACGGCGCGATGGCCACGAAGACCGCGGCCTTCGAGACGTCGCCGTGGGCGGCGACGCGGCTCTTCGAAGGAGAGGCGACGGTCCAGTTGCGCAGCGGAACGTCGTCGGCGGCCACAGACACGGCAATGAACAGGGCGAGGGCGGCGGTCATGAATCGCATGACCGCTATTGGGCAGGCGTTGCGGCATGCCGTCAACGAGCAGAGATGGAAAGACGGGCTCAGAGGCTCAAAGGCTCAAAGGCTCAAAGGCTCAGAGGCTCAGAGGCTCAAAGGTTCAGAGGCGCAGAGGCTCTTAGGCTCATAGGCTCATAGAAGTCCTTTGAACCTTTGAGCCTCTGCGCCTTTGAGCCTGTTTCACAGCTGCGGCTTGAGCCAGTCCGCGAACCACTCCTTCACGCGCTCGCCCCATGGGCGTTTCAAAAAGCGCGGGCGGGTGATCTCCTCGCTGCGGGCCAGGTCCTCGAAGAACATCTGCTCCATCTGGGCGGCGATCCCTTCGTCGTAGATGTTCACGTTCACCTCGTCGTTGAGGCGGAAGGAGCGGTCGTCGAAGTTCGAGGAGCCGATGGTGGTCCAGATGCCGTCCACCACCATCGTCTTCGCGTGCATCATCGTCGGCTGATACTCGAAGATGCGCACGCCGCGGCGCAGCATCGCGGCGTAGTAGAAGCGTCCCGCGTGGCGCACGATCGGGACGTCGGTGAACTCCCCGGGGACGATCACGCGCACGTCCACGCCGCGGCGCACCGCCCCCTCGAGCGCGCGCGTGGTGTCGCGGTCGGGGACGAAGTAGGCGCTGTTGATGTAGATCGACTTCTTCGCCGAGACGATGGAGATGATGTAGAGCAGCTTCGCCGTCGACGACCCTTCGCTCGGCGACGACTTCACCACCTGCGTCAGGCACGTGCCGCGCGGCGGCACCTGCGGGAAGTAGTCGAGTCCCGTCAGCAGCTCGCCGCGGCTCTTGATCCAGTTGTCGAGGAAGGCGAACTGCATCTGCGTGACCACCGGCCCTTCCACGCGCACCACCGTGTCGCGCCAGTGGTCCTTCGAGTCGGCGTCGCCGAGCCAGTGGTCGGCGATCCCCACGCCGCCGCAGAAGCCGACCTGTCCGTCGACGACGAGCAGCTTGCGGTGCGTGCGATGGTTGACGCGCGAGAGCGTGTACCAGCGCAGCGGGTGATACCACTCCACGTTCACGCCGTTGCGGATCAGAAAGTCGGTCAGGTCGTGCGACATCTCCGCGGAGCCGACCGCGTCCAGCACGACGTTCACCTTCACTCCCGCCCTGGCCCGCTCCGCCAGCGCCTCGGCGAACATGCGTCCGACTTCGCCGTCCCAGTAGATGTAGAACTCGAGGTTGATCGTCTTCTTCGCGCCGCGGATCGCGGCCAGCATCGGCGGGAAGATGCGCACGCCGTTCTTCAGCACCTCCACGCGGTTGTGCGCCGAGATCTGCGAGCCGGTCAGCGCGTGCATCGTCTGCAGGAACGCCAGGTCGCGCACGCCGAACTGATGGCGCATGTGGTAGCGCATCGGCGTCCGCCGCCGCACCACCGGGAGCGCCGGCCGCCCCGGATAGCGCGGGTTCCTGCGGCGGCGGAAGAAGATCAGCCCCATGACCTCTGTCCGATGATCCAGAACACGAGCGCGAGCAGGCTGGCCACGAAGAGCACCGACAGGCTGATGATCAGCAGGACGATGCAGGCCGCGGTGAACGCCACCGCGGCGAACGTGCGCGGCGGTCGCCGCCGGTCGCGATGCTTCTCCAGCAGCCGCATGTTCTTCATGTTCTCTTCGTAGAGGAAGTCGAACACGTCGCCGGCCACCGGAATCGCGCCGAAGAAGAGGTCGATGGCGATGTTCAGCACCATGCGCGCGATGATCCGCGCCGGCACGCGGTGGCGCAGCGCGCCGACCACGATGGCCGTGGAGAGCACGCCGCCGATCACGTCGCCGACCCCGGGGATCAGCCCGAGGAGGGCGTCGATGCCGACCTTGAACGAGGTGCCGGGGACGGTGAAGGCCTCGTCCATGTAAAAGGCGAACTTGCGCAGGGCCACCAGGTCGCGCGGCAGCTTCGAGTCCGGCTCGACGACGTCGGGGATATGCACTTTGTCAGGCACGCTCGACCATTATGCGAAAGGAGCGCCGAGTGGAGGACAGGCAATCCTGCCTGTCGGGGTAACCAGGACAGGCAGGATTCCCTGTCCTCCACTATCCTGTCTCCATGACCGCCGATCCCCGGGAGCGCCCGCCCGGCTGGCGTGAGCGCTGGGTGACCAGACTCATCTCCGCGAAAAACATCACCTGGTCGTGGCTGACGGATCCGGCGGTGCTGGTCTACCGGCGTCACGGCTTCGGACAGAAACGCGCGCGCGCCACCATCGTGGAGTTCTTCCTCTTCCTCCGCGAAGTGGTGCGCGAGTTCTGGACGATCGAGGGAACGTCCCGCGCGGCCTCGCTCGCGTACACCACGCTCCTCTCGCTCATTCCGCTGCTGGTCGCCTTCACGCACTTCATCAAGAGCTTCCTGGCGGGCATCTTTCCCGGCTTCCACGCGCAGATCGACACGATGCTGAACGCGGTGCTGCCGTATCGCTCGCCGCAGATCACGTATCACCTGGCGCGCTTCACCGAGAACGCGGCCACCGCGTCGACGGTCGGCGCCATCGCGTTCATGTTCATCGCCTTCCGTCTCTTCCTCGCGGTCGAGGGAGCGGTGAATCAGATCTGGAAGGTGCGCAGCGCGCGCGGCTACCGGCAGAAGATCATGGCCTTCACGATGCTCTTCTTCTGGGGCCCGCTGCTGATGGGTCTCTCCTTCACCACCACCAACATGCTGCAAAAGAACCGCTACCTGCGGGTCCTCTTCCAGGGCGATCTGATCTTCACCATCGTTCCGATCCTGGTGCTCTTCCTCGGCTTCACGATGCTCTTCTGGCTCGTGCCGTCGACGCGCGTGCGCTTCCCGTCCGCGATGATCGGCGCGCTGGTGACGACGGCGCTCTTCTCCGGGGTGCGCCACCTCTTCGGCATCTACGCCGACTACCTGATGAGCGGCCGCCTGAACTTCATCTACGGCGCGGTGGGCCTGGCCATCATCTTCCTGATCGCCCTCGAAACGATGTGGGTGGTCATCCTCCTCGGCGTCGAGGTGAGCTACGTCTGGCAGAACCTCTACGGCGTCCTGCGCGCCACCGAGCAGCAGGTGCAGGACGAGCCGCAGTTCGATCTCTACTTCGCCCTGCGCGCGCTGATCGAGATCTGCCGCCGCTTCGACCGCCGCGAGGATCCTCCCTCCGCCTATCGACTGGCCGAACAGTTCGGCACGACCGACTCGCAGATGATGCGCGTCATGCTCAAGCTCGAGGAGGGGAAGCTCGTCGCAGAAACGGGCGGCGACTGGATCGGCTACGTCCCCGCCTGCGACGCCGACCGCATCAGCATCGAGGAAGTGGTGATGACGATGGAAGGGGTGATGCGCCTCGTCCCCGACATCGGTCCCGACGACCGCGAGCGCGCCGTCGTGGGCGACCTCTTCTCGACGCTGAACCAGTGCACCGCGGCCGCGCTCGACCGGATGTCGATCGGGCGCGTGGTGCGCGAGCTCTACGCGCCGCGCGAGGTCAGGGAAGAAGACGCCGTCTGAAAACTGCGCTACACTTCAAATAACAATGAAGAGCGCGGTATTCGTCCTTCTGCTCACCCTCGCGTTCGCCGTGCAGGCACAGGAAGAGTGTTACTGGCTCGAGCCCGACCCCGGCATGCGCATGACCATGAGCTGTCAGGGGCCGGCATGTCCGCATGGCACTCCGGTGCAACTCGGGCTGGAGCCGCAGCTGACCGGCACGCAGCCGCCGTACATCTTCTACTACGAGTTGCAGCCGTGCGATGAAGTGACGTGGGATTTCGGGGATGGCTCGCCGATGCAGACGGCTCCCCGCGGCACCGCCGCCGTCACGCACACCTGGGCCGCGCCCGGCAACTACACGATCAGCGCGACCGTGCGCAACGAGGCCGGCTCGTATACACACACCACCGAACGCGTGATCGCGTCGGATCCGTCGACCGTGAGCTGGCCGACGATGAAGCCGATCGCCGAGACCGCCGGCTCCGTTGCGATTCAACTGAAGCGGAAAGGCGGCCTCGCCAACCGGGTTTCGCTGGCCCTGAAGGTGGCGCCGCCGTGGTACTGGCCCGAGCCCGCCATCGCACCGGTGACGATCCCGATCGTGTTCGAGCCCGGGGAGACGGCGCATGTGGTCACGCTGCCGGTGCGCGACAACGCGCTCTATGACGGGCTGCGGCACGCGCAGATCAACCTGGTCGAGCCCGAGGGCGGGCTCTTTCTCCAGAATGGCTGGTTGGAGATCAGCGACGACGAGCCGCGGCCCACGCTCACCTGCCACGACGTCTCCGTGCGCGAAGGCGATGCGGGGCGCACGCGCGTGTCGATTCCCTGCACCCTCTCCGCGCCGCTGGGCTCGTATCTCAACCTGTTCGGCGCGCTGAATGACGGCACCGCCGATCGCAACGATTACTCGTGGAACACGAGAGGCACACAGATCGTGGGCGGACAGCTCTCCGGCAAGATCGAGTTCGACGTTTACGGCGATACGGAGATCGAGCCCCGCGAGCAACTGACTTTCCGCTACCGCTACTTCAGTCCCTGGGAGCCGCTCACCGGACCTCCGGCCACGGTCACCATCCTGAACGATGACGCGGAACTGCGCCCGTCGCGCCGCCACGCGGGTATCGGCGAGCAGGTCGAATTCAGGCTCGTCCCCGGCGAATACTTCGAACAGCCGACCGCCCTGCCGCTGCGCTCAAGCGATCCAGCGGTCCTGACCGTGCCGGCCAGCGTGCTGCTCGCGCCGGGTGCGGAAGAAGTGACGTTCGTCGCCGAGACGCTGGCCGAGGGCGCGGCCGCCGTCGAAGTGGACCTCGGCACGCGCGTCCTGTCGGCCGACCTGATGGTGCACGACGCGCGCGCCGTCGTGGCCAGCGACACGTCGCTCACGCTGCCGGCCGGCGGGACGCGGATCGTCACGCTCTCGCTGACGCCGGCCAGCATCGCACCCGTCACCGTGCATCTCACCGCCGACGCGAAGATCGTGAACGTGCCGGCCTCGGTGACCATCCCGCCGGGCGGCTCGGTCGACGTCGCGGTGCGCGGAGCCGCGGCCGGCTACACCGCCATCGGCATCACCTCGGCCGCGGACGGCATTGCCGGCACGTCGGTGCTCGTCGACGTGATTCAGGGACGCAGGCGCCGCTCGTCGTCGCGCTGACGCAACGCGCGTACGAGGCGGATCCTGCGGAACGCCTCGTACGCCACCGTCGCCGCGGCCAGCCAGATCAGCCCCGCGGCGATGCCCGCGGCCACGTCCGAGATCCAGTGCACGCCGAGGTAGATGCGCGAGGCGCAGATGGCCAGGATCATCGAGACGCAGAAGGCCAGCGCCGCGGCGCGCGGACGCCAGCGCGTGAGGATGCGGAAGGCGAGGTAGGCGAACGCGCCGAAGACGATCGTCGACCCCATGGCGTGGCCGCTCGGGAACGAATAGCCGTGCGCGTCGCGCAGCGCCTCCGCCAGATCGGGACGCGCGCGCGCAAAGTACGCCTTGAGCTGCAGGTTCAGCAGCCCGCCGACGCCGCACGTGACGATCAGGTACGCCGCCCACCGCCACCGCTTGCGCAGTCCGAGGAGCACCACCGCGATGACGAGCAGCACTCCCAGTCCCGCCGGCGTGCCGATGATCGTCAGGATGGTCAGGAAGTGCGTGGAGACCGGCGTGCGCGTGTCGATGGCCCAGTCGTGCACGTCGCGATCGACCGCATGCAGCCGCGGCGACTCCGCCTGCAGGCTCTCCGCGAGATCGAGAAACGCGTCACCCGCAGCGATCCCCAGCCCCACTCCGGCGGCCAGCACCACGAACACCGGCAGGTAATCGCGATAGCGGAAGCGCGCCGTGAAATTCGCGGATCTCGCGAGCGTGCGCTCGAGCAGCGGTCCGGTGAAGAAGAAGAGGACCCAGAGGAGCAGAAAGACGGCCACGAAGGCGGCGATGAAGAGCATGTCTTGTCATCCTGAGCCCCGCAGAGGGCGAAGGATCCCCCGCGGGCAGGGCGGGTATCGTGCCACCGGAGGGGATCCTTCGCCGTCTGCGCGGCTCAGGATGACACTCAGAAGCCGCCCGACATGTACTTCCACTGCACGATCTTGTCGTTGATCTCGCGCAGGCGGCGGCTGATCATCCGGCAGAGCAGGTTCAGGAACTGCAGCGACGCGTGCGGGTCCATCGACAGGATCTCGTTCAGCGTGGCGCGGTCGATCGAGAGCACGGTCGCGTCGCCGTCGTGCGACTTCGCGTCGGCGCTGCGCGGCTTCTCGTCGATGAGTGCCATCTCCCCGAAAAAGTCGCCGCGGTCGAGCACCGTCAGCGCTTCCTCGCCGACGCCGGGGATGAACTTCGAGATGCGCACGCGGCCGTCGAGGACGATGTACAGCTTGTCGCCCTGTTCCCCCTCGCGGAAGATCATCGACCCTTCGCGGAAGCGCTCCTCCGTCGAGAACGTGGCCAGCAGCTTCATTTCCGCCGCGGACAGGCCGCGCTCGCGGAAGAGGTCGACCTTGTCCTCCGACTTGACCGTGACCTGCTGTACGTCGCGCTTGCCGGCGTCGCGCTTGCGGCCGCCGCCGCGCTTCGCGTCTTCCTGGAAGAAGAGCTTGAGCTGCTCGTTCGCGTCGCGAACCTTCACGGTGAGGGAGCGCCAGAAGGCCCAGTGCAGCCCCACCGCGAGCTCCTTGTCCTCGTCCATGATCTGGTCGAGCGCGGAGAAGGAGAAGGTGTAGCAGGCGGAGCGATCGGAGACCGACAGCGCGTCGCTGGAGCGATGCGTGCGGTCGATGAAGTTCATCTCGCCGAAGATGTGATCGGCGGTGAGATTGCCGAGGATCTGCGGGCCGAACGGCGTCTCCTTGCGGATCTCGATGCGGCCGTCCTTGACCACGTAGAAATCCATCGAGCGGTCTTCCTCGCGGAAGACGTACTCGCCGGTCGAGTAGTCCTGCACGCGCACGAGCTTGGAGAGGCGGAAGATCTGCTCGTCCTTCATGTGCTGGAAGACGGTCAGCTTGCGCAGGTCGTGCGAGGTGGTGATGAGATCCTCGCGCTTCTCCGCCGCGCGGGAGATCTTGAGCATGATCTCCTTCATGTCCTTGCGCGGGTCGAGGCGGAAGAGGTTCTCCTTGCGGAACTCGAGGCGCTCGGTGGCCAGCTGCAACTGCTCGACGCGCTCTTTCACGCGGACGTTCAGCTCCTTCGCCTCGATGTTGTGGATGCGCTTGAGCGTGTTGATCATCCGCCGCACCGGCTCGATCGATTCGCCCTTCTGGTCGGTGGTCAGGAGGAAGGCGTCGATGAAGTCTTCCAGCGAGCGGTCGAAATTCTTCAGCTCGAACTGGATGCGTCCGGAGAGCTCCGCCAGGCCGCGGTCGAACGGGTTGAGCTTGCGCGCGCTCTGGATTTCCTCGTGCGCCAGCTCCCACTGCCCCTGCGAGTAGTAGAGGCGTCCGAGGATCTCGAAGGGGCGGTAGTTGTTGGGCGTCTTGATCTTCGAGATCTCGAGCAGCTCGATGGCCTTCGAGGTCTGGTCCTTGGCGATGTAGTACTGCGCGAGGCCGACGTACTGCGAGGAGTCGACTTCGTCGCGCGCCCGCTCGCGCACCACTTCCGTGCGCAGCGACGCGTACCGCGCCTCCTCGGCGGCCGTCTTCTGGTCGCGCACGCGCGCCAGGTTGATGCGCAGCGACACCGAGCCGGGCTTGAGCTTCTCGGCCATCTCGTAGAGATGGATCGACTCGTCGTACATCCCCTGGTCGGCGTAGCGCCGTGCCAGCGCGAGCAGGTCGTCGGCTTCGATCGGAATGCTCGTTTCGGTCGCGAGAGTACGGAAGCGTGCGCGCGCGCCGACGGGCTGTTCGGCCATGGGAGGTGCAATTATAGGGATGTGCGCCTCTTCGTGTTGGTTCTCGCGGTTTTCCGGATGGCTCTGCCTGGCTACGAGTTCGCGTTCCCGCGCGATCACGGCGCGCACCCCGAGTACCGCACCGAATGGTGGTACTACACGGGACACCTCCGCACCGCGGAAGGCCGCCGCTACGGCTTCGAAGTCACCTTCTTCCGCGTAGGGGTGGAACATGTGGCGCGGGCTTCAGCCCGCGAGGACGGGCGGGCTGAAGCCCGCCCCACATCGTCCTGGGACCTCCACGCCATCATGCCCGCGCACTTCGCCATCACCGACGTGCAGGCGAAAGACTTTCGCTACTACGAGAAGCTGAACCGCGCCTCGAAGTTCACCGCCGAGGCCGCGGTGGGAAAGCTCGACGTCTTCAACGAGGGATGGCGCGCCACGACCAATCCCGACGGCTCATGGCGCCTCGTCGCGAAAGAGGGGAAGGACTCGCTCGACCTCGTGCTGCGCGCGCGCAAGCCGCCCGCGGTGCACGGCGAGAACGGCGTCAGCGTGAAGGCACCGGTCGAGGGCTATGCCTCGCACTACTACTCGATGACGCGGCTCGAGGCGGCGGGGACGATCAACGGTCAGCGCGCGACGGGGCAGGCATGGATGGATCACGAGTTCGGCAGCTCCGCGCTGCGCGAGAACCAGCAGGGGTGGGACTGGTTCTCCATCCAGCTCGACAACGACGCGGAGCTGATGCTCTACATCATCCGCCGCAGCGACGGCACTCCCGACGTGACCTCCTCGGGGTCACTCATCGCCGACGACGGCCGCGTGATCCACATCCGCCGCGATCAGTTGCGCATCACGCCGACGGCGCGATGGAAGTCGCCGAAGAGCGGCGCGACGTATCCCGTGGCCTGGCGCGTGGAGCTGCCGACGTACAACGTCGCGCTGAATGTGCGTCCGCTGATGAACCAGCAGGAGCTGGTCACGCACGGCTCGACGAACATCACGTACTGGGAAGGAGCGTGCGACGTCAGCGGCACGTTCGGCGGCAACCCGGTGC
>DASUSL010000206.1:0-9733 GCA_036375135.1 Thermoanaerobaculia bacterium | reverse complement strand
ACCAAAGCGGCGGCTCGTCGCCGCCGCACTCCTAGAGGGCGGTCTCGAGCCAGGCGAGGGCGCGCTCGTCGTTCGGCTCGATGCCGGTGCGCATGAGGCGTTGCGTGGCGAGCGACCGGCAGGTGCGGATGGCGCGCTGTTCGGCGGCCGAGAACTTGCCGTCGACCGGTTCCGTGCGCGCGAAGCAGTTGTTGCGGCGGAGGAAGATCTCGATCGCGGTGCGCGGGAGGTCGTCGAGGGCGGCGGGCTGGATCTGCATCCCCTGCGGCGGCCGGGTCGACAGCGCCTCGATGAGACGCTGTTCGCGGGTGAGCGGCGGCGGCTGCGTCTCCGTGGTGGTGGTCACCGGTTGCGCGGTCGCGGGAGGCGTGGTGCGGCGCATCTGGTGCACGTTCCAGCCGATCCACGCCAGCAGCGCGATCATGACCAGGCGCAGCACGTTCGCGAGCAGGTCGGGCGGGAGGCCCGGACGGCGCGGGGGTGGGGGTGGCGGCGAAGACTTGGGCATGGCTGGTTTCTCCACAGGGGGTGCAATCGTCTTCTGACGGGGGCGCGGCCGCGCGCGGCGCTCGCGCAGCGCGGCGGCCATGCGGAAGCCTTGCAGGACGTCGCCCGCGGTCGTGTCGACCATCGTCTCGACGTCGCGCGACACCTCCCCTTCCGCAGGCGGGGTGCCGGTCAGGATGTACTGATAGCCGGCGCCGTTGAAGCGGCTCGGCTGCAGTTGCGCGAGGCCGGGCTCGACCGGGCCGAGGAGATAGATCCAGGGAAGGAGATCGAGGGACGCGGGATCGAGGTCGATCTCCAGCGGACGCTCCGCGCCGGGCGGCGCGGCGTAGAGGCGCGTCAGCTCCGACTTCAGCACGTTGCGGAAGTCGTCGTCGTGCAGGCGCATCGCGCTGATGCGGTCGAGCAGCTCCGGCCACGACTCGCGGCGCTGCAGGGCGCCGGCGTCGTCGTTCGCGCGGCGGAGCAAAGACGGCAACCGACCCGCGTCCTGCAGCTCCGGCCAGAAGAGCGGCAGCGCGAGGGCGGGAATCGGGCCGTCGGTCCAGAGGCCCCAGAGGTTCCAGCCGCCGTAGCGTTTCGACGCCGCGCTGACCACCCACCCCATCGCGCCGACCACGCGTCCGCCGCTGCCGCGGAACTGGTAGACGAACGGGCCGCCGGCGCCGTCGGGCTGCCGCGACAGCGCGCTGCCGAGGGGCTCGAGGTAGTCGAGGTATTCGCGGGGCGCCACCACCTGCCCCACGTTCTCGACGTAGTCGCCGCGCAGCTCGCGGAAAAACGCTTCAGCCATGGCGCCTCAACAACTCCAGCAGCAGCAGGTCGCCCCACACCGGCAGGCCGTCGTCGCCGTCGGAGTCGCCGTGCAGGAACTCGATGCCGCACGGCAGCACCGGGAACTGCGGCTCCGCGCCGGGACGCATGGCCTCGCGGATCATCGCGGCGAAGTCGCCGCGCCCCGCGCTGTCCCACGCCGCGAACAGCACCGCCGCGAGACGCATGCACGTCCGCACCAGCGTCTCCCCCAGCCCGCCGTTGAATGAAAAGTAGAACTCCACTTTGCCGACGCCGAAGCGCAGCGGGAGGATGGTGTACGCGAGCATGATCCGGTAGAGCAGCCAGGTCAGGCTCTCCAGCAGCTCCAGCTTCCCCGTCCACGTGCGCACGTTCAGCACGAGCCGCTCGAGCTCCGCCATCGCGGCCACGAAGCGGCTGTCGAACACTTCCTCGTGGCCGTCGACGACGCGGCGGGCCAGCGCGAGCGCGTCCTCGCTCCCCTGCAGGAACGCGAACAGCGCCTCCGCGTCGCGCAGTTGCGCGCGGTCGAGATGCGTCCAGATGATCCCCTGCCACGTGCCGCGCGAGCCGGGATGGTTCGTGAGGTGCGAGGTGAGCTGGCCGATGTTCTGCCGCGTCAGCGTCGCGTCGAACGGCACGACGAACATGGTCAGCAGCTGCGAGAACGACATCGTGCGCAGGTTGCGGATGATGTCGAGCACGCGCATGTACTTGTCGGCCGAGTGCATGCGCTGGTCGAAGACCTCGCCCTTCACGTCGATCCCCGCCACGTCGATCTTCTGCCGCTGAAACGTGAGCCGCATCCCGTGCAGCAGGATGGGCACGGCGGTGCGCGGATCGGGGTTGGCGATGGTGTACGGCTCGACGAAGTCGTACGGCTCGCGGCTGACGAGCGTGGTCGGCTCGGCGATGAGGTGCTTTTTCGACGCGGGGTTGAAGAGGCACTTCAGCCACGTGGTCTTCCCCGCCGCGGGCATGCCGGTGGTGATGAGCAGCACGCGCGAGATCTCGCTGAGGAACTGCGGCGGCACGAGCGACGAGCAGCGCACGCAGCGCACGTGCGGGCTGGGCGTCGAGGCCTGCTCGAACGTCGGCTGGTCCCATTCGAGGCGCGGCTCGGAGAAGGCGACGCCGGCGCCGACCGCGAGGCCGCGATGCTGCTTCCACTGCGGCACGTTCGCGACCTGCTGGTTCCACACCTCGGCCCTTCCCACCGGGACCGGATAGAACTGCTTTTCGCCGCAGATCGGGCAGCGCTTGTCGACCGCTTTCGTGAACAGGCCCATTCGTCCATGTGGGACGGGCTTCAGCCCGTCCCGCTTTCCGGCGGGCTGAAGCCCGCCCCACATTCGGCAGGCTGAAGCCTGCCCTACGTTTCGGCGGGCTGAAGCCCGCCCCACATTTGCGGCAGGCTGAAGCCTGCCCTGGGTTCTGGCGGGCTGAAGCCTGCCTTACATCTCGAGGAGCCGCAGGAGCTCTGCCTCGTGGTTGTCGATGAAGCGTCCGAGTTGCGCGGTGGCGAAACCCGGCGAGGTGCGCTCGGCCACGAACGACAGCGTGACGGCGTTTCGCACCCGCCCGCGATCGTCGCGCGCGACGACGATCAACAGAATCCGCGAGGTGGGCCGGTCCGGATCCACCGTCGCGAGCGTACCAGTTTTCGCATAAACGTCGTATCGCGCGCGCAGCCCGCGCAACTGCGACTTGATGGCGATCGCGGTGCCCTCGTTCAGCACGCGCTGCAGTCCCGCGCGCAGCTTCTCCGCGGCCGCTTTCGCGTCGTCGTCGAAGGCGCGCGACGCGAGCGGCTTCGCCTCGACTCCCGCCACCATGTGCGGCACGACGGGACGCTGCATGGCCCACGACGAGAACGCCGCCGCGGCGCCGACGTTGGACCAGCGGCTGGTCGAGCCGCCGAGGAGCACGGCGATGAAGTCGCGCGTACGCGTGATGCGGTTCAGCCGCAGGTCGACGGCCTCGGGGCTGACGATGGCCAGCGGCTCGAGCGCGTCGCTGGTGCGCAGGTCGTCCGCCTCGTTGCCCGACCAGAACGACACATGATGCCGCCGCAGCTCTCCCTCGGCCGCCGGCGCGCCGGTGCGCACGCCGAACAGGTCGCGCATGCGCGCGGCGAGCGGCTGCTCGTGCAGGTTCGCGATCGCCTGCGGCTTGTCGCGCGTGTGGGCCATGCCGTCGGGCAGCGCGGGATAGCGGTCCCACGCGACGGGACGCGCGTTCAGCGACTCGCGTCCGCTGCGCGAGCGTCCGCGGCCGTCGTCGGCGATGGCGCCGTCGTTCACGCGCGCCACGGCGAGCATGCCCAGGCGCGTGTGATAGCGGTTGTCGGACGCGGCGAGGTACGTCGAGAAGTCGACCCAGCGCGCCGGGTAGGCGGTGACCTGCCAGCCGCGCCCGATCTCCACGCCGAACATCTGACGCTCGTAGCAGCGCTTCTCGACGACGCGGTCGCAGTCGCCGTTGCGCGTCCAGAGCTGGCGGTCGAGCTGCGGACGCACGGCCAGCGCGGCGGTGGCCCAGAACGGCTTCGCGGCCGAGCCCATCTCCAGCGCGGCGAAGTTGTGGTCGACGGCGTGCCGCGACGCGAGCGCGCGCGGCGCGGTGGCGTCGAGCCACGACGACGGCGGCTGCCGCTCGACCCACGTGCGCCCGCCGTGCGTGACGGTGCGCGAGCTCCAGCGGTCCGATGCCGCCGCGTGCGGCCAAGAGCTCATGGCCAGCACTTCGCCGGTCGTGCCGCGCATGATGGTGAAGGCGACGCGCGGCGGCAGCGGCGACACGGCGCCGGCCGCGATCAGGTTGCTGTGGATCTCGCGGCCCGCGGCGTCCACGGTCGCCTGCGTGAGCTTCTGCAGCTCCGCCTCGAGCGTGAGCTTGCCGAGGCGCGCGCGGCGCTCGGGCGGGACCCGCAGCAGCGCATCGCCGAACGGCTCCATCCAGCCGAGGCCGAGGCGGCGCGCGTCCTGCGTCGGCGCGTAGACCCACTGCCCCATCACCCACGCCTTGCCGAGCAGTTGCACGTCGCCGTTGCGGCCGCGGATGGAGACCGGCTGCACTTCGCTCTCGTCGCGCGCGTCGGCGAACGAATGCATGATGTTGTAGTCGGGATTGCCCGTCACTTCGAACGACGTCTCCGCCGTCCCCTCGGCATCATTCTCGACGCGCTGCACGGCGAAGACGCTCGGCCGCGTGCGCGCATTCAGCTCCGTCTCGCGCTGCCACAGCTCGTACATGCGCCGCGAGTAGGTGCCGGGATCGGTGACGCCGCTGAAGAACGCCGCCGGCAGCGCCGCGCGTCCGCCGTCCATGCGCAGGTTCGCGGGGAGGGAGTTGAAGCGCAGCACTTCCGCCTCCAGCAGCGTCGCGCCGGTGGGGCGATCGGTGAAGTCGCCGTCGCCGTTGCGGAAGAGGATGCGCTGCGTCTTCGGATCGAAGCGGAGCATGCCGGCGTCGTGCATTTCGTCGACGCGCTTGAGGAGTCGCGACCACGTCAGCACGTCGAACTCGCTGTTGCGCAGCGCGCGCACGGAGCCGCGCACGACCAGCACGAGCACGACCAGCGCGGGCAGCAGCGCCAGCGCGGCGTACTCGCGTCTGCGCAGCAGCATCGCCAGCGGGATGGTGAGCGCGAGGGCGAACCAGGCGAAATCGCGCGTGGCGTAGGCGACGAGGAAGCCGAGCAGGACGATGCCCGCCATCACGGCGCGGTTCACCCAGCGGCGGCGGCGCTCGCCGAACTCGGGATCGAAGACGTGCGTGCGCGTGACCGCGGTCGAGGGGATGGTGTCGAAGGAGTCGGCGCGCAGGCCGCTGGCCCAGAGCAGCGCCTGACACATCAGGCCGAGGAGCAAGGCCCAGCGGAGGACGTCGGAGTTCGACGCGGTGGCCAGCAGCGGGAGATTGCGTCCGCTGAACCAGAGCTGCGCGACGTTCATCGCCGCGTGCACGAGCGCCTCGCCGAGGAGTCCCGCGGCGATGGCGATGGCGAGCAGGTCGCCGACGCGCAGCCGCTTGCTGCGCATCAATAGAAATGCGACCGGCGCGGCGAAGAGCAGCATCAACAGGAGCCCGCCGAGGACGCCGTGCTCGCCGGAGATGAAGAAGCTGTAGACGCTGTCGTACTGGATCGTGTCCTGGCGGATGAACGACTGCGACGCGGGCGCGTGGTTGTAGCCGAGGCCCGTCCAGCCGCCCTTGCGCACCATGGCCATGTGCTCCCACTCGTGCACGAGCGCGTTGCGCACGTTGGCGGCGGTGACCGAGCGCGCGTCGGCGGCGGAAGGAGCCTCGAGGTCGAGCAGCCACTCCTGCGCCGCGGGGCCGTGGCGCATGACCTCGACGCGGCTGAGGATGTGCTCCGTCGTACCGGGCGCGATGGCGTACGTGCCGATGAGCGCCTGGTAGGAGAGGGCGAGCCCCATCACGAGCACGAGCAGCAGCGTCGCCGCCAGGCGCACGGAGGTGGTGAGCAACAGCAGCAGCGCGAGCGGGAACCAGAACGCGAGGACGCTGTAGATCGCGCCGAAGTCGCCGAGGACGCCGAGCATGATGGCCACCGGCGCGAAGAGGAGGACGACCACGGTGGCGATGGTGTCGGCCAGCGTCGGCTCGACCGCGGGCGCGCCGCCGGGGTCGAGCACTTTCAGCGCGTCCTGCGCGTTGGCGACGGGACGCGCGAGGAGCAGCAGCGCAGGGATGCCGACCATCCAGAACGGCGCGACGATCTGGCGGACGTACTCCGGTGCGATGCGCGACGCGATGAGGATGAGCACCGCCGTCACACACCAGCCGAGGAAGAGCGGCTTGAGCTGCGGCGAGAGCAGTGCCTCGAAGACGCGGCGCACGGGCTGGATCGTGTAGCGCTTGAACGCATTCGGATCGGGCGGCTGCTGCTCTTCGACGCTGAGCGTCTGCCAGAACGTGCGGCCCGCCTCGAAGGTGGCGCGGTACGGCCACTGCCAGAGGTTCCCGAAGCCTTTGAGCGCGGAGACGATCGCCGCGGCGCTGACGAGGTAGACGACGAGGAGGAGCTTGTCGAAGGCGGACGGGAGAAAGAGTTCGCTCAGATTCGGGAGAATCTGGCGGGGCATGACGACGAATTCGATGATGGCGCCGAGGACGAGGGTGAGCGCGACGGCGGTGGTCGCGAGCGCCGAGCGGGCTGAAGCCCACTCCACATGTGGGGAGCGGGCTGAAGCCCACTCCACATGTGGGGCGGGCTTCAGCCCGCCTTCGTGCCCCGGGCGATGATGCACCCAAAGTCGCACCGCCAGCGCAATGAACCCCGGCACGATCACCAGCGCCGCCAGCGATCCCGCCAGTCCCTTCGCCGTCACCTCGTCGACCGCGGTCGGCGTGAGCAGGTAGCGCACCGCCAGCAGCACGCGCACGAGCAGGATGCTCCAGACCGCGACGAGGATGCCGCCGATTGCCCACAGATCGCGCAGCCGCAGTCGCTGCGTGCGGCCAAAGGCGATGGAGGCGACGAACGCGACGAGCGCGAGCCAGGCGACGAAGAGCGCGATCAGCAGCGCGCGCGGCGTCGGGAGATCGCGCACGGTGGTGATGGTCAGCAGGAGGCCGCGCTCCGCGGGGGCGTTGCGCACGACCAGCGGCACGCGCAGGCTGGAGAGCGAGCGGTTCGGCTCGAGCGCGCGGGCGATCGCGGACTTGTTCCGCTGCTGCATCCAGCTCGGCCCCCTGCGCACGGGCGCCTTGCCGAGGTCCGCGCCGTCGCGGAAGCGCGGCAGCCCTTCCTCGGAGATCTGCATCGCGGCGGTGTGGCGGAACTCCGCGGCGCCGTGACCGAGCGGCAGGAGGAACGTGTTCGCGCCGGCCGCGGCCTCGCGCGCGAAGGTGAGCGTGCTCCGGTCGTTCTCGAACGGCGGCAGCGACGTCGTGCGCGTCCACGGCGGCGCGAACGTCACGCGCGCCGCGCCACCGTCGTTCGTGGCGCGCATGACCAGGCGCCGCCGCGGCCAGAGGATCTCCACCTGCACCGGCGACCGCGGGATGGCCAGCTCGCGCATCGACTCCCGATCGTGGATCAGGCGCAGCTCGTCGTCGTCCGGCATGAGCACGCGGTACGAGCCCGCCCACTGCTCGAGTGCGTGCACCGTGGTCAGCTCGATCCTGCCGGAGCGGCGCAGGTCGTTGAGCCGCGAGACGAGGAGCGAGTCGAGCGAGCGCGCGCGGGTCGGATGCGCGGGCGGCGGATCGACGACGATCAGCGGCTCGCCCTGCGTGGTGCGGCCGATCATCAGCTTCCTGCGGAAGAGCCAGCCGCGGCGCGCATATTCAATGGAGAACTTGCCGAGCTGCTTGCCGCCGTCGCCGAGCTTCACTCCCTCGCCGTTGACGTACTCGCCGCCGACGCGCACCAGCGCCGTGCCGCCGCGCGTCCGCAGCCGCATCCCCTCCCCCGCCGGGATGAGCTGCACCTCGGGCCAGAACGAGCCGTTCGGCCAGCCGGTCACCGCCGAATGCTCGGGGCCGCCGATGGTGAGCGTCCCGCTCTCGCGGTCCGCGGCCTGCGCGCCGGTCCAGGCGACCTGCGTGGCGCGCGGCCACTCGGCGACGGAGATCAGCGGACCGAGGACGATCGGCACGGCGATCAGCGTCGCCAGCACGACGACGACGAAGGGCGTCACGAGACGACGGTTGCCCAGCGCGGGCAGCGACTCTTCGCGATGCCGGAACTCGAGGGCCCACGCCACGGCCGCGCACGCCGCGACCGCGAACACCAGCAACGCCAAAGTCATCCCCCCATCCTCGCATCGTTATTACGGGGAACGGAGCAATGTGTTGCTGCGCCACCGCCGAGCCCGCGAGCGCTTTCGGGCGAAGAGGAGTAGAGTGACGGTCCCTCAGCTCGCAAACGCGACATCGCTCGAGCCGCGATCCATCGGGATCGTGCTCGCGACAACAGAAAGATCGCGACCGGTTGCTGATGAAACGCGGGAGGCCCTTGTGGCTCATCGGAACCTGTTGTGTGTGCTGTTCGTGTCGTTGCTCGTCGCTCTTCCTTCCATCTCCGCAACGCCATCGCTGCAGGGCATCGCAGTCGCCATCCGCACGCCCGAGGGCAAAGTGATCCGCGGCAGCACGGACGCGGACGGCCGCTTCCAGTTCCCCATCGACGCTGCCGGCACTTACTCGCTGTTCTTCTTTCCCGACTCGAGCTCGGGCGCGGTGAGCCAGGACGGCACGTGGTACTCGCTGGCCGGGTGGCCGTATCAGTTCTCGGTGGAGACGCCGGCCGTGCAGCTGAGCGACGCGTCGCTGGCCGAGGAGCGCTTCGACAGCCAGCCGGTGCCGGTCCTCCGCATGAACGTGCCCGTCGGCGCGACGGCGGCTCCCGGAACCATGCTGCGCGGCAGCCTGCGCTTCTCCACTCTGACCGTGACCGCGCCGCAGCCGCCGAAGTACGCCAAGGTGAGAGTCGTGAAGGGCGACGACGTCAAAGGGTGCAAAGGCGACGTCTGGGTCTCGAACGGACTGGGGATGTGGGAGAACAACTGCGCGCGCGGACAGGCCTGCTGCGACCTGACGGCCCGCTACGACCACAAGACGCGCGGCGCGAAGAAACAGTGAGCCTCCGCTATCATCGAGCGAGGAGGATGAGATGCGGATGACGAAACTACTGCTGCTCGCCGCCCTGTCGCTCGCGGCCCTGCCGGGCGCCGCTCAGGAGCCGAAGAAGGCTCCCGAGCCGCCCCTGGCGCTGAAGGCCGGCGACATGGCTCCCGATTTCACGCTGCTCCAGTACGACGGAAAAGGCGTGACCCCGGTGTCGCTGAAGGACTTCCGGGGGAAGAAGAACGTGGTGCTGGCCTTCTTCGTGTTCGCCTTCACCGGTGGCTGAACGAAGGAAATGAAAGCCTTCCAGGCATCTCTGCCGAAGCTGGAAGGCACAGACACCCAGGTCCTGGGTGTGAGCATCGACAGCCCCTTCGCCAATCACGCATTCGCACTCGAGAACGGAGTGACCTTTCCGATCCTCGGCGACATGGACGGCACGGCCATCAAGGCGTACGGCCTGGAAAAGATCTACACCATCGGCGGCGTCCCGATCCGCTCGGCGCGGCGCGCGACTTTCCTCATCGACAAGGAAGGAAAGATCGTGACCACGCAGGTCGACGCGGAAGCAGTCGACCCGACGAAGATCATCGACGCCTGCCAGATCCCGAAAGCAAGCTGACGTGAGGTGGAGGACAGGCAATCGTGCCTGTCCTCCATTCGATGGTAGGTCTTCAAGCTCACGAGCGACACGCCGAACGTCTACTTCGCGCCGGGCGCCGATCCGGGCGAAGGCTTCTACAACACCAACCAGCGGCTCTTCAACACGACGAAGCCCGGCGCGAACGCGCAGGCGAACATGCAGGGCTTCCGCGTCAACTACGCGCAGACG
>DASUSL010000205.1:0-6191 GCA_036375135.1 Thermoanaerobaculia bacterium | reverse complement strand
GGGACAATGTTTGCCGTGCCGCAATGACCCGACGCCGTAAGCCGCTGGCCCCGGCGCTCCTCAAGCAGCGTCTCGACGAGCTCGTCCTGACGTTCGACATCTCCACCATCGAGCCCGACCCGCTGCAGCTCGTGCTGCGCTGCCGCGATCCGCGCGATCAGGAGGTGGCGGGTCTCATCGCCGCCGCGTTCGCCTACGGCCGCGCGGAGACGATCGTGGCCAACATCGGCGCCGTGCTGGCGAAGATGCGTCCCGGCCCGTACGCGTATCTGCGCGCGTTCGATCCGCGCGAAGCAATGCGCCGCTTCGCCGGCTTCGCGCACCGCTTCCACAAGACCAACGACCTGGTGGCGTTTCTTGGCTGCATTGCCCGCGTGCTCGAGTCGCATGGCTCCCTCGGGGCGCTGTTCGAGGAGTCGTACGACGCGAACGACGCCGACATCGCGCCGGCGCTCGCGCGCTTCACCGCGGTCATCCTGAGCCGCGCAGACAGCGAAGGCTCCCCCGGCGGTACGGTCCGCGCGCAAGCGCAGGGGGTCCTTCGCACCGCTCAGGATGACAGGTCGCTCCGCTACCTCCTCACCTCACCTCTCGACGGCTCCGCGTGCAAGCGCATGAACCTCTATCTCCGCTGGATGGTGCGTCGCACGCCGCCCGACCTCGGCCTCTGGACCTTCGTCGATCCGGCGAAGCTGGTCATGCCGCTCGACACGCACGTGCACCGCATCGCCACGTTTCTCGGGCTCAGCGACCGCAGGTCGGGCGACTGGAAGACCGCACGGGCGCTGACCGACGCGCTGGCGCGCTTCGACGCCGCCGATCCCGTCCGCTACGACTTCGCCCTCTGCCGCCTCGGCATCCTCGATCTCTGCTCGCGCAAGCAGAAAAAGGAGAACTGCGATGTCTGCCTGCTGAGGGACGTTTGCCGGTTCCCAGTCGCATGAGGACCGCGGGCGGCTCCAAATTTATGCTGCCGAAATCCAACCCTTTGGACCCGTCCCCTTCGCATTCGGAAATCTGCACGCCGGTTCAACCCATCGAATCAATGAATTAGCCGCATTTCACGCGCGGCACTACCGTTGAATGGCGCATAGGCGCCCGACCATGCGCCGCTCTCTCGTCACGAACATCCTCCTCACCGTCCTCACGGTTGCCGTGATCGTCGGTGCGTTCGTGTCGTTCCAGCGCAAACGCTCCTCCTTCGAGCGCATCGACTTCACCTTCCGCCGCGACCGCGGGGTGATCGTCGTCAAGAGCGTCGACGCCGGCAGTGGCGCGCAAGCGGCGGGCCTCCGGCCGGGCGATCAGATCTACCTCATCGGCGACACCCCGACCCGTGAAGTGGAAGGGCTGCAGAAGACGCTGCGCCGCATCGGCCAGAGCGTCCCCATGTTCGTCGAGCGCGACGGGCGGATGCTCCACATCAAATACCAGGCGCCCGAGCTGAAGGTCGACTACCCGTACCTCATCCTCAGCTTCATCGGCTTCCTCTACATCGCCATCGGCCTCTTCACGCTCTATCGAGGCGAGACCACCGAGAGCCGCCTCTTCTACTTCGTCACGCTGCTCTCGTTCATCGTCTACGTCTACACGCCGGCGGGCGACATCGACTGGAGCTACAAGCTCCTGCAGATGACCGAGGAGCTGTCGCGCGTCTTCCTCCCGCCGCTGGCGCTGCACTTCTTCCTGCTCTTCCCGAGACCGCTGCTGCGCGACCGCCGCTGGATCGCGCTGATGTATCTGCCGCCGACGCTGCTCGCGCTGTGGAACATCGACCTGCTCCTGTTCAACAACACCGTCGGTGTGGCCGAGCCGCGCGTCGCGCTGGAGATCATCAACCAGTGGGAGATGCTCGACTTCGCGATCTACTTCACGCTGGCGATCGTCGCGCTCGCGTTCACGTATCGCCAGGCCGCGGCCATCGGCAAGAAGCAGATCAAGTGGCTCTACCTCGGATTGAGCTTCGGCTTCCTCCCGTTCGCCGTGCTCTACATCGTCCCGTACCTGATCTGGGGCGAGGTGCGGCCGGAGTGGACGACGTGGTCCATCCTGCCGCTGGCGTTCATCCCGCTGGCCTTCGCCGTCTCGATCCTCAAGTACAAGCTGTGGGACGTCGAGGTGGTGATCAAGGAGATGCTGGCGTACTCGGTCACCTTCGCCTTCGGCATGATCGCCTTCTCGACGGTGAACCTCGTGCTGTCGCGCGTGATCGAAGAAGCGTCGGCGATGGAGCGCAACTTCCTCGCCTTCTCCTCGGGACTGCTCATCGCCGGCGTGCTGATTCCGGTCAAGGGGAAGATCGAGTCGGTCATCGAGATGATCCTCTACCGCGAGAGCTACCGCCATCGCCGTACGATGACGGACTTCGCGCAGGAGCTGGCCACCTTCCACGACGTGCACGAGCTGATCGCGATGATGCGCGAGCGCCTGCGCACCACGCTGCACGTCGAGCGCATGAACCTCTACATGCGCGACGGTGAGGCGCTGACCATCTACGACCCCGAGGGGAAAGTGCCGCGCCGCGCGAAGGTCGAAGAGTTCGGCACCGTGCCGAAGGAAGGACCGGTCGTGCTCAGCACGCCGCGCCTCCCCGAGGCCAGCGAGCTGCCGTGGAAGCTGCTCGAGGCGGGCTATCGCTACGTCTTTCCGCTGCGCAACCGCGGCGAGCTGCAGGGACTCCTGCTCCTCGGCACGGGCCGCGGCGACGAACCTCTGTCGCGCGACGACCTCCATCTCATTGGCACGCTCACCGGCCCGCTCGCGCTGGCCATCGAGAACTCGCGCCTCTACGGCAAGCTGCGCCGCCAGCTCGAGGAGATCCGCGCGCTCAAGGAGTACAACGAGAACATCATCGAGTCGTCGCTCTCGGCGATCGCGGTCGTCTCCAGCGACGGCACGGTCCTGACGGCGAACAAGGCTTTCTGGGACATCGTCGGCGCCGATCACACCGCCGACACGATCCACGAGCTCTTCCCGCCGTACGACGAACTGCTCGAGACCGACGGCCGCACGCTGACCACGCACTTCATCAACGCCGCGGGCGTGGAGAAGGAAGTGACCGTGACGGCGAGCCCGCTCTCGGCCGGCGACGTGGCCGACAACGCCCGCGTGCTCGTCATCGGCGACGTGACCGACCGCGTGCGCCTCGAGCGCGAGCTGCAGGACAAGGAGCGCCTGGCCTCCCTCGGCCTCCTCGCCGCCGGTGTCGCGCACGAAGTGAACACGCCACTCACCGGCATCTCCTCGTACGCGCAGCTCCTCCTCGCCGAGACGCCGGAGGACGATCCGAAATACCGGCTCCTGAAAAAGATGGAGCAGCAGACGTTCCGCGCCTCGAACCTCGTCAACAACCTGCTCGATCTCATCGCCAACCGTCCGCGCTCGCGCGAGCTGGTGAACGTCGACGATCTCGTCGTGGCCACCGTCGCGCTGCACGAGGATCTCTTCAAGGCCAAAGGGATCCAGGTGCACACCGAGCTCATGCCGCTGCGGGTGCGCGGAAACTTTCAGGACCTGCAGCAGGTTCTGACAAACGTGCTGCTGAATGCGCGCGACGCCGTGGCCGCGGGTGGGAACATCTGGATTGCCCTGGCCGAGGAGAACGATTGCGCCGTGCTGCGCGTGAAGGACGACGGCAAAGGGATTCCGCCCGAAATGCTCGGCCGCATCTTCGAGCCGCTCGTCACGACCAAGCGTGGACAGGGCGGCACCGGACTCGGTCTGGCCATCAGCCGCCGTATCATCCATGCGGCCGAGGGGCAGATCGAGGTCAGCAGCACTCCCGGCAACGGCGCCGTGTTTTCGATTAAGTTGCCTCGCGCGGAGCGCGTTGCGGTAACGATGTAGGGCGGCTTCAGCCCGCCGAAATGACCATGCGCATCCTCATCGTCGACGACGAAGAAGTTCTGCGGGATGTCCTCGACGCTGTTCTGCGGCGCGAGGGCTTCGACATCGTCGCCGCCTCCAGCGGCGAAGAGGCGCTGAGCGTCCTCGATTCTGACGAGGTCGACCTGGTCATCCTCGACGTCATGCTCCCCGGCATCAGCGGCATCGACACGCTGCGCGCCATCCGCATCTCCAACCCGAACCTCCCCGTCATCGTCATCACCGCCTTCTCCTCCATCGACGGCGCGATCGACGCCATGAAGCAGGGCGCCTTCCACTACATCCCCAAGCCGTTCAAGAACGAGGAAGTGGTGCTGACGGTGAACAAGGCGCTCGAGCAGCGCCGCCTCTCGCGCGAGAACGAGCGCCTCAAGTCCGAGCTCTCGGAGAAGTTCTCCTACGCGAACATCATCGGCAAGAGCGAGATCATGCGGAAGGTCTTCGACCTGATCCGCCTCGCCGCGCCGTCGCGCTCGAACATCCTCGTGCAGGGCGAGTCGGGCACCGGCAAGGAGCTGGTGGCGAAAGCCATCCACCACGCCAGCCCGCGCGCGCGCAATGCGTTCGTGACGGTCAACTCCGGATCGCTGCCGCCGGAGCTGCTCGAGTCGTCGCTCTTCGGGCACATGAAGGGCGCGTTCACCGGCGCGATCGCCACGAAGCGCGGCCTGTTCGAAGTGGCCGACAATGGCTCGATCTTCCTCGACGAGATCGGCAACATCAATCTCGAGACGCAGGCCAAGCTGCTGCGCGTGATCCAGGAAAAAGAGTTCATGCGCCTCGGCTCGGTGGAGACGGTGAAAGTCGACGTGCGCATCATCGCCGCGACGAACGCCGACCTGCAGAAGCTGATGGCCGAGAACCGCTTTCGCGAAGATCTCTATTACCGGCTCAACGTCATCACCATCCAGCTCCCGCCGCTGCGCCGCCGCCGCGAGGACATCCCGCTCCTGATCCAGCACTTCCTGCACAAGTACTCGGAGGAGAACCGCCGCAAGGTGCGCGAGGTGACGGCCGAGGCGATGCGCATCCTCATGGACCACTCGTGGCCGGGCAACGTGCGCGAGCTGGAGAACACCATCGAGCGCGCGGTCGTGCTCTGCACCGGCGACCGCATCACGCCCGAGCTGCTGCCCGACTACCTCCGCTACCCGACGCGCACCGACCAGCCGGCGACGGTGGTGCCGGCGGAAGGGATCTCGCTCAAGGACGCGGTCTCGAACTACGAGCGCACGATGATCCTGCAGTCGCTCGAGCTCGCGAACGGCGTGCAGAAGCGCGCCGCCGAGCTGCTGCAGGTGAAGCCGTCCACGCTGAACGAGATGATGAAACGCCTCGGCATTCACGCGAAGTCGAACATCGTGGCCGAGGAAGAAGTCACCGTCGGCGAATGAACGCCTGGGTTCAGCTCCTCCTGGCCGGTCTCCTCGAAGTCTGCTGGGCCGTCGGCCTCAAATACACCGACGGCTTCCGCAAGCCGCTCCCGTCGCTGTTCGTGCTGATCACGCTCGCCGGCAGCATGTTCCTGCTCGCCTCCGCCGCGCGCACGCTGCCGATCGGCACCGCGTACGCGGTCTGGGTCGGCATCGGCGCGCTGGGCGCCGCGATCCTCGGCATCGTGCTGCTGCGCGAGCCGGTGACCGCCGCGCGCATCGGCTTCCTCGCGCTGCTGCTCGTGGCCATCATCGGCGTGAAGATGACCAGTCCCGAATAGAATCCCCCCACCTATGACACGCCGCGCGTTCCTCTGCGTCGCACTGCTCACCCTCTTTGCCGTCTCCGCCGTCGCCCAGGTGCCGTCACCCGAGGCGTTTCTCGGCTACCGCATCGGCGACCGCTTCACGCCGCACCATCGCATCCTCGCGTACTTTGACGAGCTGGCGAAGCGCTCGAACCTCATCACGATGCGGCAGATCGGCACGACGTACGAAGAGCGGCCGCTCGTCCTGGCGACGATCACCTCGGCGAAGAACCGCGCCGCGCTCGACGCGATCCGCGCCGACGTGACGGCGCTCGCGCGCGGTGAAGGCGACGTCGCCACGATCGCGAAGAATCGGCCGGCCATCGTCTGGCTCGCGTTCGGCGTGCACGGCAACGAATCGTCGTCGGCCGAGGCGGCGATGATGGTCGCGCATGACCTGCTGACCACCAACGCGAGACTGCTCGACGACGTCGTGGTCGTGCTCGATCCGCTCGAGAATCCCGACGGGCGCGAACGCTACATCCAGTGGTTTCACCGCATGCGCGGCACGCGCGCGAACACGAACCCCGACGCCTTCGAGCATCAGGAGCCGTGGCCGGGCGGC
>DASUSL010000204.1:0-10953 GCA_036375135.1 Thermoanaerobaculia bacterium | reverse complement strand
GACGCCGCCGCCGGTGTCGACAAAGTAGACGCGCCCGTCGCCGGCCACCGCGATGGCGGAGCCGGGATGCGCGAACGCGTCGGCGCACGCGAGCATCGCGGCAAGGAACAGCAGCACTCTCATGGTTTCGCGCATCATATGCCCGTGCCCTTTCAGTCCGACCCGTCGCGCATCGTCTGGTGCGTGCACATCGACGCGCCGCGCGAGACCGTGTACGACGCCCTTGCGACGGACGCCGGCCGCGCGTCGTTCTGGGCCGAATCGGCGGTCGAGCAGAACGGCGTCATTCATTTCACGTTCCCTGACGGCAGCGCGACGATAGCGCGCGTTCTCCGCGCCGAGCGCCCGCACGAGCTCGCCCTCGACTACTTCGGCAGCACCGTCACCTTCCGCCTCACCGGCGCCACCGAGGTCACGCTGACGGACGAGCGCACCGAGGATCGCGAGGAAGTGACGGCCGGCTGGGTATCCGTGCTCATGCAGCTCAAAGCCGCGGTCCAGTTCCACGTCGACCTGCGCAATCACAGCAGGGAGCGGAGCTGGGAGAGGGGATACGTCGAGAACTGAAGTGAGATAATGAGGTTCATGGCGAAGCTGGACCGCATCACCATCGACCCGCAGAAGATGAACGGCCAACCGTGCATCCGTGGGATGCGGCTCACCGTTCGTCGCGTGCTGCTCGCCGCCGCCACCTACGGAACGGGTGAGGAGTTGCATCGCGCGTATCCCGATCTCGAGGATGAGGACCTGCGGCAGGCGCTCGAGTACGCCGCGGCCAATCTCGACGATCGCGTGGAGGAACTCGCGACGGCCCGATGAAGGTGCTGCTCGACCAGATGCGCGCTCACCTTCCGTGATCCGCATCCGCATCGAGGGCCTTCGTGATGCGGAGCTCGCGATGCTCATTCAGCGCGTCATCAATGCGGTCGCGGAAGACCTGATGCGAGGTGTTGCGGTGACTGTGACTCCAACGTCCATTCGCTTGCGCACGCTGCCGCTCGTCGCAAACTGATTCGAACAGGTGAGGGGCTTTCGCCCCTCACCGAAGCCAATTACCTACTTCACCACCTCGATGCGCATCGTGCCGGTGGTCGCGCCGTCTTCGCTGCGCAGGGTCACGTTGCGGACGTCCTTCGAGGCGTCGGCGTCGACCAGGACGGAGAACTGGCGGCGGTCGCCGTCCCCGCGGACATGGGCGGGGGCGCGGAGCGGGAGCGGGTGGTCGCCGCCGCCGTCGATCTTGCGCATGATCATCACGCGCTCGCCGTCACCGTGCGGGACGCGCTCGTGCACGGCCGACTCCTCGAGGATCTCGACGCCCGTGTCGGTGAACTTCACCGCCAGGCCGGCGGCCGACATCGACTCGATCAGCACCATGTGCGCGGGGACGTTCTCGGCCTTGATGTTCATCCGCAGCGCCGGATCGGCCGCGCCGCCGGCGACGGTGAAGCGCACGCCGGTGGCGCTGGTGATGGAGGCCAGCGTGACGTCGACGTTGGCCGACACCAGGTCGACGCTCATCGGCTTCATCAGCGACTGGACGATGGCATGCGCCTCCGGCGAAAGCGGTGCGGCGGTCTTGAAGTGCATGACCTGCGGCTCGTGGGCCTGAGCGTCGGTGAGTGTGACCAGTCCGACCGCGACGACCAGGGCCGCGAAGAGGATCGAGTAGCGAGGCTGTTTGAACGAGGCAATCATCACAATTCTCCTTTTCAGTTGTTGAGGGGTGGCGGTCATGCCGACGAGCGCGGGGACCAGTTGCGTGGTGCGCAAACGGTCGACGATCTCCAGCACGGTGCCGCCGTAGGCCTGCCGCTCCTCGGCGCGCAACGCCGCGAGCGCGAGCTCGTCACAGGCGAGCTCCCGCTCCTCGGCCAGCCGCGCCAGGGCGACATGAACCAGCGGATTGAACCAGTGCAGCGCCGCCGCGGCCGTGGCGATCCAGTTGACCAGCACGTCGGAACGGCGCAGATGCGCGAGCTCGTGCAGCACGGCGTACCGCAACTGCTCGCGCGAGAACGACTCCAGAAACCCTTCGGGCAAAAGCAGCATCGGACGCAGCCAGCCGTGCAGCGACGGCGCGGCCACGGCCTCCGTCACGGCGACGCGCACGCCGCGCCGGAGGTGCAATGCATCACGACAACCATCGAGCAGCGATCCGAGATCGACCGCGCGCGCGGAGCGCAGACGCCGCCGGAAGCGAATCGTCTGCACCACGGCGCGGGTGAGGAAAAACGCCGCGCCCGCGGCCCAGAGGCCGAGGAGCAGCGGCATCCACGGACGTTGCGGAGGCGGCGCGGCGGTGCGCACCAGGAGCGGCGCACGCGGTACACGTTCCGGCGCCGGTCCCATCTCGAGCTCCGCCGGCGGTCCGGATTCCGCGGCGGGGACGAGGTTGAAGACGCTGAACGTGGTCGGGGGCGCCACCGGCGCGAGCAGACGCAGCATCGCGACGAACAGCAACGCGCAGAGCCAGCGCGACGGGATGCGATTGCGCGCCACGCGGTGCACCACGAGCGCGAACGCAACCAGCAGCGAGCCTTTCCACGTTGCCGCGAAGAGCCACGACGCGAGCGCGGCGGTCATGACTCCGACCCCGCCTTCTCGTCGAGAATCCTGCGCAGCTCGTCGATCTCCTCCTGCGACATCCGCGAGCTGCGCACGAAGTGCACGAGCGCGGGCGTCGTCTCACCGCCGAACACGCGGTCGATGAACGACGCCGACTCGTCGCGCACGTACCGCTGGCGCGGGATGGCCGCCGAGTAGACGTAGCGATTCCCTTCCTCCCGGTAGCGCAATACGTTTTTGCGCACCAGGCGGCCGAGGAGCGTCTTCACGGTCTTCGGGTGCCGGTCGAGCGCCTCCGCGACTTCCATGGCAGTACGCGGCGACTTCTCCCAGAGCACGTTCATCACTTCCCACTCGGCGTCGGTGATCGGCGGCGTGCGCGTCACTGGCTGCCTCCTTCTGACTACGTTTGTAATCAGTATGGATTACGTTTGTAGTCAGTGCAAGTTCCGCGGAGAACTGTCACCGTTCGGTGAACCGTCTTCCACCTCGGGTATGCTCCGCTCCCTATGAAGCGCGCCCTTTCTCTCCTCCTGCTCGCTTTCTCTCCGCTCCTCCACGCCGCCACGGTCCGCCTCGGAAGCGACGTCGCTCCGGTCACGCAGGCCATCGCGCTCGAGCTCGACCCGCGCAGCGACACCTTCCGCGGCTCCGTCGACGTCGAGCTGAACGTGCGCAAGCCGACGAGCACGTTCCGCTTCCACGCGCAGGACCTCTCCATCGTCTCGCTGCGCTTGAGCAAAGGGGCGCGGCCGATCGACGCGATGTACAAGGCGGGCGAGCAGAACACGGTCGACGTCACCGCGGGCGAGCGGCTGCAGCCGGGGCGCTACGCGCTGCACGTCACCTTCAACAACAAGTACAACCGGCAGGCGGTCGGCCTCTACAAGATGGTGACGAGGGACGCCGAGCCGTACCTCTTCACGCAGTTCGAGGCCGTCGACGCGCGCCGCGCTTTCCCGATCTGGGACGAGCCGGCGTTCAAGATCCCGTATCAGCTCTCCGTGACCATCCCCGATCAGTACGACGCGGTGTCGAACACGCCCGTGACCTCCGAGGCGGCCGGTGAAGGGAAGAAGACCATCCACTTCGCGCGCACGAAGCCGCTTCCGTCGTATCTCCTCGCCCTCGCGGTCGGCAAGTTCGACTACACGCCCATCGAAGGCCTCGGCGTGCCGGGCCGCGTGGTCGCGCCGAAGGGACAGGGCCGCCTCTCCGGCTACGCGGTGCAGGTCACGCCGCGCATCCTCGCGGCGATGGAGACGTACTTCGGCGGCAAGTATCCGTACGAGAAGATCGACCTCATCGCCGTGCCGGAGTACTGGGCCGGCGCGATGGAGAACCCCGGCGCGATCACGTATCGCGACACGATCCTCCTCCTCGATCCCGCCACCTCCACGGCGCCGCAGCGGCAGAACCTGGCCCGCATCACCGCGCACGAGCTCGCGCACATGTGGTTCGGCGACCTGGTGACGATGGAGTGGTGGAACGACCTCTGGCTGAACGAGTCGTTCGCCGACTGGATGGGCGACAAGATCACCGACCAGGTCTTCCCCGAGTTCGAGCACGCGGTCAGCGAGCTGGGCGACGTGCAGGGGGTGATGTCGAGCGACATGCGCGCGACCGCCGATCCGATCCGCCGCTTCGATGCGCCGCCCGAGGAAGCGATCCGCAGCGTCGGCCTCGCGTACAACAAGGGCAAGGCCGTGCTGTCGATGTTCGAGCAGTGGATCGGCCCGGAGAAGTTCCGCCAGGGCGTGCTCGCCTACATCAAGGCGAATGCGTGGGAGAACGCGACGGCGGAGGAGTTCTTCGCCTCGCTGGCGAAGTTCGCGCCGGCCGGGACGGCCGAGGCGATGGAGACGTTCATCGAGCAGCCGGGCATCCCGCTGGTCACGATCGAGCGCACGGGATCGCGCACGCTGCGCCTCTCGCAGCAGCGCCTCAGCACCGGCGAGACGAAGCCGGTCGCGTGGAAGATCCCGGTCACGCTGCGCCACGCCGGCGGGACGAAGCAGGTGCTGCTCGACGCGCCGTCGAAGACGGTGACGCTCGACGCCGACTGGGTCTACCCGAACGCCCACGGCGCCGGCTACTACCGCTGGGTGATGCCGGACGCGGAGCTGACCGCGATGGCGAAACGCGCCTCCACGGCACTCGATCCGCGTGAGCGCCTGGCCTTCATCGGCAACCTCGGCGCGCTCTTCCGCGCCGGCACGCTGCACGGCGACACGTACCTGCAGCTCCTCGAGAACTTCGCCGCGGACCGCGATTCGCACGTGCTGGGACAGTTGCTCTCCTCGATCGGGCAGCTCCGCTCGACGTTCGTCACCGACGAGACGCGCCCCCGTTTCTCCGCGTACCTGCGCCGCACCCTCGGGCCGATGCTCGATCGCGTCGGACTCACGCCGCGCGAGGGAGAGTCACACACCGTTGCCTCGCTGCGTCCCGACCTCGTGGCCTGGCTGGCCGACGCCGAGGATCCGCGCGTCTGGACGTTCGTGCGCGAACAGTTGCCGAAGTACCTGCAGGATCCGAAGGCGGTGCATCCGTCGCTGGCGGGGACGCTGGTCTGGCTGGGGGCGCGCAACGGCGACGAGGCGCTGTTCGAGGAGTACCGCAAACGCTTCGAGCTGGCGTCGACGCCCGCGGAGCGCTCGCGGTTCCTGGCGGGCATGCGCGAGTTCGACGATGCGCGCATCAAGGCGCGCGTGCGCGAGTACGCGCTGACCGGACCGGTGCGGCCGACCGAGGTCTTCACGCTCGTCGGCGACACCGACAGCGCCGCCGATCGCGATGATCTCTTCCGGTGGGTGCTCGCCAACTACGACGCGCTGATGAAGAAGCTCCCGCCGACGTTCACCGGCAGCATGGCCTTCATCGCCAGCGGCTGCGAGCCGGAGCGCGTGGAGCAGCTGCGGAAGTTCTTCGCCGAGAAAAAGGTGACCGGCACCGAGCGCCAGATGGCGCGCGTCGAAGAAACGGTCAACGACTGCGCGGCGCTGCGCGCGCGCGAGCTCGCCGCCGTTACGCGCTACCTCGCCGCAATGCCGGACGCCCCGGCCCGTGAATGAGGAAGGCGATCGACGAGAAGAGCATGAACAGCGCCGGCGCCGCGGGCTGATAGCCGCCGGTGCGGTGGGCGATGAGCAGCGCGCAGATGAAGTTGATGATCATCACCACCGCGGCCGGCCGGACGAAGAGGCCGATGATGAAGAGGATCCCGCAGACGAACTGCGCCCACGCCGAGAGGTTGGCCGCGAAGAGCGGGAAGGGGACGCCGCGCTCGCCGAGGAACTGGCTGAACTCGAGCATGCGCGCCCAGGAGACGATGTTGTCGGCGGTGCCGTAGATCAGATGAAAGCCGACGATCAGTCGGACGAAGAACATCCCGAACTCGCTGTGCTGCTCGAACCATTTCCACATGAAGAGAGGATGCGACAATCGCGGCCCATGTCTCGTGGCGAAGTCGTGAAGATCTGGCTGAAGCGGTTCAAGGGCGGTCCGATGGATCGGGTGATGTTTGCCGAAGCGGTCCGCGGACGCGGCCTCGCCGGCAACGCCAACCAGGGCGGCAAACGCCAGGTCACGCTCATCGACGAGTCGCGCTGGAAGGAAGCGTGCGCGGAGCTCGGCGTCGACGTCGATCCCTCGGCGCGCCGCGCGAACGTCATGCTGCGCGGCATCGACCTCGAGGGAATGCGCGGCCGCACGCTGCGCATCGGCCAGATGCTCGTCCGCATCTACAACGAGACGCGCCCCTGCGAGCAGATGGAAGACGCCGAGCCCGGCCTGCGCGCGGCGCTGCAACCGCGCTGGAGAGGCGGCGCGTACGGCGAGGTGGTGGAAGGCGGCGTGATCGCGGTGGGCGACGTCGCCGAGTGGGACGACTAAACAATGTGGACCGCCGGCGTCCGCGCCGGCTGTCTGCGCGGGCGTCCCGCCCGCGCACACGGAGTGGCGCCGAGACGGCGCCACAGACAGCCGGCGGGACGCCGGCGGTCCACCCTGTGTTACGTCGTGATGCGCCGATACCTCGCGTTCACCAGCGCATACACCCCATACGCCGCCAGCCCCAATCCGACGAACCCGAGCGCCAGCGGCGGCAGCGACGCCAGCGCGCCCGAGGTCCCGTGCGCCGCGCTGGCGTTGTGCTTCAGCCCCGCCATCACCAGCGAGCCGCCGATGACCAAGAAGACCACGCCGCGCGCGCCGATGCCGAAGCGCGAGACCGCGATGACCTTGTGACGCACGCGATCGTCGATCTGTCCGAGGGAGAGGCGCTTGCTCAGCTTCGAGTCCCAGGCCGCGTAGAGCTGATACGCGCCGTAGGCCACGATGCCGAGGCCGATCGCGACGATGAGCCAGCGTCCGAAGGGCTGGCTCATCACTTCCGCGGTCCAGTGCTTGGTCTGCTGTTCGCCGCTGCTGCCCGAACCGCGGTGCGTCAGGAGGCGGATCAGCTCCACCGCGATCGCGCCGTACGCCAGTCCGCGTCCGACGCTGCCGAGACGGATCGCCCATCCCTTCGCGTCGCTGCCGCGGTGCTCGGAGTCGGTGGCCGCGCTGATGAAGCGCCAGAGCACGTAGCCGATCATCCCCAGCGCCATCACCGCCAGGGCCACCTTGCCGAACGGCTGCTTCAGGATGAACGCGAAGGCGCTTTTCTGCCCGCCCGTCGAGCCGCCCTCGCCGAATCCGGCCGCGGCGGCGAGGCCGCCGACGACCATGTACACCACTCCGATGGACGCGTATCCCAGCCTTGCCAGACGCTCGATCATGAGCGCGGGATGACCACGAAGCATGCCACTTGCAAGCTCATGAGCTGCAGAGGAGGCAGCACCTTGAAATTCGTCATCACCGTCCTGATGGCCCTTCCCTTGTTTGCGCAAACCGCCGTTTCCACGCCTGCCGACCCGTGGGCATCCAGCATCGGCGCCGGCCTGGCCATGACCAGCGGCAACAGCGACACGCTGAACGTCAACCTCTCCGCGAACACCACCTGGGATCCGAAGACGGACCGGCTGTTCAAGGCCGACGCGATCTACCTGCTCGGCGAGAGCAATGGCGAGAAGCAGGTCGACAAGTCGACCGCGAACGCGCGTTACGAGCAGAACTTCCAGACACGCACGTTCTGGTTCGGCGAGGTGCAGTACCTGCGCGACCCGTTCCGCGAGATCAACTATCTCGTCTCGCCGCTCGCGGGAGCGGGCATCCACGTCATCGACACCGACGTGCGCAAGCTCACCTTCGACGGCGCCCTCGGCGCGGTCATCGAGGACAACGACACGTTCGGCCGCGACACGAGCGGCGCGGTGAAGGCGGGGCAGAGCTTCGAGTGGGCCGTCTCGCCGGTGAGCAAGGTGACGCAGAAGCTGAGCGGACTGTGGAAGGCGGACGATTTCAGCGACGCTCTGTTGCATTTCGACGCGGGGCTGGCGACGACGGTGGCGGCGCGTCTCGAGCTCAAGGTGTCGTATGTGTACGACTACAAGACCGAGGCGCCGCCGGATGTGGAGAAAGGCGACAGCGCACTCTTCGCGGCGCTGCTTGTCAAGTTCTAAAAATCCACGTTTTTCGGCCGAAAATCGCGAAAAAACGATTGCGCATCGACGCGTTCGCGACTACATTGCGACCGCTCGTCCGCAAGGACAAAACGCCGAAAGGAGAAACACCCCACACATGGCAGCAGGTCCGATGACCAAATCGCAGCTCATCAATCACATTGCCGAAGAGGCCGACGTTCCGCGCAAGACCGCGGTGGCCATGCTCGAGGCGCTCAGCGTCGTCGCGTACAAGGAAGCGAAGAAGGGTTTCACGCTTCCCGGACTCGGCAAGCTCGTGCTCGTGAACCGCAAGGCGCGCACCGGCCGCAACCCGGCCACCGGCGAGGCGATCAAGATCCCGGCCAAGAAGGTGCTCAAGTTCCGCATTGCGAAAGCGGCCAAGGACGCGATCCTCGGCTCGAAGAAGTAAGCACCACGGCCCCTCACCCTGACCCTCTCCCCACCGCCGGGGAGAGGGGACAATGATCGGAGGCTTTTCTTGCCGCATCGCTATCCGCAGGAGGCCGCACTTCGTGACGGCCGCCGCGTGCTCCTGCGCCCCTTCGCCGAAAAAGACGTCGACGCGCTCTACGACTTCTTCCACCGCCTGCCGGTCGAGTACCGCCGCTTCGCGTGGGACAACGTCGACAACCGCTCGCTGATCGAGGCGTGGGGACGCGAGGTCGACTACTCGAAGGTCTTTCCACTGCTCGCCCTCGACGGCAACCGCGTCGTGGCCGACGCCACGCTGCACATGCGCCGCGGCGGCCCGCTCCGCCTCGTGGCGCGCATCAAGTGGATGATCGACCCGCAGTGGCGCGGCGTCGGAATGGGAACCCTGCTGGTCAAGCAGCTCCTCAACATCGCCCGCGAGCGCGGCATGCGTCACGTGAGCTGCATGCTCATCAGCGACCTCGAGGCCGACGCCGTGAAGACGCTGGAAGGACTGGGCTTCTCCTCGTTCGTGCAGCCGGGCTACGGAACGGACCCGGACGGAAACCAGCACGACATGACGAAGCTGATTCTGAAGCTGTGAACCACACTTGTTGCGCGCGCGAGGAGTAAGCTAGCTCCGATGCGCGCGCAACAGGATGTGATTCACACCGATCCCGAGATCCTCGCAGGCGAACCGGTATTCGTCGGAACACGCGTCCCGCTGAGGAATCTGTTCGAGTACCTGGAGGCGGGCGATTCCCTCGAGATTTTCCTCGATGCATTTCCCGACGTGACGAGGGACCAGGCCGTCGCTGCGCTGGAACTGGCGAGAGAAGCGGTGATGGCGGGTGAGAGTTCTCGTTGACCAGTGCCTTCCGCGGCATCTCGCGGCGGAACTGACGGGCATGACGCGACGACCGTGCGCGCGCAGCGGTGGCTCGGCCTCCGCAACGGTGTCCTGCTCCGCGCCGCAGTCGACGCGGGATTCGACGTGTTCATCACGAACGATTCGAGCATCGAGTTCCAACAGAACGTGACGCGAATCGGCATCGCGGTGGTCGCCATCGTCGGCTGCCGCAACGCATTCAGGATTTGCGGCCGCTCATCCCGCGAATCCTCGAGCAGTTGAAGACCATCGAGCCTGGGCAGGTGGTCACGATCATGCGCGAGGATTGATGAAAGGCGGGGTGGTTACCGCGCCCGCCCGTACTGGTCCGGCCACTTCATCTCCACGCCGAGTTGTTGCGCCCAGTGCAAGGGCGTGTACGGGTCGCGGAGCATCTGCCTGGCGAGGAGCACCGCGTCCGCGCTTCCCTCGCGCACGATCGACTCCGCGTGCGCGGCTTCGGTGATCAGTCCCACCGCGCCGGTGGGGACGTTGGCCTCGTGGCGGACGGCGCGGGCGAACGGTACCTGGTAGCCGGGGCCGAGCTCGATCTTGGCGTGCGGCACGGCGCCGCCGCTGGAGCAGTCGACGAGGTCGACGCCGAGCTCGCGCAGGCGCTTCCCGAGCTCGACGGACTGGAGGACGTCCCAGCCGCCCTCCATCCAGTCGGTGGCGGAGATGCGCACGAACAGGGGCAGCTCCGCGGGCCAGACCTCGCGCACGCGTTGCGTCACGCGCAACGTCATGCGCATGCGGTTCTCCAGCGAGCCGCCGTATTCGTCGTCGCGCGCATTGGTCAGCGGCGAGAGGAACTCGTGCAGGAGATAGCCGTGCGCGGCGTGAATCTCCACGACGCGGAAACCGGCGCGCAGTGCGAGCCGCGCGGAGGCAGCGAACTGTTCGACGATCGCGTCGATCTCGGCGGCGGTGAGTGCGTGCGGCACCGGATCGCCGTCGCGGAACGGGATCGCGCTCGGCGCGAGCGGCGTCCACGCATGCGGTCCCTCGGTGATGTACCGCCCGCCGCGCCACGGCGCATCGGTCGAGGCCTTGCGTCCCGCGTGCGCGAGCTGAATCCCGGCGACGGAGCCGGACGCGTGAATGAAGTCCACGATGCGGCGGAACGCGTCCGCGTGCGCCTCCGACCAGAGCCCGCTGTCCCACGCCGTGATCCGTCCCTCCGGCGACACGCCGCTCGCTTCCACGAGGATCAGGCCCGCGCCGCCGACCGCGCGGCTGCCGAGGTGCACGAAATGCCAGTCGTTCGGCATGCCGTCGTCGCTCGAGTACTGACACATCGGCGAGACCCAGACGCGATTCGGAAAGGTGATGGAACGGAGGGTGAGCGGCTCGAAAAGCATCAGCGCGCGATGCTATCGCGTCTGGACTGCGGCAGCGTTGCTGCCGCTCCCGAATGCCGCGGCGGCAGCTGCGCTGCCGCTCTCGAACGTAGGACAGGCTTCAGCCTGTCCCTCCGGTGCAGTTCGCGCACTTCTTCGCGAGCGCGGGACAGGCTGA
>DASUSL010000203.1:0-9613 GCA_036375135.1 Thermoanaerobaculia bacterium | reverse complement strand
TCATCGGCTGCTGGCTGCCGCGCGTCTTCGTGGACACTTTCCGCGACACGTACTTGTAGATCTCGTCGACGTCGATCTGGCCGTCGCGGTCGTCGTCCGCCGCGCCGCGCACTGTTCGTCCGGACGCATCACTCTCTGCACCTCGGACACGATGTACCGCGAACCGTGGGTGTGTTTCTGCGTATCTGCATTCATGCGCAGCCGAGCGATCGCCGTCCTTCTGTCCCTCCTCCTCGCCACCACCGCATCCGCCCAGGGCACCATCCGCTACCTGAAGCTGCATGTCGCGGCGCTGGAGGGGAACCTGCTCGGCGATCCGGCCGATCAGGAAGTGGCGGTCTATCTGCCGCCGGGGTACGACGACGCGGGGACGACGCGCTATCCCGTGCTCTATCTCCTGCACGGCATCGGCGGCGGGTTCACCGACTGGACGAAGCACTGGGACCTGCGCGGCTCGATGGACGCGCTGATCGCGTCCGGCGCGCCGCCGTTCCTCGTGGTCATGCCGAACGGCGGGAACTCCCTCGGCGGCGGCTTCTACGTCGACTCGCCGGTGAGCGGTGGCTGGGAAACGTATCTCGTGCGCGAGCTCGTCCCGCGCATCGACGCCGAGCTCCGCACCATTGCCGCGGCCGGCTCACGCGGCGTGGCCGGTCACTCCATGGGTGGCTTCGGCGCGCTGCGCCTGGCCATGCGCTTCCCCGACCTCTTCGGCTCCGTCTACGCCATGAGTCCCTGCTGCCTCGACCTCACCGACGACATCGGCCACGGCAATCCGGAGTGGCGCAAGGCGCTCCGCTTCAAGGAGCCGGCGGACCTCGGCAAGGCCGTGCGTGCGGGCGACTTCTATCCCGTGGCCATGATCGCCATCTCCGCCGCGGTCTCGCCGAACCGGAACAAGCCGCCGTTCTACGTCGACATGCCGGTGCGCGAGGTGCGCGGCGAGCTGCTGCCCGACGACGCCGTGTACGAACAGTGGCGCGCCGCGCTCCCCTACGCGCAGCTTCCCGCGCATCGCGCGAACCTGCTGCGGCTGAAAGGCATCGCCATCGACTACGGGACCAGCGACCAGTTCGCGCACATCATCACGGCCACGCCGGAGTTCTCGCGCGAGCTGGCGCGGCTGCGCATCCCGCACCGGCTCGACGTCTACGCGGGCGATCACCGGCAGCAGATCCCGCAGCGGCTGCGGACGCACGTGCTGCCCTTCTTCGCGACGCTCTTCTGAAGCGGAGCGCCGGCGTCCTCGCCGGCTGCCGTGGCGGCGTCCCGCCGCCACCCGCGGTGAAAGAAACGTAGGGCAGGCTTCAGCCTGCCCACCACGTAGGCAGCAGGCTGAAGCCTGCCCTACGTGATTACGCGGCGGCGGGACGCCGCCGCGGCAGCCGCCGGGACGGCGGCGCTCCACTCGCTACGACTCTTCCAGCACCGAGAGGACGTTGCCTGCCGGGTCCTTGAACCAGGCGATGGTCGGGCCGTTGCCGTCGCCGCGCAGGATCCCGTGCTCGTCCGTCTTCAGGTCCGGGCGGTCGTAGATCTCGAAGCGCACGCCGCGGCGTTTCAGCTCCGCCACCGTCTCCTCCACGTTCTTCACGGGGAAGTTCAGCACGGTGAAGGTCGCGGGCTGGTGATCGCTCTTCACGTACAGCGTCACCTTCGTGCCGCCGGCGAGGCGCAGCTCGAGGAGTCCGCCCATTTCCGGGATCTCTTCGACGCCGACGCCGAGGGTCTGGCCGTAGAATTCACGCGCCCGATCCAAATCGTCGATCGAAAAACTGGAGAACGCCTGTGACGAATTCAGCATCGTTGGATTCTATCCCCGCGGTCGCACGGCGGCGCTGGCTCCTGCTCGCCATGACCGGATGTGCGCTCGTGGTCCTGGCCATGCTCGTCTCCGCGGCGGTCATCCTCGACAAAGAGCACTTCGGCTGGATGGTCGGCTCGCCCTTCCTGCCGATCGTCGCCAGCGGCTGTCTCGTCGGCGGGCTGCTGGTGCTCGTCGGCACGCTGAAGCTGCCGGAGCGCTGGACGTGGCGCGGCCTCGTGCTGCTGGCGTGGGCGCTCATCGCGCTGACCTCACCCGCTTTCGGCTTCCTCTTCCTCGTGCCGTGGGCCGTGCTCGTGCTGATGCTGCCGCTGGTGATCCCGGTGCTGGTGCAGCTCTACCGCGCGAACTCGATCACCGGCTCCACCCACTCGGGCAGCGGGCGATAGATGAATCCGTGCGCGAGTCCCGTGTTCAGCACGAGCTCCTTCGCGCGATCCGTCTTCGGGCACTCGGACGATGGGACGTCCGTCTCCTCGCGGATGACCAGCATGTTCCGCGACGGCCACGCGCCCCCTTCCTCGAAGATCGCCTCGGCCGACCGCGAGAAGCACGGCGCCAGCGCGACGAAGCGCACGTCGGGATGCTGCAGGCGCGCCGAGGCGCGCATGATGATGGAGGAGCCCATCGAGGCGCCGACGACCGTGATGTGATCCGCCGCCACGCCGGAGGCGATCAGCTCCCGCACCTGCTTCACCACCGCGTTCGCGGCCTCGTCGACCGTGATCTCCTTCGGACGCATCTCCGCGTGCACGATGAAGCCGCGCTTGCGGAACGCGTCGGCGATGGCGTCGAGCTCGTACGGGCCGTGCTGCGCGTGCACGGGACGGCGGTTCTGCTGGTCCTGCACGATGCGGCCGTGCTGATAGATGAGATGCCGCTCCGCGCGCGGACGCGCGGCGCAGGCGGCGAGCACGATCAGCGCGACGACGGAGAGCTTCCTCATTGCCGGCCGCTCGTGTCCGTGGTCGTCGGCGTGGCCGGGGCCACGGAATCGGTGGTCGCCGGCGCGGGCGACTCGGCGCTCTCCCCTGTCTGCGCCGAGGCGTCGTTCGCGGCCTGCGTCGGCTCCGCCTCCTTCGGCGTGTAGAACGGCCGCTGGAGATAGTACGGAAGTTTACTGACCTGCACCGAGGCGCCGCTGCAGTCCTTGTCCGGCTCCTGGCCGGCCACGAAGGCGTTCATCACCACGCGGCTGCACGGGCCCGTGCCGCGGCGTCCCGAGTAGAGATCCATCGGCACGACGACCACTCCCGAGGGCGCCTCGAAGTCGGGTTTGGCGACGCGGATCTTCTCCTCCTCGAACTGCTTGAAGATGTCGATCCAGATCGGGAGCGGCACGTCCGCGCCCGTCGCGCCGCCGCCGAGGGACTTCGCCGGATCGTCGTAGCCGGTCCAGACGCCGACCGTGTACTCCGGCGAGAAGCCGATGAACCACGCGTCGGTGTAGCCGTTGGTCGTGCCCGTCTTCCCCGCCAGCGGATCGGCCAGCGTATGCGCCGCGTACGCCGTGCCGCGGTCGATCACGCCCTTCATCATGTACGCGACCTCGTACGCCACGCCCGGCGACGTCGCCTCGGAGAGCTCGGGCAGCTTCTCCTCCAGCACGCGCTCCGACTGATCGGAGATGCGGCGGATGTAGCGCGGGCGGATGTAGACGCCGTTGTTCGCGAAGACGTTGTACGCCGCGGTCATCTCCAGCGGCGACACGCCGGCGGCGCCGAGCGACAGCGACGGATACTTCGGCAGGTCGGCGGTGATGCCGCAGCGGCGCGCGAAATCGATCACGCGGTCGCCGCCGGTCATCATGTACGTCTTCACCGCCGGCACGTTGATGGACAGCTCCAGCGCGCGCTGGATGGTCACGATGCCGGCGTACTTGCCGTAGTAGTTCTTCGGCGAATAGATCGCGTCGCCGACCGGGATGGCCACCGGCGCGTCGAAGAGCGTGTCCGCCGGCGTGAGTCCCGTCTCGAACGCCGCGCCGTAGACGAGCGGCTTGAACGACGAGCCGGTCTGCCGACGCGACTGCACGGCGCGGTTGAACTTCGACATCTGGAAGTCGTAGCCGCCCGCCATCGCGCGGATCTCGCCCGTCTTCACGTCGATCACGACCACCGCGCCCTGCACGTTCGGCATCTGGTCGTACCGCCACGACAGTACTTTCGTCTTCGGATCCTCGGCCTGCAGGACGTGCACGATGTCGCCGCGCTTGAGGATCCCCTGCATGGTCTTCTTCTTCGTCCACCCCCACGCCTCGGGCGGCAGCTCGATGCGGTCGCGGTGCACGCGCACGGTGACTTTGTCCTTCGTCACGTCGAGCACGACCGCCGGATAGAGCCGCTCCTTCACGAACCTCTCGCTGCTCCAGCTCGGGTCGCGCCACGTCTCGGGATCGAGTCCCTCGGCCACGATGTTCCGGGTGGGACGGCGGAAGCCGCGGCGCTTGTCGAACCGGCGCAGGCCGCGCTGCAGCGCCGCCTCGGTGATCTGCTGGATGCGCAGGTCGAGCGTGGAGTAGACCTTCAGGCCGCTGCGATAGAGCTCTTCCGCGCCGAACTTCTCGTTCTTCTCGATGTACTGGCGGATCTCCTCGGTGAAGTACGCGCCGACGCGCGGCGCCTCCTCTTTGAACGTCCCGAGGGTGATCGGCGCGCTGATGGCCTGCCGGTACTGCTCCGCGTTGATGAACTTCTCGGCCAGCATGCGGCGCAGCACGTAGTCGCGGCGCATGCGCGCGCGATCGGGATGCGTGAGGGGGCTGTAGTACATCGGCGAGCGGATCAGCGCCGCCAGCACCGCGGCCTCGGGCAGCGACAGCTCCTTGGCGTGCTTGCCGAAGTAGAGGCGCGAGCCCGCCTCGACGCCGTAGGCGCCGTGGCCGAGGTAGACCTGATTCGCGTACAGCTCGAAGATCTGGTCCTTGGTGAAGTCCTTCTCGATCTGCACGGCCAGGAACGCTTCGTTGATCTTGCGGCGCAGCGTCTTCTCCGGCGTGAGGAAGACCTGCTTCGCGAGCTGCTGCGTGAGCGTCGAGGCGCCCTGCGCGGTGCGGCGCTCGATGACGTCCTTGATGATGGCGCGCACGATGGCCTTCGGATCGACGCCGCCGTGACGGTAGAACTCGGAGTCCTCGGTGGCGATGACGGCGTTGACGAAGACCTGGGCCATGTCGCGCTTCGGCACGACGATGCGTTTCTGGATCGAGTACTCGGCGAACGGCACCCCGTTGCGGTCGTAGATGCGGGTGATGATCGCCGGCTGGTAATCGGTCAGTTTCTTGACCTCCGGCCGGCGCACCGCGTTGGCGAAGAGGAAGCCGGCCGGAATCCCGAGCGCGCCCGCGACGAGGAGCATCAGCAGCCGCGAACGGCGGCGCGAAGGGGGTGCCTGCGGGACGAGTTGATGTTCGGTCACGGTAAAAGTCTACCCGCTCGCCGCGCCCGACGCAGGACAGGCTTCAGCCTGTCCTCCGCGCGCTCCTCCCGAGCGCGGGACGGGCTGAAGCCTGTCCTGCGTTGAACCGGGATAAAATCAGCGCGAATGTCCGCGTCCCCTGTTGCTCCCACACGACCCGACTGGCCCCGGCTCGTGGGCGAATCCCTGAAGCAGAACGGCCCGTGGCACACGTACAACAAACTGCTGGAGGCGCGGCGCACCTGGCCGGATGACCTCGCCGTGCGCGGCTACGTGGAGATCGTCCGCAACACCATCGTGCGCGACTTCCTCGCCAACCCGCGCGGCATGCAGGCCGTGCCGAAGCTGAGCGCGGACTTCCTGACCAACTTCGACCGCTTCAACCTGAACGCGCAGGAGGGCTACCTCGTGTCGCTGATCGACGGGCGGCTGGACGTGCAGAAGCTGATGATCCTCAGTCCGTTCGATCCCTTCACGACGATCTTCATCCTGGCGACGCTCGAGCACGAGCGCGCGATTGTGGTGCCGCAATGAATTTTGCCTTCGCGCTCGAGCTGCTCGACCAGTTGCCGATCTCCATCGCCGCGATCGCGGAGAACGGCACCATCCGCTACCGCAACCGCGCCTTCAACGAGGCCTTCGGCGCCGACGCCATCGCCTGGATCCGCGAGGCCGCGCGCGCCGTCGCGGGCGAGCGCGGCTGGCTGCAGGGCTTCTTCGTCGACAGCGACGAAACGCGCACGATCGACGTCGAGATCGAGGGACGGGTCTTCCGCATCGACAAGATCATGCACGTGGCCGACGAGGAAGGCCCCGCCGTGGCCCTCTCCTTCGACGACGTCACGCAGCAGCGTGAAGCCGAGCAGGCCAAGTCGGACTTCACCGCGCAGATCGTGCACGACCTGCGCGGTCCGCTCTCGGGCATCCAGGGGACGCTGGAGTTCGTGCTGGCGCAGGAAGGGGCGAAGCTGGAGAGCGTCTACGCCGACCTGCTGCAGGAGGCCTATCGCGAAGGCGATCGCATGATGGGGCTCATCAACGAGATCCTCGACTTCTCGAAGATCCAGTCCGGCAACTTCCTCGTGGAGAGCGAGCCGGTGCGCGTGGCGGGCGTGCTCAAGCGCGCCGTGCGCAGCCTGCAGTCGGTGGCCGCGCGCGACGAGGTGTTCCTGCTCAGCGCGCACGGCCGCGACGTGCCGCAGATCATCGGCAGCGTGGAGAAGCTGACGCAGGCGGTGATCAACCTGATCTCGAACTCGCTCAAGTTCACGCCGAAGAAGGGACTGATCTCGGTCGGCGCGCAGATCGTCCGCAACGGCGACTCGGCCGATGCGATCGTGATCACCGTGACCGACACCGGCATGGGCATCAAGGCGGACGAGATCGAGCGCCTGTTCCAGAAGTACAAGCAGAGCGGCACGAAGTCGCTCCGCGGCGGCGGCGGCACGGGCCTCGGCCTCTACATCGTCAAGCAGGTCGTCGAGGCCCACGGCGGCGAAGTGAGCGTGGCCTCGATCGAAGGCGTGGGCACGAGCATGGTGCTGCGCCTGCCGGTGAAGCGGGCGGCGTGAAGCGCCTCGTTCTCCTTCTCTTTCTCGCCCTTCCGGCGTGCAGCGCGTTCCAGTCGCCACTCGAGACCCATGCGCTGCTGCAGCAACTCAACGGCGAGCTGCTCGCCAGCTCGAGCGCGACGCGGACGCTGGAGACGTGGTGCACCGAACATCGCATGGGCACCGCGATCGTGGCCGTTCGAGTGCCCGACGTGCGCAAGGAACCCTCTCCCGAACAATTGCAACGTCTCCGCGTGAGCGACGCGTCGGAGGTGCACTACCGGCGCGTGGAGCTCCGCTGCGGTGCGTATCTCTTCTCCGAAGCGGACAACTGGTACGTCCCGGCACGACTCACTCCCTCGATGAACGAGCTGCTGTCGACCACCGACACCCCGTTCGGCAAAGTGGTCGCTCCCCTCACCCCCTACCGCCGCACGATCGCCGCAACGATGCTCTGGACGCCGCTGCCCCGTGGATGGGAAATGCAGCGCCGGCATCGCTCGTGCCGGCGCTGCCGCGTCACGATTCCGAAGGAAGTCTTCCAGCACCGCGCCGTGCTGTACACGGCCGAGCACCTGCCGTTCTCGGAGGTGGTGGAGACGTATCAGTCGGAACTGCTGGCGTTCGGGCGGAAATAGAAAGCCGTCAAGTCGATGACCACACCGGTCACCGCCGCGGCGGCCCGACTCGAACCCGCGACCTCCGGCGTGACAGGCCGGAGGTCGCGGCGCTTGTCAGGACGACGCAGACGTTCCCTCAGATCTGCGGATCGGCGGGACCGGGGAAGAGGCGCACTCGGACCTCCGGCTTGTAGGCGTCGCGGAATGCCTCCATGAAGTCGTCGCCGTATTCGTGGTTGGCGTTGTACGGCTCGGTCTCGCTCTGCTCGGGCGGGACGCGGCGGCACGGCTCGATGGTGTGGCCCTCGACCCATTCGTTGAAGTCGGTCAGCACGAGCCAGCGCTCGAGCTCCACCACGTCGCCGCTGCGCCTCGACCAGACCACCGGCGCGTATTGCTTGCTCTTGGCGAACATGTACTCGACATCCGCCTTGCTGCGCGCGTAGACGATGCCGCGCCGCTGGTCGTGCAACTCGAGCTGGGGCATGGCGCCGGGCATGTACAGGACCGGCAGTCCGGTGTGAAGGTTCGTCTTTCCCTGCAGCGCCGCGCGGAGCGGCTTCCACTGTCGCTCGACGGTCAGATCGGTGGCCGTCCTCGTGTCCAGCGCCGCCGGACGCGGCCCGCTGGTCGGATTGGCGCTGGCGGAGTAGTTGTGGTGCAGCGCGTGCTCGTAGAACGCGTCGAGGGAGCGGATGAACCCGTCGTCGTTCGTATGGATGCCGTGCTGCGTCATGATGAAGTACGGCTCGACCGGCGCAAACTCGCGCCGCAGGTTCGCGATCATCGTCTGGAATTCACGCGGCGCGCGGTTGGCCTGGTCCCCCCAGAACATGATCACCGGCCGCAGGACTCCGCGCGAGTCGCGCAGACGCGTGTACTTCGGGCCGAGGATCTCGCTTTTCAGGTCGAGGATCACCTGCTGCAGGCGCTGCCAGCGCACGTGAAACAGGTCGAGGGCGAACATGTAGATGAAGCGGACCGCGCCCAGCTCCGAGAGCGGCAGCGAGCCGATGGAGCTCTTGAAATTGCGCAGAGGCATGACCAGGCTGTCGCTCTCGTACGTCCAGTAGCTCGAGAACATGCGGATGCCGTACGTCCGCGCCAGCTGGGCCATGTAGCGCCCGTACTCGGGGGTGTTCTGCGCTTTCGCCATCCAGCGCGATCCGGACATGTAGCCGAACGCCGGCTGCCGCGGCCCGACAGGCCCGTCGCGGGTGAGCCACTGATAGCTGGTGACGATGACCTGCCAGGTCGTGCGCACTTCGATTTCGCGAGGCTCGATTGTGATGGCCATGACATCTCTCCTCTTTTCGGATTTCCCTGGCTCTGACGCCGCGGGGTTCGATGTCTATGCGCGAAAGAGCAAAAAATTTCACGCACCCGCGTAGGAGGGACGGATGCGCGATGCCGCACTCTTCGCCACGCACTTCGCGCGCTATCTCCGCGAGCCGTTCTCCTTCGGCCGCCGTGCCGACTCGCTCATCGCCGACTTCATCGCCGATGACCGCGACCTCGAGTTACGCGCCACCGTGCTGGCGTTCGAGCGGGAGTAGGTCGCGAGCCACGTGCGGACGCCAGGTTCACACGTGTGTTCCAGGCAGAACACACGTGCGGACGCCAGGTTCGCACGTGTGTTCCCTTCCAGCTCAGAACCCTCCGGCCGCGATCGTGGAGGTGCGCGGGTTGTTGTCCAGGCGCTGCCATCCCGGACAACTGGTGCCGCTGCACGGCGGTCCGGAAAACGCCAGATCGTGCCGTTGTCGTGGCGCTGGTAGAGGTGGTCGCCGCCGGCGATGATCTGACGCGTTCGCGGTCAGATTGAGCGGAAGCAGCGACCCGAAGTCGCGCGGCTCACCGTTTCCGGATCGGCCCGTTTCGCAGATCGAAGTGCATGATGTCTTTCCCGGTCCGGTACTGCCCGCCCCAGAGCAGTCCCGCTCCCACCAGCGCCACCACGACGTCGCGCGGCAGGTCCATGTAGCCGCTCTTCTCGGGGCGCTTGTGGTGCTGGAAATCCCAGTGCGGGAGCATGGCCCGGTCCGTGGTGAGGCGGTTCTTCCACCACGCCAGCGTCTTCGAGTCGCCGTTGGCCTGGGCCTTCGTCACGAGGCTCTGAAGCTTCGCGCCGCCGCCCTCGTCGGCGAGACGGAGGTACTCGGCGAGGGTGTCGGAGGCGCGGTGATGGACGTCCCAGACCG
>DASUSL010000202.1:0-14585 GCA_036375135.1 Thermoanaerobaculia bacterium | reverse complement strand
TCCCTTCTCACCCACGTGCCTGGCCACCTGCAGGAACAGTTCGACCCTGCTGACCGCCGCGATCGCGATCCATTCATCAACTGCACGAATTGCGGGCCGCGCCACGACCATCACTCTGTAGTGAACCCCGTACAGTCTGCTACCCTTGCCGCCGCTCTCGTACACACCCCACGCATGGAGGCGGAGAATGTCCAGGTCGCGGCTCGCCCTTGTCGTCTTCCTCACACTCGTCCTCGCGCTGCCGGCCCTCGCACAGATGGTCACCGGCACGATTCAAGGCACCGTTTCGGACAGTTCCGGCGGCGTTCTTCCCGGAGTCACGGTCACCATCCGCAATGCGGAGACCGGGCTGCAACGCGTCGTCGTCACCAACGAAGCAGGGTTCTTCAACGCACCGTTCCTTCCCATCGGACGTTATGAAGTCCACGCCGAGCTCTCCGGCTTCGGCGCGGCGCGGCGCAGCGACGTGCGCGTCGACCTGAACCAGACCACCGTCCAGGACTTCATCCTCGACCCCGCGGTCACCGAGGCCGTGACCGTCACCGCCGACGCCCCGCGGATCAACGTCAGCGACGGCGAGATCAAGCAGACCATCCGCTCGTCGGAGATCATGGCCATCCCGCAGTCCAACCAGACCAGCTTCCTCGGCCTGGCCGCCACGCTGGCCGGTTATCAGGAAGGCAACCCCACCGGCGCGAACGACAACCCGACGCTCTCCGTCGGCTCGTCGGCCAACTTCAACGGCGCCGGCACGCGCGGCACCACCTTCCAGATCAACGGCGTCAACAACGACGACTCCTCGGAGAACCAGCACCGGCAGGGCGTGGCGCTGGCCACCATCGCCTCCTTCCAGGTGCTCTCCAACAGCTACAGCGCGGAGTTCGGACGCGGCTACGGCGCCGTCGTCCTCGTGCAGACCAAGTCCGGCACGAACAACGTCGGCGGCGAGATCTACGGCTACGGGCAGGACGGCCAGTGGAACACGAAGAAGTTCTTCGAGCGCGCGCAGCCGCTGCCCGACAACTACCGCCGCCAGTTCGGCGCCACGGCCGGCTTCCCGCTGATCCGCGACACGCTGTTCGGCTTCGTGCACTACGACCGCACGCAGTTCAAGGGCAACACGATCGTCAGCCGCCCGCTGATCCTCGCCTCCGACATGGCCCTGCCGCGGCTCACCCTCGGCAACGACACGCCGCAGAACCGCGCCTTCCAGGACGCCATCCTCGGGCGCTTCCCGCAGGGACTCACGCCCAACGCGCCCGCCATCTCCGCGCGCGCGTACCAGTATCCGCAGTTCGCCAACAATCCCGACTCCGACTGGTCGGTGCGCCTCGACTGGAACGCCGGCAACGCGCACAACGTCAACGCCCGCTACCAGCGCAGCGCGCAGAAGCGTGAGAACGCGGAGCTGATCATCGGCGAGCAGACCCTGCAGGACAACGAGCAGTCGAACTTCGGCATCACCTGGACCAACGTCCTCGGCACCTCCACCGTGCAGGAGGCGCGCTACGGCATCGGCATCCGCAGCACCAACGTCAACATCCTGGCCGGCAACGACACGCCCATCGTCCGCTTCGCCGGCCTCACGCCCGGGACCATCATCGGCAACGCCGGCGCGTACCCGATCAACCGCGACCAGCAGGACCACCAGCTCGTCTACAACTTCTCCACCGCGCGCTGGGCGAAGCACACGCTGAAGCTCGGCACCGACATCCGCCGCTCGCAGCTCGACGACCGCGCCTCGAACAACAACCGCGGCTTCTGGAACTTCACCGCCACCTGCGGCGGCGTGACCTATCCGAGCGGCCTGCACGCCTTCTTCGCCGGCTGCGTCTCGACGTACCAGAAGGCGTACGGCCCCGACTTCCTCGAGAACGAGCTGAACGAGGAGAACCTCTACGCGCAGGACGACTGGCGTCCGTTCGACAACCTCACGCTCAACCTCGGCGTGCGCTACGAGCGCGTGGCCGCGCCGAAGGAGCGCGAGGGCCGCATGGACTACCTCTACGACGACTCGTCGTACGTCGATCCGCGCCTCGGCTTCGCCTACACGCCGAACTGGGAGAACGTCCGCTTCCTGCGCGCCGTCACCGGCTCGAACGGACGCTTCTCCATCCGCGGCGGCTACGGCCACTACCACGGGCGCGTCTTCCAGTCGATCTTCTCGCAGGGCGGCGCGAACGTCCGCTACAACCCGCCCAACGCCACGTTCCTCAGCATCGCCGGCAGCACCAACATCGCCGATCCGACCAACGGCTTCGTCTTCGTGCCGGGGCAGCCGCTGACGACGCGCGTCAACCTCACGCTCATCGATCCCGACCTGGTGATGCCGGAGACGCGGCAGTGGAACCTCACCTTCGAGCGCCAGCTCTTCCGTGAGTCGCGCCTGCGCGCCAGCTACATCGGCACGATGGGCAAGAACCTGCTGCAGTATCGCTTCGAGAATCTTCCCGTGCGTCCCGACGGCACGACGTGGCGCGTGGCCTCCGACTGGCGCTGCGCCGGCACCGGCGTCGTCGCGGGACAGGCCGTGAACGCGACCTGTCCGAACGTCGTTCCCATCGCCGCGAACGAGATCAGCCTGCGCGTGCCGCGCACGAACGAGCGCCGTCCCGACGCGCGCTACGGCACGAACCTCGTCGTCGACAACATCGCCGAGAGCAACTACCACGCGGGGCAGCTCGAGTTCGAGACCGGCTACGTCGGCGGCTTCCAGGGTCGCGCCACGTACACGTTCAGCAAGGCGCTCGACAGCGGCTCCGAGGCCACGTCCGCGGGGACGGGCGACATCAACATCTTCCCCGAGTACGAGAACTACAAGCGCGGCCTGTCGCGCTTCGACACGCGCCACCGCTTCACCATGACCGGCAGCTACCTGCTGCCGTTCTTCCGCGACCGCCGCGACGCCCTCGGCCAGATCCTCGGCGGCTGGCAGCTCTCCACGGTGGTGCGCCTCTCGTCCGGCACGCCGTTCACCATCATCGACACCGGCGCGGTGGACATCGACTTCGACGGCGTCGCCAACCAGCGCCCGGTCGTGGTCGACCCGACGCGGCGGGGCGGCTTCCACGTCAACAACCCCGACACCTCGCAGCAGGAGCTGCCGGCCAGCGCCTTCCGCCGCGCCACGCCCGACGACGACATCTCCGACCTCATCGGCCGCAACACGTTCTACACGGACAGCCGCGAGCAGGTGGACCTCGGCCTCTCCAAGAGCTTCGGCATCATCGGTAGCAGCAGCGTCGTGCTGCGCCTCGACGTCTTCAACGTCTTCGATCAGGTCACGTGGGGCGTGCCGGTGAACGACTTCGCCAGCACGAACTTCGGCCGCATCATTTCCACGCACCCGGACTACATCCCGAGAACCTTTCAGGTCGGCGTACGTTTGCTGTATTGATGCGACTCGTACTGCTCCTGCTCCTTTCGGCGTCGGCCTTCGCGCAGAACGCGAAGGTCGACGCGCTCTTCACCGACGTCGACAAACCCGATTCCCCCGGCTACGCCGTGGCCGTGATCCAGGACGGCAAGGTCGTGCACGCGCGCGGCTACGGCATGGCCGACCTCGAGCGCGACGTGAAGATCACGCCGCAGAGCGTCTTCGACATCGGCTCGACCGCGAAACAGTTCACCGCCGCGTCGATTCTCCTGCTCGAGGCGGAAGGGAAGCTCTCCCTCTCCGACGACATCCGCAAGTACCTCCCGGAGATGCAGGCGTACGAGCGTCCGGTGACCATCGCGCACCTCATCCATCACACCAGCGGCATCCGCGACTACCTCACGCTGATGGCGCTGGCCGGGCTCGACAACCGCAACGACTTCACCGATGAAGAGACGGTGGCGCTGATCGCGCGGCAGAAGGCGCTGAACTTCCTCCCCGGCGACGAGCACCTCTACAGCAACTCTGGCTACTACCTTCTCTCGCAGATCGTGGAGCGCGCCAGCGGCAGGAGCCTGCGCAGATACGCGGACGAGAAGATCTTCAAGCCGCTGGGGATGACCAGCACGCACTTTCACGACGACCCGACGGAGCTCGTGAAGCGCCGCGCCATCGGCTACGCGCCGTCGAAGAAGGGCGGCTACGTGATCTCGATGTCGAACTATCACGTCACCGGCGACGGCGCGCTCTACACGACGGTCGAGGACCTGGCGAAGTGGGACGCGAACTTCTACGACCCGAAGGTCGGCGGACAGGCACTCCTCGACGCGCAGCACCGCGTCGGAAAGCTGACCAGCGGGAAGGAGCTCACCTACGCCGCCGGCCTCGGCGTGCGCAAGCACGAGGGGCTGCGCATGGTGGAGCACGGCGGCGCCTGGATGGGCTACCGCGCGCAGCTCGTCCGCTTCCCGGAGAAGAAGCTGAGCGTGGCCGTCCTCTCGAACCTCGCCTCCGCGAATCCCGTCGAGAAGGCGCTGAAGATCGCCGAGCTGTATCTCGATCGGAAGCCCGCTGCCGCGGCTGCTCCTCCTGTGGCTCCCGCCGCCGTGACCGTTCCCGCCGAGGAGCTCGCGCGCTATGCGAAGACGTACTTCAACAAGCGCGGCGGCGGCTATCGCCGCGTCGAAGTGCGTGACGGGAAGCTGCTGTACGGCCCGCGCGAGCTGCGTCCCGTCGGCGGCGCGAAGTTCGCGCTCGACGGCCCGGCGCCGGCGTTCATCACCTTCCGCGAGAACAGCGCGCTGATCGAGGTGGAAGGGGAGGCGCCGCACGAGATCCCGGCCGTGCAGTTCGTCACGCCCGACGCCGCCGCGCTGGCGCAGTACGCCGGCGACTATCGTTCCGAGGAACTGCAGGCCACGCATCGTCTCCGGGTGAAGGACGGCGCGCTGCATCTGCGCGCCGGCTACGACGACGAGCGCAAGCTCGAGCCGCGCGAGCGCGACGCCTTCGAGACCAGCGGCGTGCTCGTGCGCTTCCAGCGTACGAACGGCGTCATCAGCGGCTACACCATCGCCGCCGGCCGCGTCACCAACATCGCCTTCGTCCGCAAATGAGACTCCTGCTGCTGCTCGTGCTGGCGTTGCCGCTCTTCGCGAACCCGCGCGTGATCGCCGGCGCGAAGCAGCAGGTCGGCGTCACGCGCGGCTACGACCCCGCGTACCGCCGCATCGCGTATCCGAACGGGGACGTGCCGCGCGAGACCGGCGTCTGCACCGACGTGATCATCCGCGCGTACCGTCATGCGGGAACGGACCTGCAGGTCCTCGTGCACGAAGACATGAAGCGCCACTTCTCCGCATATCCGAAGATCTGGGGCCTGCGGCGTCCGGACACGAACATCGACCACCGCCGCGTCCCCAATCTGCAGACGTTCTTCACCAGACGCGGCGGCAAGCTCCCGGTCACGCGGCGCGGCGCCGACTACAAACCGGGCGACGTCGTCACCTGGCGCCTCTCGTCCGGCGTGCCGCACATCGGCCTCGTCTCCGACGTCCCCGTGCGCGGCACGGACCGCTACCAGGTCGTGCACAACATCGGCTCCGGCGCGCGGATGGAGGACGTGCTCTTCGCGTACGAGGTCACAGGGCATTATCGTTTCGGAGTGCGGCAGCGATAGGAGGCCGTCTCAAAACGCAGGACAGGCTTCAGCCTGTCCCGGGCAGGCTGAAGCCTGCCCTACGTTCGAAAGCGGCAGCGCAGATAGCTGCCGCTTTGGACTGCGCGAGCGCAGCTCGCGCTCTCGACGGCTTCACCGCCGTCGTTGAGACTCACGAAGGTCAGCATGAAAAAAATCAACCTCGCCGAAAAGTTCGCCACCTTCTCCGAGCACTGGCAGCCCCGCATCGTCGGTGAGCTCAACGGCCAGCACGTGAAGATCGTCCGTCTCCTCGGCGAGTTCGTCTGGCACCATCACGACCACGAAGACGAGATGTTCCTCGTGGTCGAGGGCAAGCTGGCCATCGAGTTCCGCGACCGCGTCGTCGAACTGAGCGCGGGCGAATTCTGCATCGTCCCCCGCGGCGTCGAGCATCGCCCCGTCGCCGCGGAGGAAGTGAAGGTGCTCCTCTTCGAGCCCGCCTCGACGCTCAACACGGGCAACGTGCAGAACGAGCGCACCTACGTCGCCACGACGGTGTAGGAGTGCGGCGGCAGAGCCGCCGCTTTGGACTGCGCGAGCGCAGCTCGCGCTCTCAAACGCCTCAGCGAAGCTGCGGCGCCGACGGCTTTGCCGCCGCATTCGAAAGCGGCAGCCACGCTGCCGCAGTCCAAAGCGCCGGCTCGACGCCGCCGCACTCCTAGATCAATTCCTGACGACGAACATCGCGCTGTCGATCACCGTTGGATCCCCCTTCATGCGCACGGCCACGCGGTGGTATCCGCTCTCCGCGGGAGCGGCGATGGAGATGGTGAAGGCGCCGTCAGCGTCCGCCGTCACGGTGTCCCTGGCCGCGACGCCGTCGACGAGCACTTCATAGCTCCCGCCGGCCGCGAAGCCGGTCGCGGAAAGCTCGATCGCTTCCTGCGGGCCGTACGACGAGGCGTTCAGGTAAAGGTACGGCGTTCCCTTCGTCGGCGAGTCCGTCGAGTCCGCGGGCATGTCCACGCGCTGCGGCTGGAAGAGGCTCAGCTCCGACTCCGAGAACGCCGCTCCGGTGAGCTCGTCCTCGCTGGTGAACACGACTCCCGCCGCGATCCAGCCGTCCGGCCCCTTCGGCAGCGGCTCGAGCTCTTTCCCGCCGTCGCTCTCGGTGATGGTGATGTCCTCCTGCAGATCTTTCGGATGGCCGACGAAGACCACCGAGCTCCCGCGCGTCACCAGCAGCTCGCGCACCTTCCGTTCCTCCGTGCGCACGCCGAGGAGCTGGCCGCCGAAGATCAGCGCGCCGTGGTCGAACGGCGGGCGGGTGGGATTGCCGTCGGTCGACACCACGTCGCAGCCGGGACAGAGACCGGGGCCGTCCTCGGCGATCCGCCGGTTCCGGAGCTTCCACAGGCCGCGGCCGAACGTCGACACGTAGACGGAGTTGGCGTTCTCCCAGAAGAACGACGTCACGTACGTCGCGCCATCGCTGTTCGCGACGTGCGCCCACGTTCCGGGAGCGCCGTTTCCATGCGACACGTAGATGCCGCCCTCGTTCGTGCCGGCCAGGACCAGGTCCGGATCCTGCGGGCTGAAACTGACGGCCGTGACCAGCGGGAACGGTCCGGCATTCGGCTCGTTCAGGTTGGTCTGGAACAGGCGCGCCGCCGTCGGGCCCTGCACCAAGGCGGTCAGATCGTCGAGGTCCTGCCACAGCCCGCCGCCATCGGCGCTGAACATCATCTTCCCGTTCGCGCCGACGCTCGGCGCAATGACGTGCGTGGACGTGACGGAATCGACGCCGTACACCGGGTAGGAATCGGACATGTACGGATTGATGCCGAGCGATCCGAAGCCGGTCATCAGCGGAAATCGCGTGTCGGCCACGTCGATCGACGTAGGAAAGCGCTCCAGCCGCAGCAGCTTCAACGCGTCGCCGGCGGCCCGGTACGGCTGATAGAGGACCGTCAGATTGTTCTCGTCGCCGGCGTGTCCCAGTCTGGCCAGGCCGACCGGCGCCTCGATGAAGTAGGCGAAAGGTTTACGCGGTTGCGCGCAGTTCTCCGACTGCGCCATTCCTCTGGCGAGCGTGGGATCCAATCTCGTCACGGCCTGGACGAAATGCCCGGTCCGGAGCAGCACCGGCGCCTCGCGGCGATTCACGTGATCGGGGAACAGTCCCGCGTTCGCCAGTTCCTCCGCGGATTTGAAGGTCTGCCTGCCCACTTCGAACGTCAGGTTGCAGTCGCCCGGCTGGACCTGCCGCTCCAGCTCGATGAAGTGCCCTTCCGATGCGAACGACTGAATGCCGGCCGTCGAGGGGCTCCAGGCCTTGATGCCGTTGTCGCGCGTGCCGAGGTAGAGATCGATGTGCGGGCCGTCGAGCTGTCCCCTGACCTCGTTGATCTGCAGCGCGTTGTAGCCGCCATCGCGTCCGCCGCCCACCAGCCGCCATGGCGATAAGCCGAGAGGCTGATTGTGCAGGCCCGCGGTCGTCCCCAGCAGGACCGGAGCCTCGCCGGCGAACGCGAGATCGCGCGGCTCGTCCTCATCGACGTCGGCCAGCGTCCAGGTTGCGCCGGACGGAAACATCATCGGGGAAACGACGGGCAGGACGAGCGTGTAGAGACCGCAGCGGTTCGACAGGTACATGTAGAGTCGCTGCTGGCCCTCGACGGCCCGATCGACCACTTTGATGAACGGGGTCCCGTTGCAGTTTCCCGCCACGGGCGCCGAGTGAATCCGGCTCCATCCTCCGCCGAGGACCGCGTGGAACCAGAGATATCCCACGCTGTTCACGAAGAACACGTTTCCCGTCTGCGGCCACAGTGCGAAGGCGTGCATGTCCGTGACCGATCCCACGCCGTACACCGGCACGGTCGAGTTGCCGACGAGCATCCGCACGCCCGACGGCCCGCCGGTGAACACGCGGTCTTCCCTCGCCAGGACGGAAATGATCGTGCGATCGCCGGCGACGTACGCCTCCTGCCAGTTGGCACCCGTGTCCGTGCTCCGGAAGAGACCGCGCGAAGTGCCCACGTAAACCGCTCCCGTTCCCGGCTGGCGCGAGAGCTCGTACGCGCTCAGGCGGATGTTCGGATCGGCAACGGACAGCGTCTGCAGCCAGGTCGCTCCGCCGTCCGTGCTCCGCCAGACGCCGCCCCCGTTCTTCGTTTTGAAGTCCGCTTTCGCGGAGACGAGCACGACGTTCTCCAAGCTGCGCGTCGGCACGACCACGACCGACTGCGTGAAGAGGACCGGCAGGGTATCGAGGTGCTGCCAGTGCAGTCCGCCGTCCGTGCTCTTGAACAGGCCGCCGCTGTCCGAGGCGACGTACTGCACGTTGTTGCGCTCCGGATCGACGGCGATCGTGTTCACCCGCCCTCCCTCTTTCGTCGGAAGCTGGTGTTCCTCGATCGACCAGTACGTCGTGATCTGCGCGTGGATCGGAACGGCGATGGCCAGTGTGATGAGAGCTGCTCTCCAGAAGTTCAACTTTGTTCCTCCTTCGCAGACAAAGCGCGAAGAAGAGGAAAAAGGGGACAGCGAATCAGCTCTGTTTCGCGACCAGCGACCGCAGCCTGCGCGCGACGCCGCGCAGACCGTGGCGCTCGACCTCGGGGAGCGTCTCCGCGACCAGTGCCTCCAGCGCGCGGCGGTCGCCGGCTCCATGCAGCGCCTCGGCGAGATACATCTGCTGCGTGAGCACCAGCCCGCGCGCATTCTTCCATCCGCCGACCATGCGCACGGCCTGACGGCGAAACTCGATGGCGCGGCGCCAGTCGCCGCTGGCCGCGGCCACGCGTGCTTCGAGGGTGAGCAGGTTGAAGCCGGCGGTGTCCGCGGTGCTCGAGGCCGCGGCCTTGCGCAGCTTCTCCAGACGCCGCCTCGCCCCGGCAGCGTCGCCGCGGCGTGCGTCGGTGCCCGCCAGCACGCCCTCGGTATTCAACGCCATTCGCTTGTTCCCCATGGCGTTGAACTGCGCGATCGCTTCCTGCGCGTATTCCGCCGCCGCGGCCGGCTCCCCTTCGACGAGCTCCAACCAGGCCAGTTCGGCAAGGTAGCTGGCGGTGACGCTCGGTACGCCCGCACGGCGTCCCTTTTCGATCGCGGCGATGAGGCTCCTGCGCGCCAGATCGAAGTCTCCACGCGTCAGCTCGAGGTGCGCGCGCGCACCATCGACGTAGGCGCTCCCGACCTGGCTTCCCACCCGTTGCGACAGCCCCTCGGCCTCGACGATGTACGCCTCCGCTCTTTCCAGATCGAGGGCTTCGATGGAGGGGACGACGGCGTTGGTGAGTGTGCCCATCAGCAGACGACGGTTGCCGGACTCGCGCAGCGCCTGGAGTGTTGGCTCCATGGTGGCCCAGGTCGCGGCGTCGTCATCCGCCCAGTTGTACAGCGAGAGGCGCTGGGCGAGAACATAGCCCTCGGCCCACCGGTCACCGATGGTGCGGGCATCCGCGACCGCTGCGTCGGCCGCGCGGATCGCCTCGGTGAGCTTGCCTTCCTTGCCCGCCGCGAGGGCGAGTAACGCGCGCGCCACGATCTCGCCACGCCGGTCTCCCGCCTGAATGCAGCCGGCCAGCGCCGCCTCGAGCGTGCGGCGCGTCTCGTCGCTGCTGGCCACTCTCCCCAGGATCGGGCCGAGGGCCACCCGTGCCGCGGCGGCCTCGCGCGTGAGACCGAGAGAGAGGTTGCGCGCGACGATCGACTCGAGCGCGCGGCGCGCTTCGTCGCGCCGGTCCAGGCGGCCGATCGCCTCGGCGTGCACTCGCGCCGCGCGCTGCCCCAGCACGACGGCCTGCGCTTTCTCCGCACCTGCGCGTGCGCGCGATGCCGCGGCCGCGGCGCGCTGGTACTCCGACAACTGCAGCGCCACCTCCGCTTCCATCAGATCGATGCGCGGATCGCCGGCCGCGCCGACCTGGCGCAATCGTCCGAAGGCGGTGTCCGCCGCGTCGGTGCGGCCGTGGGCCAGCAGCGTGTGGACCAGGTCGAGACCGATGTCCACTCGTTCGGGCTGCACGCTGAACAGGCGCTCCAGCGCGGGGATGGCGGCGTTCCAGTCGCGGTCGGCCGCGAGGGCGCGCGCGCGCAATCGCTCCGCTTCGTCTCCCGGCAGCGCGTCGGGATGAGCGGCGATGAGCACGCCGGCGCGGCGTGCCGCTTCCGCGGCGCGGCCGATCTCGCCCAGCGAGCTCTCCGCGCGCGCGACGCCGTCCCACGCCAGCGCCTCGCCCGGCATGCGTCCCTTCGAGGACGCCGCCGCTCGCCGGAAGCTCTCGCGGGCAGCGGCGCCGTCGAACCGCGTCAGCCGCGCGGCGCCCTCGCGCAACAGCCGGCGCGTCTCCGCGTCGACAGGCCGCGCATCGTGGTAGATCGCCACTTCGTTCGGCGGCCGCGCGGCGCGCCATCGACCGGCGAGCTGCCAGCCCGCGGCCAGCAGGAGCAAGGCGATCGTGACCACCACCGCCGCGCCGTGGCGGCGCAGGAACTTCCGGACGCGGTACGCACGCTCGCCGCGGCGCGCCACCACGGGCGCGCCCGCGAGGACGTTGCGCAGGTCCGCGGCCATCTCGGTCGCGGAGGCGTACCGCTCATCCGGCGCGCGACGCAGCGCTTTGCGGAGCACCGCGTCGACGTCGCCGCCGGCGGCGCGGAGCTGTTCCGTGTCGTCGCCCGGCAGCGTTCCCGTGAGCAGTTCGTACAGCACGACGCCGAGCGAGTAGATGTCCGAGGCCGCCGTGGTGCGGTCGCCGCGCATCTGCTCCGGACTGGCGTAGGCCGGCGTCAGCGCCCGCCGCAGCGTGCGCGTCTCGTCGCGATCCGTCGGATCCGACAGCCTGGCGATGCCGAAGTCGAGCAGCCGCGCCTCGCCGCCCGCGGTGACGAAGATGTTCGCCGGCTTGAGGTCGCGATGCACGATGCCGCGTGCATGCGCATACGCCACCGCATCGACCACCGGCAGGAACAGCTCGATGCGCTCGCGCGCCGGCAGCTCCCGCGCGTTGCAGTGCTCGAGAATCGACTGTCCCTCGACGTGCTCCATCGCCAGCCAGTGCCGGCCCAGCGGCGTCACGCCCGAGTCGTACAGGCGGGCGATGCCGGGATGCTCGAGGCGCGCCAGGATGCGCTGCTCCTCGCGCACGCTGCGCAGCGAGTCCTCGTCGAAGAGGCGGTCCACGACCTTGAGCGCGACCGTGCGCGTGAACTCGGCGTGCTCCTGGTCCGCGAGATAGACCGTCGCGCTGCCGCCGCGCCCGATGCAGCGATGCACGCGGAAGCCGGGGATGCGCGGCAGCGGCGGCTCGCTTTCTCCGGCCAGGCTCAGTACGGCGCCGTCGAGCGGACTGTGCGTCCGCTCCGCGTGCTCGAGCAGCGCGCGCAGATCGCCGGCCAGCTCCGGCGCCTCCGCCGCGAGCCGCGCCACCTCGGCCTCGCGCTCGCCGTCCGGCAGGTCGACGACGCGGTCGAAGAGCTCGTGCAGCCGCTCGATGTAGGAGACCGGAACCGTCGGCTCGTTCATGATCCGGCACTCAGGCGGTTGAGCAGCCAGGCGCGCGCAAAGGTCCAGTCGCGCTTGGCCGTGCGGGCGGAACAACCGAGCAGGGAAGAGGCCTCGTCGATGCCGAGGCCGCTGAAGAAGCGGAGCTCGACGAGCCGCGCCAGACGCGGCGCATCCGCGGCCAGCTCATTGAGCGCGCGATCGAGGTCGATCAGTTCCTCGGCGTCCATCGACGGCCGGATCTCTTCGTGCAGCTCATCGCTGACCACGACCCGCGGCGCGTCCGAGCCTCGTTTCTGCGCCATCTTCGCGCGCGCGTGGTCCACCAGCAGCCGTCGCATGATCCTCGACGCTATAGCGAAGAAATGCGTGCGATCGTGCCACGGCACCTTGTCCAGGCCGCGCAGGCGGAGATACGCCTCGTTCACCAGAGCGGTCGGCTGGAGCGTGTGACCGGGACGCTCCGACCCGAGATGGCGCGCGGCGATGGCCCTCAGCTCTTCGTAAACCAGAGGCAGGAGTCGCTCCAGCGCGCCGTCGTCCCCCTGCTCCCAGGCCCGGAGATACTCGGTGATCGGTTCGATGCCGTCATGATACAGGCGTCCCGCCACCACTCCGGAAGCCCGCATCCACCAGCACCGCCGCGGCGCGTGCCGCCTCGTCCTGCTTCACGAACAGCCAGTCGCGCGAGAACGTGGAGATCACGAGGATGTCGATCCCGGCGGCGCTGAGCGGCGCGGAGATGCGGGAGATGAAGCCGGCGCAGTAGAACGGATTCGCGCAGTCGATGGAGACGAGCAGCCAGGCGTCGGGGTTCACGTCGATGACGTCGACGTCGTCGAGGTGCTGCGTCACCACCGTCGTCTCCTTCTCGTCGCGCGCGATGAGGAGGTGGCGCTCGCAGTTGCGCACCGCGCGCACGGAGGCCCAGCGATACGTGCCGGCGAAACGGAAGCTGCTGTCGGCCACGACGTCGTCGAGAGGGCGCCCGCTCACGCGTGCGACTCGACGGCAGCGTTGACCGCCTCGGGCTGGTCGTAGTTCGACAGATGCGCGGCGTTGGGGATCTTCACGAGCTTCGCGTCCGGAATCGCGGCAGCCATGCGCTCGGCGTCGGACGGCGGCGTGATCGTGTCGTGCTCGCCGACGATGATCAGTGTGGGAACGTTGATCGACGGCAGCAGGGGAGAAGAGTCGGGACGGGACGCCATGGCCCGCAGCGACGCCTTCACGTACTCCGGCGACGTCGACATCATGATCTCCCGCACCGCCGGCTTCAGCGCCTCGGACATGACCATCTTCGGCAGCATCGCATCGGCCACCGCGGCCACGCCCTGCTGCTCCACTTTGGCGATGGTCTCGAAGCGCCCTTTGCGCGCCTCCTCGCTGTCCGCGGTCTCGCGCGTGTCGATGAGGATCAGTCCCGACACGCGCTCCGGAAAGAGGCGCAGCGCGGCGAAGCAGATGTAGCCGCCCATCGACAGCCCGGCGAACGTCGCCCGCTCGATCCCGCGCGCGTCGAGCTGCGCGACGGCGAAGCGCGCGTAGTCGTCCATCGTCTCCAGCGCCGGCAGGTCGGGCATCACGTGCTCCACGCCTTTGATGGCCCGCTGCGGCTCGAAGATGCGGGAGGTGAGGGGGAAGCCGTGCAGCCAGAGGATGGTGCTCATGTTCATTTCTGTTTTCCAGTGTATCCCGCGGGTCTTCCCCCACTTTATCCCGCGCGAAGACGCGGGATCTCGGGTGCACCTGCGCTGCCTGTGGCTCGTGCGTCGCGAGCGGCACTGAGGAGGCCGTCTCGAAACGTAGGACAGGCTTTCAGCCTGTCCCGGGCAGGCTGAAAGCCTGCCCTACGTTGGCGAGCGGCTCCGGAGATCCCGCGTCTACGCGCGGGATAAACTGGGACGACGCGCGGGATAAAATGCAGCTCTGCATCCCCTCGACGTCACCATCATCGTCGTCTACCTGGCCGCCGTCGTCGGAGCGGGGTTCGTCTTCGCGCGGCGGCAGAAGACCACGCGCCAGTACTTCACCGCCGGCCACGACGTCCCGTGGTGGGCCATCGCCGCGTCGATCGTGGCCACCGAGACGTCGACCGTCACCTTCATCTCCGTTCCCGGCATCGCCTGGGCGCAGGGCGGCGACTTTCGTTTCCTGCAACTGGTGCTCGGCTACATCAGCGCGCGGCTGATCATCGCCGCCTTCTTCATGCCGTGGTACTTCCGCGGCGAGCTGGTCACCGTCTACGAGCTGCTGCAGACGCGCTTCGCCGCGTCGGTGAAAGCGCTCGCCGCCTCGCTCTTCGTCATCATGCGAACCATTGCCGACGGCGTGCGCCTGCTCCTCACCGCGTACGTCCTGGCCGCGCTGCTGCAGCGCCTCGGCGTCAGCGGCGCGGTCATCGGCCTCGGCGTGGTGATGACCCTCTTCACGCTCTTCGGCGGCATCGAGGCCATCGTCTGGATCGAGGTCGTGCAACTCGCGATCTACGTAGGCGGGGCGATCGCGGCGGCGCTCGTGCTGCTCGGCAACGTCGGCCTCGACGACGCCCTGGCCGC
>DASUSL010000201.1:0-6800 GCA_036375135.1 Thermoanaerobaculia bacterium | reverse complement strand
CGAGGACGCCGGCGCTGCGCTGGTTCGTCTACCGCACCGCGCGCGCGGAGCAATGTGGAAGCTGGTCTGAAAGCGCAGCACCGCCGTCCCGGCGGAGCGTCGCCGTCCCGAGCGGAGCGCCGCCGTCCCGGCTGCTGCCCGGGCGGCGTCCCGCCGCCCGCCCCCGGGGGTGGCGGCGCGGGAAGCCGCCACGGCAGCCGGCGAGGACGCCGGCGCTGCGCTGGTTTCTGGTTTCGTCTACCGCACTGCGCGCCGCCGCCCGGCCGTGCGCGAGTACGGCCCCGCGCCCGCCTCGTTGAACGCGCGCACGCGGAACTGCGGCGCGTCGTTGCTGCGCACGGTCAGGTGTCGCTGGTCGGGATTGCGCCAGCCGCCGACCTCCACCCATGGTCCGTCGCCGATGCGCTGTTCCACGCGGTAACCGTCGGCCAGCGCGCTGCCCGTCCAATCCAGGCTCAGGGTCGCGCCGAGGTCCATCACCTTGAGCACGGGAGCGGGGGGCAGCGGCGGCAGGGCGGGGGCGACGATCTTCGCCATCACGTGCGCGCGTCCGTGAAACGGCGCCGCTTCCGGTCTGGCGGTGAAGACGAACGCGAACCGCCCCTGGCCGATGGAGGCGAGCGTGCCGCCGGTCCACGGGAAATAGCGAGGGTCGTCGTCGATCGTGAGCGGCGCGTCCGCACCTTGCTCGGTGAGCGTCGCCATGCGCGCTTCCTGGTCGGCGATCCACGCCACCGCGACCTCCCCCTGAGCGGACGGGACGATGCTGATGCTCGAGGCATGCTGCGCGGCGAGCACGTGCCGGTCGCGCGGCACTCCCGCCCGGCTGACGTGCGTGGCGAGCAGCGCGCCGGTGTTGCGCACCAGCACGTAGTCGCGGCCGTTCCATTCGAGCACCGGACCGGACGAGTGCTCGTCGTCCTCCGTCAGGCGCAGCAGCGGCCCGTCCACGTTCGCGTTGCCGGTGAGAAAGATGCCGGCGATCCGTTCCGCGCCGCAGAACACCACCACCGGGGAACAGGTCTCCTGCTCTCCCCACGCGACGAGATAGCGCTCGCCGTCCGAGGCGATGTCGAGGCCCGCCACGTCATCGGCGTCGAACGGAATCTCGTACGCCGGCGAGACGGTGCTGCCGGTGATGTGGGCGGCGCGGAGGTTGTCGACCGGCGCGAGCTCGTGCACGCGCTCGCCCACGATGACGTAGCCGCTGCCGTTCGAGGCGATCGCGTACGGCGCGAACGCGGTGAACGTCTCCGTGCCGCCGGGGATCGGATTGCCGTTCGCGTCGAGACGGATGATCTGGCTGCCGCTCGTGCCGTACGACGTGACGACGACGAAGCCGGTGCCGTCGCTGGCCGCGGTCGCCCATCCGTAGCCGGCGATGAGCTCCCGCTCCGACCACCGGCCGTCGTGCGTGCGGAAGCCGGCGCGCAGCCCGCCGCGCATGCGCTCCACCTCATGCCAGACGAAGAGCGTGCCCGTCGAGGAGGTGGCGGCGGCGAGGAACATCCTCTGGTGGCGCGCGCCGAACAGCAGCCGCTGCGTGGCCGCCGCCAGCGGCGGCCCGGAGACGAAGCCCTCCGGCTCCTGAGACCACGCGGCCACGGGCTGTCCGCCAACGGTCGTGAGCTGCATGGCGTCGACGCCGGGACGATCGGCCAGTACGTCGAGATCTCCGCCCTCGGCGTCGAGCTCGAACAGCCGCGTGAATAACCCGTTCTGGACATGGAGCGAAAACAGCCAGCGCGTGCCGGTCCACGTCGCGGACGGCTGCCGGTAGCGGCGCTGAAAGCCCGCGGTGGGGGAGAGATCGATTGTCGTGACCAGCGTGCCGTCGCCGTCGAACAGTTGTGCCGCCGACGGGCCGCCCGAGTGCGCCGACAACGCCAGATAGCGCGAGCCGTTGCTGACCAGCGCCCATTCGGCGCGTTCATTGTCGAGCGTCTGCCGCGACACGCGCTCGCCGTTCGCGTCGATGATGAAAAACGCCTGCGACGTGAACGCACCGGCCGGCACGATCGCCGCGAAGCCGTCGCCGTTGCTGGCCAGGTGCAGCTCGCTCGAGCTCAGCAGCAGCGGATCGAGCTGTTTCTCCTCTCCCGCGGGCGTTCCCCGCGGCGACAGCAGGCGGGTGATGACCCCGTCGCCGTTGTACATCAGCAACACGTGACGGCCGTTGAACGCCAGGCGCGGCCAGAGGCCGATTCCCGCGAGTGGAAACGGCTGGCCCACCGTGTCGCCGGAGGAGTCGACGAGCTGTCCGATCAACTGGTAGCCGGGGGCCTGCGCCACGACGAGAAAGTGCGAGCCCGTCCAGACCGCGTCGAAGTCGTCCGCGCCGGAGATGAAGAAGGGGAAGACCAGCTTGCCCGCGCGCTCCTCGCCGTCGATCCGGGTCACGCTCAGCCGCTCCTCGTCCAGCCAGAACGCGAACGGCTGGCGGCCGTCGGTGCGCAGCTTCACGACGCCCGCGGAGGGGGCATAGCTCGTGTCGGTCAGCGGAAACGTCTCGGAAACCTGCGCCGTCAGGCCGTGCGCGAACGGGGTGACGAGACACAGGATGGCCAGCAACCCATAGCGAATGGTGGAAAGCATGCCTTCAATTTATGCGCGCGCAGCATAAATGGCAACGTTATTTTACGGAACGTTCCGGTGAACGAAGATGGCACGCGACGGGGGAGCCTTATGATCCCCGTCCCATGAGACGCCTCCTCATCGCCTTCTTTTTCCTCGTTTCTCTCCCCGCCGCGGCGCAGCTCAGGCTCGACGTCGACACGATCATGCGCGGGCAGCAGCTCACGGGCTACGCGCCGCGCGACGTGCGCTGGTCGCGCGACGGCAAGTCGGTCTACTTCGCCTGGAAGCGGCACGACGAGCCGATCGAGGAGAACGAGTACACCACGTACGTCGTCGGCCGCGACGGCAAGGGGCTGCGCAAGCTCGGCGACGAAGAGGCGAAGGACGCTCCGCCGCCGCGCGGCCATTTCTCGAAGGACCGCAGCCGCGTGCTCTTCATCGACGACGGCGACGTGCAGCTCTGGGAGAAGGGGAAGCGCCGCACGCTGACGCGCACGATCGACAACGAGTCGCAGCCGCGCTTCACCCGCGACGAGCAGCGGGTGGCCTTCGTCCGCGACAACAATCTCTTCGTCCTCTCGCTCAGCGACGGCGCGACGGTGCAGCTCACGAACATCGCCGGCCCCGACGAGAAGGGTCCGCACGTCTCGCTGTTCGAAGACGAGAACAAGGACCGCACCGCCAGCCAGAAGTGGGTGGCCGACGAGGCCACGAAGCTGTCCGACGTCCTCACCCGCCGCGCCTCGGAACGAAAAGAAGACGAGGCGGAGAGGAAGAAGGAGCTCGCCATCGCTCCGCTGAAGCTGAAGCGGGGAGAGGTGGTGCACGACCTGCGGCTCACGCCGGACGAGAAGTACGTCCTGGCGTTCATCGGCGGCGATCCGAGCGCCGGCAAGCGCACCGGCGTCCCGAGCTACGTCACCGAGTCGGGCTACACCACCGATTTACCCGCGCGCCGCAAAGTCGGCGACACCAATCCCGCCACGCGCATGGTCAGCATCTCCGTCGCGGACGGGAAGGTGACGGCGCTGAAGCACGGCCTGAAGAAGCCGATCGAGAAGACCGAGACCGCGGAGAAAACCGAGGCCACGGAGACGAAGACGGAGACGAAGACGGGAACGAAGACGGAGGCGGAAGAAGAGAGAGCGATCGAGCTCGATCCGGTCTTCTTCTCCGATGACGGCAACGCGGCCGTGCTGCCCATCCGCGCGGCCGACAACAAGGACCGCTGGCTGATGGCGTTCGATCCCGCCGCGGGCACGACGCGCGTGCTGCATCACGAGCACGACGACGCCTGGGTGCATTACTTCGACGACGACGCGGTCGGCTTCCTCCCGGACACGCAAACGGTGTGGTTCCTCTCCGAGCACACCGGCTGGATGCATCTCTACACGGTCGATTCCAAGGGAGGCAAGCCGCGCGCGCTGACCTCGGGCAAATACGAAGTCGCGGACGTGCGCGTCAGCGAAGACGCGAAGCACTTCGTCTTCACCGCCAGCAAGGAGTCGCTGCACGAGCAGCATCTCTACCGGACGCCGGTCGGCGGCGGCGCGATGACGAAGCTCACCACCGAGCCGGGATGGCACGACGCCGAGCTCTCGCCGGACGGCCAGGTCGTCGCCGGCATCTACTCGTACACGAACAAGCCGCACGAGCTCTACGTGAACGGCGTGCGCGTCACCACCTCGCCCGCGCCGGAGTTCGCGACCTATCCGTGGCTCGACGTGCCGATCGTGCAGGTGCCGGCGCGCGACGGCGCGAAGGTGCCGGCGCGCATCTACAAGCCGGCCAGCTGGAACGGCGGCCCGGCGGTGATCTTCGTGCACGGCGCCGGCTATCTGCAGAACGTGCATCGCGGCTGGTCGAACTACTTCCGCGAGTACATGTTCCACCATCTGCTGATGGAGCGCGGCTACCTCGTGCTCGATCTCGACTTCCGCGCCTCCGCCGGCTACGGGCGCGACTGGCGCACGGCCATCTACCGCCACATGGGCGGCGTCGACCTGAACGATCACGTCGACGCGGCGAAGTGGCTGGCCTCGGAGCATCGCGTCGATCCGAAACGCATCGGCATCTACGGCGGCAGCTACGGCGGCTTCATCGCGCTGATGGCGATGTTCACCACGCCCGACGTCTTCGCCGCCGGCGCGGCGCTGCGTCCGGTGACCGACTGGGCTCACTACAACCACCAGTACACGTCGAACATCCTCAACACGCCGCAGAGCGATCCGGAGGCGTACCGCAAGTCGTCGCCGATCTACTTCGCGGAAGGGTTGAAAGGCGCCCTGCTGATCTGCCACGGCGTCATCGACGTGAACGTGCACTTCCAGGACAGCGTGCGGCTCGCGCAGCGGCTCATCGAGCTGCGCAAGGAGAACTGGGAGCTGGCCATGTACCCGCTGGAGGATCACAGCTTCGTCGAACCGACCTCATGGGCGGATGAGTACAAACGCATCCTGAAGTTGTTCGAGGAGACGCTTCGGTAACCACTCGATGACCAGATTCCGCTCCCTGGCGCTGGCCGCCGGCCTTGCTACCGCTTCGTCTCTGTTCGCTGGATCCGACGCAGGGCAGGCTTTCAGCCTGCCCTGGACAGGCTGAAGCCTGTCCTACGTTCATAGGAACAAGCCACCGGCAACCACTGTTGAACCAGCTCCATGACCGCAGTCCCCTCCGAAAAAGTCCGCAAAGTCGGGATGATCTCCCTCGGCTGCCCGAAGAATCTCGTCGACGCCGAGATCATGCTCGGGCAGTTGCAGGCGGACAGCGACGTCGAGCTCACGAACGACCTCGAAGAGGCCGACGTCGTGATCGTGAACACGTGCGGCTTCATCGACGCGGCCAAGCAGGAGTCGATCGACACGATCCTCGAAGTCGCGGAGAAGAAGGGTCAGGGCCTCGAGAGGCTGATCGTCACCGGCTGCATGGTGCAGAAGTACCGCACCGACCTGCAGCAGTCGATCCCCGAGATCGACGCCTTCGTGGGACTCGATCACCTCGAGCAGATCACCGCCGCGGTCACGGGCGTGGCCACGGACGACCTCGCGCCGACGCGGCGCAAGATGTCGCAGCGGCTGTATGAAGACCTGCCGCGCGTGCTGGTGCACGGCACGGCGCACGCGTACCTGAAGGTCAGCGAAGGTTGCTCGAACCCGTGCACCTTCTGCGCGATCCCGCAGATGCGCGGCAAGTTCCGCTCGCGCGGCATCGACTCGCTGGTGCGCGAGGCGCAGGCGCTGCAGCAGGCGGGCGTGCTCGAGCTGAACCTCGTCGCGCAGGACACGACGCGCTACGGTGAAGACCTCGGCCTGTCGCAGGGCCTGACGCAGCTCGTCGAGACGCTGCTGCGCGAGACGGACTTCCGCTGGATCCGCTTCCTGTACGCCTATCCCGGCTCGCTCGACTGGAGCCTCTTCGAGCTGATGGGACGCGAGCCGCGTTTCGCCTCCTACGTCGACATCCCGCTGCAGCACGTCTCGGCGAACGTCCTCGGCCGCATGCGCCGTCCCGGCTCGCCGAAGGAGTACCGCGAGATGGTCACGCGCATGCGCGAGCTCGTCCCCGACATGACGCTGCGCACGACCTTCATCACCGGCCACCCGGGCGAGACGCCGAAAGACTTCGGCGAGCTGTACGACTTCGTGGAGTGGGCGCAGTTCGACAACATGGGCGCGTTCGTCTACTCGTCCGAGGACTCGACGCTGGCCGCGCGCATGACCGACATCCCGACGCGCAAGACCGCCGAGCGGCGCCGCGCCAAGCTGATGGAACTGCAGCAGAAGATCGCGCTGTCGCGCAACGAGCAGCGCGTGGGACGGACCTTCGACGCCATCGTCACGGGCGTCTGCGAGGAGACCGAGCACCTGCTCGAGGGACGGATCATCGGCCAGGCTCCGGAGATCGACGGCCGCCTGCTGATCAACGACGGCCTCGACCTGCTGCCGAAGTCGCTGCCCGCGTTCACGCGCGTGGAGATCACGGAAGCGCATCCGTACGATCTCGTCGGCGCGGTCGTCAACTAGCGCGCCGGCACGCGCCGCTTCAGCTCTTCCGCCCAGTTCATGACGATGGTGAACTGCGTCGTCGCCGGCCGCGGGCCTTGCTTGATGATGGCGATGCGGCCGTCGCGAGCGATGCTGTACTCGTTGTCGTACGGACCCTCGAACAGCAGACGCGGTTTGCCCGGGCGTGGGCGCGCGCCAGACGTGTCGAGGGGAACGGTG
>DASUSL010000200.1:0-3912 GCA_036375135.1 Thermoanaerobaculia bacterium | reverse complement strand
GTTGACGATCGACGAGCGTGAGACGCGGACGAAGCGCGCCGGATCGAGCCGCGCCTCGAGACTGGCCATCGTCTCGCGCACGAGATGATGGCGCGCTCCGCTGTGCACCTCGACGTAGTTGCCTGCCGCTTCGAGTCGATCGACCTCGTCGACGTCGACGAGAACCACGCGTCCGTCGCCCTTGATGGCGAGCCGCTTCGCGTAGTCGTGCGCCGCGCGTCCGAGCTCTCCGAGCGCGGCCGCGATCCGTCTGTCGAGCTGCCCCGGCGCGTCCGCCAGTCGCCGCCGTGCGCGCTCGACCGCGGTGCGGAAGCGATGCCGGTCGATCGGCTTGAGCACGTAGTCGACCGCATGCACATCGAACGCGCGCAGCGCATGCTCGTCGTAAGCGGTGACGAAGACGACCGCAGGCATTCGCGCGACACCGATCGCTTCGACGACGTCGAAGCCGCCGACCTCGGGCATCTGGATGTCGAGGAAGACGAGATCGGGTGCGAGCTCCGCGATGGCATCGATCGCCGCCGCGCCATCACCGCATTCGCCGATGACCTCGAGGCCGGCTTCACCCCGCAGGTGGTGGCGGATGCCGCGCCGCGCGATCGGCTCGTCGTCGACGATGAGCACGCGAATCACGCGGGAATCTCCAGCGAGACGATCGTTCCGCCGTCGCGGTGACTCGCGAGAGCGAACGTATGCCGCGCGCCGTACTGTTGCTGCAATCGTGCGCGTGTGTTCGACAGGCCGATGCCGTCGCGTGCACCGGCCGCGACCCCCGGCCCGTCGTCGCGCACGGTCAGTTGCAGCCGGCCGTTCGCCCGGGCGGCAGCGATCTCGATCCGTCCCGCAGCGATGCGCCGCGCGATGCCATGACGGATCGCATTCTCGACGAGCGGCTGGAGGATGAGCGGAGGCACGGGAGCGTCGAGCGCCTCGCCGGCAACGTCGATGCGCCAGGCAAAGCGGTTGGAGAAGCGGACGCGCTCGATCTCGAGATATGCCTCGACGAGCTCCAGCTCCTCGCGCAGAGGAACTTCGTGCTTCGCGGAGCTGTCGAGCGTCTTCCTGAGCAGTGCGCTCAGGCGCACGAGCACGTCGTCCGCGGCGTCGACGTCCTCGCGCATCAACACGGACACGGTGTTGAGCGCGTTGAACAGAAAGTGCGGCTGCAGCTGCGCCTTGAGCGCGAGCAGCCGCGCTTCGGCGAACTGTCCTTCGAGACGCGAGAGTCGTGTGGTCTCGGCCACGATGACGAGCAGCCAGTAGGCAGGAAGGTCGAGCAGGAACGTCGATCCGAGGAGCCGGAGGAAGGTGGCGCTCCAGGAGCCGGCGGCGCTCGTCGCTCCGACCAGCGGAGCGACGAGCGCGAAGAGCGCGAGGTTGAGCAGCACGGCGACGACACTTCCGGCGACATGCACGAGCAGGCTGCGCAGCGCCCGTGCTCTGCCGAACGGGTATCGCGCGGTGAGACGCAGAATCGGCGGCGTGAGGAGCGCCCAGATCCAGGCCCACGCCAGCCAGATCGCGAGCGGGCGCCCCCAGCCGATCGGCTCGCCGCGCATCGCCGCCGAGAGGTGCGCCTGCGCCGCGAGCAGCAGGCCGCAGAGCGTCCAGCCTGCAGCGATGATCAGCGTCCGTCGCACGATGTTCACCTTACCGCAGGCCGAGCTGCCGCATCAGGCCGAGCGTATTGGCCGAGGTCCACTCCTCGGCGATCCTGCCGTCGACGAAGCGGAAGATCGCCGTGCCGCTCACCTCCACCTTCCGGCCGGTCGCCGGGATGCCGTTTCCCGTTCCGGTATTCGTGCCGCGCGCGGTCCAGCGGACGGCGACGAGATCGCCCTCGGCGACCATGAGATCGACGTTCACGGCGAGGTCGGGAAATGCGGAGCGCCACCCCTTCGCCTCGTTCATGCCGTCTTCGTGGGTGAACGTCCTCGAGCCGCCGTGTCCGACGAAGTCGTCCGTGTACGGCACCGTGAAGATCCCCCGGCTCAGCCCTTCGTCGTAGACCCGTTTCGCCAGCGCCTTGTTGATCGCGGTCTCGTCCGCGGAGCAAGGCAGTGTCATGAGAACCAACAGGATCGTTGTAATCAGATTCATCGCTTCTCCTTTCGCGGCGCATCGTGCCCCGCAGCGTCCGGATCGCGCGACGATCTTGTGACGAGCGGAATCACGCGCGTGACGAGCGGGTGGATTCCCGTCCGGCCCTGCTCACGCCGCGCGCGTTTCACTACTACCTGCCAGCGTTCATTCGCGCTGCCTTGGCCGACCCTGAAGAAGCCCACTCGATCTGCACTCTCGTGCAGCCCAACTCCGCGCAGCACCACGACAGGCACGCCTCGGAGAGGCGGTACACTCGAAGAGAATCGAGAGGAGATTTTGTCGTGCGTCCCACGCGCCTGCTCGTGTCGCTGTTCATCGGCGGGACGGACCCGAACTGCGGCGCGGGTACGGGGGGATCCGGGAAGAAGACCGGCTACAACAGTTGGGAGTGCGTGTACGACGCATATGGCTACTGCGACGTGGCGTGCCGCAGTTGCGTGATGGTCTGATCCTCGGAATCAATGCGAGAATCGTGTGCGGTGCTTCTGACCGGGCAGCACCGCCACTCGACCGATGAACCCGTGGCTTCCTGTCTGGCTGGCGCTGCGAGCTGCCGGCTTCCTCGCTGACGGCAGCGTGGACTTCGCGCGCGAGATCCCGACGCGAGATCGGCGCGTGTATGTGCACGCGACGGTCTGGGGCGGCGAGGCGCCGGTGCCCTTCTGGTGTTCCGGACTGCATCACAGCGAGGGGCGGTGCTTCGTCGGTGACGTGCCCGTCCTGCGGCAGCTCCCGCCGGTGTCGGCGCCTGTCGAAAGGCCGCAGCCGCTGCGCTATCTCGCGTTCCAGGGAACCGCGGGCGAAAGACCCGGGGAGCTGTGGATTGCCACCGGTTGTGAGCAGTTGGGGTCGGCAAAGGCGATCTGCCTGCAGCGCATCGTCGGGGATGAGGCGCAGGAGCCTGCGCAGTTTCTCACCGCTCCCGAGGAGTCCGTGCTGGTGGATCGTCTCCGGATCGAGGGGGACGTGATCTTCTCGCGCTACGGCAAAGAGGTGTACGCCCAGCGCGGGGACGAACCACCGCGGCGCATTCTGGAAGACGTCGTGGAGTTCGACTCCGAGGGAACGACGGTGGCGTACGTCGACGGTCATTCCGTCCGCCTGCTGGAGTTGAACGCCGACCTCGAACGCATGGGCGACACGGAGATCGCGCAGGCATCCGGCGCGCACGCGGTGGCCATCGATTCGGACGTGATCGCATGGGTCAGCGACGAGGGAGTCTCGGTCGCGAAGGGTGCGCCCGCGGAAGACGTCAGGACCGCGGGTGGCTATGTCGTCTGGAGTGAGCGCGTCGGCGATGAGCATGTATTGCATGCATGGCGCGACGGCACGCACGTCGTCGTCGGCCGAACGAGCTTCGATGAACCGTTCTATTTCGATGTTCTCCAGCGCAGTGACGGGCGAGTGGTTGCGGTCTGGCGCGAAGGGCCCGCCCGACTGACCTGGCGTTTGCTCTGACCGGACACTGGTGGCGAAGATTACCGGTCGGACGAGGAGCCGGAATGCCCGGAGAAAAGCTCGAGCGTCTGTCTGTGCGAAACGGGCTGTGGCCCCTCGCTGATTCCTCGCCGTTTATTCTAACGCCACCGGCGCCACGTCGAATCTGACAAAGTCGAACTATGGCAATGGTTTTAAGTTAAGGATTCGCCGAGAGTACGAGGCTGTGCAGCAGTGGCCTGATCGCACAGATTCGGAAACACAAGTCGTATTTCCGGCCTCGATAACCTATGAATTTGGCTCTCGTCCGAGGTTCGTAAGCGCCGGAATAGGCTCACCTGCAGGCGCGGAATCCTTAACTTAAAACCATTG
>DASUSL010000199.1:0-3908 GCA_036375135.1 Thermoanaerobaculia bacterium | reverse complement strand
TATCATTCGCGCGCTGATGAAACCGCTCGAGACCAGCGTCGAAGAAGTGCTGCGCAAGGCCATCCAGTCGGAGGTCGAGACGCGCGTCTACTACCAGAAGCTCGCCGACCGCGCCGGCTCCGACGACGTCCGCAAGCGCCTCCTCCAGCTCTCCGACATGGAGCTCGTCCACCGCGCCAAGCTCGAGCGCCGCTATCGCGAGACCCTCGGCCAGAATCCGCCCGATCCCGAGCCGGTCACGCTCGACCTCCCCTCCGAGATCGTCAATCTCGACCTCAGCCGCGCCCTCAAGTACGCCCTCGAGCGCGAGCGCGACTCCGAGAGTTACTACCGCTTCCTCGCCGAGCGCGTCCCGCCCACGACGGAGCTGGGCCGCCTCTTCGTCGAGCTGGCCGAGATCGAGTGGAAGCACAAGACCGACCTGCAGGCGGAGTACGACGCCTCCGCAGGACCGGACCGCTTTCTCCTCGATATGTAGATTTCACGCGTCGCTGACGGCCACCGTACGACGGCCTCACGCTCCAGCGGCCGCGGCCGCGCCACCTGACGAATTATTTTGCTGAGTGGGACGGGCACCTGACCGGGGATGCCTACACTACAACTCATACAGCGCACCGTTTTCGAGAACCGGCAGCGTGTTGTATGAGAGAGAGCAGACGGCCCGGCGGCAACGCCGGGCCGTTTGTTTTTCTGCCGTAAAATGCGCGCCGCTTTGATCTACCTCGACAACAACGCCACCACCCGCGTGGCCGACGAAGTGCTGGCGGCGATGACGCCGTTCTACCGCGAGCTCTACGGCAACCCGCACGCGATCCACTCCCTCGGCCGCCGTTCCCACGACGCCGTCGAAGACTCCCGCGCCGAGCTGGCCCGCCTCCTCGGCTGCGACGCGTCCGAGGTCATCTTCACGAGCTGCGGCACCGAGGGGAACGCCATCGTGCTGCGCGGCCTGGTCGATCAGCATCCCGAACGCCGCAGAGTGGTCACGACCTCGGTCGAGCATCCCTCGGTGCTCACGCTGCTGCGTGCGCTCGAACGCGAACGGGTCATCGAGCTGGAGATCGTTCCCGTCGACACGCACGGCGCGATCGACCTCGACCGCATGCGCGACGCGATCGACGACCGCACGCTGCTCGTCACGGTCATGCTCGCGCAGAACGAGACCGGCGTCCTGCATCCCGTGGCGCGCATCGCCGAGATGGCCCGCGCGCGCGGCGCGCTGATGCACGTCGACGCGGTGCAGGCCGCGGGCAAAATCCCGCTCGACCAGCGCGCGCTCGGCGCGGACTTCATGACCATCTCCGGACACAAGTTCCACGCGCCGAAAGGCATCGGCGCGCTGACGATCCGCAAGGGCCTCCGGCTGCAGCCGCTCTGGTACGGCGGCGGGCAGGAGCTGGGGATGCGCTCCGGCACCGAGCCGGTGCCGGCGATCGCCGGCTTCGCCGTGGCGGCGCGTCTCGCACGGGAGGCACTGGCGGACTACGGCCGCGTGCGCGCGCTGCGCGACCGGTTCGAGTCGGCGATCACGGCGCAGGTGCCCGACACGTCGGTGAATGGCGTGACGCAGCCGCGCCTGGGCAACACCGCCAGCATCGCATTTCACGGCATCGCGGCGGACGAGCTGGTGCGCGCGCTCGATGCGAACGGCGTCTGCGTCTCCGCCGGCGCGGCGTGTCACTCGGGCAGCGTCGAGCCGAGTGGCACGATGAAGGCGATGGGGCTGCCGCTGCACGTGGCCATGGGCGCGGTGCGCTTCTCGCTGTCGCGCTACACGACCGCGGCGGAAGTCGACGAGGCGGTGGAAACGGTCGCATCGAGTTTGAGGACGCGCTCCGCGTTGCGGTAGCAGATCTTCTCGCGCTGATCGTCGCTCAGCGGCGTGGTGTCGATCCACTGCGCGGCCTGCGTCGCGTCCTCGTATGGGTAATCGACCGAGAAGAGCACGCGGTCCTCCCCCATCTCCGCGATCGCGCATTGCAGCGACGAGTCCTGGCAGACGCCGGTCGTTGTGATGATGAGGTTCGAGCGGAAGTAGTCCGAGGGGGTCTTCTGCAGCGGCGGCTTGTCGGCGCTGTTGGTCACGGCGTAGCGCGAGTCGATGCGCCAGAGGAAATAAGGGAGCGTCTCCCCCATGTGCCCGAGGATGATCGTCAGGGCGGGATAGCGGTCGAAGAGACCGCTGAAGAGGAGGCGCAGGAAATGGCTGGAGTTATCCGTGCTCCATCCCCACAGTGAGCCCTGCAGGATCGGATATCCCTCGAGCACCCACGGCTGCATCAGCGGGTTGGCCGGATGGATGTACACCGGCACGTCGAGCTCCGCGACGCGCTCCCAGAACGGCAGGTAGCACGGGTCGTCGAGATAGACGCCGTTCGTGTTGCCGTTGATCATCGCGCCGCAGAAGCCGAGGTCCTGCACGCAGCGCTGCAACTCGGCGGCGGCGGCCGTGACGTTCTGCATGGGGAGATGCGCGAACGCGCGATAGCGGTCCGGATGCTGATCCACCAGCCCCTTCATGTAGTCGTTGGCCTCGGCCGCGCGTCGCACCGCCACGGCCGCATCCTTTTCGGCCTGCACGCCGGGGCTGGTCTGCGACAGCACGAAGAGATCGATGCCGGCGGCGTCCATCGCGGCGATGCGCTGGTCGGAGTCCTCGAGCTTGTTTGCGAAATCGGCCCTGCTCTGCTCATCGACGACCTGCATCGTGATCTGCAGGTAAGGTTCGGTCGAAGGCGCACTGAGCGCCTCTTCCAGCGCGATCTTTTTCGTCATGCTCCCGATGTAAGTCCGGGCCGCAGTTCAGTCAATCGGGAAAAAATGGTCAGTGTCGTGACCAGCACCACGACTCGGATGGCTGCCCCTCCCCTTCCACGGCAGCGCACAGCTTTCCATCCTGCAGTGAGTAGATGATGCGCTGCGGGTAGTCGTGCTTCGGGTTCGCGAACACGACGCGATGTTCCGAGGCCTCGGTCATCGGAAACGCCGTCACCGGACGCCCGCCGGGCTGCGCGAGGAAGGCGATGCCCTCGGGCGTCGCGGCGATGCGCATGAACTCGAACGACGCTTTCTCCCCCTTCGCGTCGCGGTGCATGCCGACCATGACGCCGTTCTTCGGCGCGAGCCACACTTCCTCCATCTCCACGCCGTCGATGGTCGCGCCCCAGTGGCCGGCCATCCAGGAGAGGTCGCTGATGGATGTGGCGCGGGCTTCAGCCCGCGCGTCGACGGCGGGCTGAAGCCCGCCCCACATGGCGAAGACGAGCAGCAGCGGCTTCATAAGACGATCGTGTATCCGAGGGTGCGGAGGTCGGGCATGCGGTCGAGATAGACGTGGCCGTCGGTGTGGTCGATCTCGTGCTGGAAGATGCGGGCCGTGAAGTCCTCGACCTCGAGGTCGAGCGGATCGCCGTCGTGGTCGACGCCGCGCACACGGATGCGTTTGTAGCGCGGCGTCTCGCCGCCGAGGAACGGGACGCTGAGGCAACCTTCCCAGTCGGTGAGGCGGTCGGTGCCGACGGGCTCGTAGGTGGCGTTGAAGACGGCGCCGACGCCGACCTGCTTCACGCCGCGGCGCTTGGCCACGCGCTCCTGCACTTCGAAGACGAAGACGCGCAGCGGCAGATGCACCTGCGGCCCGGCCAGCCCGACGCCTTCGTAGGCGTGCATGGTCTCGACCATGTCGTCGATGAGCTGCTTGAACTTGCCGGCCTTGATGTCCTTGATCTCGACGTCGGATGCTTTCTCACGCAGCACCGGATGCCCGAGCCGCGACACTTTCAGAATCGACATGCGCGCAGTCTATGCACGACGCGCGCGTTCCGCCAATGCTCGAGAGCACGACCGGGAGCGCCTCCGGCGGGCCGGCGCGGCCGGCAGCGCTGGTTGCCCAAGGCTGACGCGCGCCT
>DASUSL010000198.1:0-7958 GCA_036375135.1 Thermoanaerobaculia bacterium | reverse complement strand
ATGCGGTCGTGCGCGCGGGCGGAGAGGCCGAGGCGCTCGATGGCGGCGAGGAGGAGGCGCTTCGAGCCGGGGTCGAGCTCGCAGGCGCGGCGGATCTGGCGCGAGTGCATGTCGGCGTTGCATTGAATCGATGCGCGGCGGAAGCGGTCGCGCTGGATCTGCCGGGCCGCGTCGACGCGGGCGCGGATCGACGCGGACGATTCGCCCGGCTCCACGGACCCGATCTCGTCGGTGGTCAGTGCGGCCACTTCCACCTGCAGGTCGACGCGGTCGAGGAGCGGTCCGGAGATCTTGGCGAGGTAGCGCGAGACCTGCAGCTGCGAGCAGATGCACTCGCGGCGCGTGTCGTTGAAGAAGCCGCAGGGACAGGGGTTCAGCGCCGCGGCGAGCGTGAAGCGGGCGGGGAACGTCACCGTGCGCGCCGCGCGGGCGATCGTCACGTGGCCGTCCTCCATCGGCTGGCGCATCACCTCCAGAGTCTCGCGGCGGAACTCCGGGAGCTCGTCGAGGAACAGCACGCCCGAGTGCGCGAGACTCACTTCCCCGGGCCGCGGCGGCGTCCCGCCTCCCGCCATCCCCGCGGTGGAGATCGTGTGATGCGGCGCGCGGAACGGACGTCGCGCGAGCAATCCCGCGCCCGCAGGGAGCACGCCGGCGACGGAGTGGATTTTCGTCGTGACGATGGCCTCGTCCAGCGAGAGCCGCGGCAGGATCGTCGAGAGCCGCCGCGCGAGCATCGTCTTTCCCGAGCCGGGCGGCCCGATCATCATCACGTTGTGGCCGCCGGCCGCCGCGACCTCCAGAGCGCGCTTGGCCTGCTGCTGGCCGCGCACTTCCGCAAAGTCGGCCTCCTCGGCGCGCTCCGCGCCGGCGGTCGAGATCGTCGGCGCGATGATCGTCTCGCCGCGCAGGTGCTGCAGCAATGCGGGCAGATGCGGCACGCCGATGACGCGCACGCTGTGCACCGCCGCGGCTTCGTTCGCGTTCGCCGCGGGGACGATCAGCTCGCGGATGCCCGGCTCGCTGGCCAGGGCGGCGGAGATGGCGAGCGTGCCGCGGATGGGCGTCAGCGTGCCGTCGAGCGAGAGCTCACCGACGAACACGCGTCCGGCGCTGTCGGCCTCGTGCAGCATCTCGAACGCCTGCAGCATCCCGACGGCGATCGGCAGGTCGAAGCCGGAGCCCTCCTTGCGCACGTCGGCCGGAGAGAGGTTGACGGTGACAAAGCGCCTCGGCGGGTAGAACCCGCAGTTGGCCAGGGCCGAGCGCACGCGCGAGTACGACTCGCGCACGGCCGGGTCGGGCAAGCCGACCAGCGTGAACCCCGGCTGCTGCGATTGCCGGGCGTCCACCTCGATGATGATGCGTACTGCCTCGATTCCGAGCGTCGCCGCGCTCCATACTTTCGAAAGCATGGTGTGTGCGACCCGCCGCGGAAGAACTGCTCCCCGCGCCGAGTATCCCTCGGACATCAGGACATCGCAACATTTCTCCGGAACGTAGACTCGGCGTCCGTCAGTACCTCCGTAGTCACGGAGGAAGCGATGCCGCGTCGTCTGATCTCACTCCTGCTCATGACCGTCCTTGCCGGCGGCGATCTCCTCGCCGGCAACCTGCACGTCCGCGACACCACCGCGGACACCGGCGCCGAGCCGAGCCCCCCGGGGCTGATCTACCTCTCGCCCGACATCTGGGTGCGCCGGTCCCCCGATCCCGCTTATCTCCCCTTCCCCTTCTCCGACTCCGGGCCGATGCCGTGGACTCCGGCGCCGCACGAGAACGCGGAGTATCGCGACCCGCGCGTGGCCGTGCCGAACTGGGTCTACGTGCGCGTCCGCAACCACGGCACGTCCGCGTCGACGGGCACGGAGCGGCTGCGCGTCTACTGGGCGGAGGCCTCGACCGGCCTGGCCTGGGACGCGCAGTGGGTCGACCACCTCGCCAGCAACTGCGGACCGACGAAACTCTACGGCGCCGAGATCACCAAGCCGCGCAAGAACGCGGCCGGGCCGAACACCACCGCCACGGAACGGAATCGCTTCCGCGACGCGATCATCGCCATCGGCACCAACCCGGCGTACCGCTTCTCCGACGCCAGCTACTGGCACAAGCAGGACGAGGTGCACGAGCTCGGGCCGACCAACCGCCACGGACAACCGGCCTTTTTCCCGTGGCACCGCGAGATGATCAACCGTTTCGAGCTGCTCCTCCAGGAGCACGACCCGCTGGTCAAGCTGCTGTACTGGGACTGGACCACCAGCCCGCTCAGCCTCTTCACGTCGACGTTCATGGGCAGCTCGGGGCTGGGCACGACCTCCGGCGTGTCCATGGGCGCGCCGTTCACGGCGCTTGGGCCGCCTACCGTGATCCGGCGGCTGCAGGCCGCCTCACCGACGACCGTCATCCCCGACTCCTCGCTGACCTCCTCCACGAACTATCACTCGCTGCGCACGTTGCTCGAAGGGCAGCCGCACAACGCCAACCACGGCTACATCGGCGGGGTGACGAGCCTCGGATTTCCGATCGGCAACATGAGTGACGCCGACACGGCCACGGAAGACCCGTTTTTCTTCCTGCTGCACACCAACGCCGACCGCATCTGGGCGGCGTGGCAGCGCAGCCCCCTGCCGGCCAACGTGGCCCGGCTCGATCCGAACACCGCCTACACGCCCAACTCCAGCCATGCGTCGATCACCGACACGATGGTGCCGTGGAACGGCTCCGGCAAACCGTTCTTCCCGCCGATCGAGCCATGGTCGCCGAACGGCGGCCAGACTTACGCGAAGACGCCGCTACATCCCTCGGTCGTTTCGCCACCGATCTACGACACGGTGCCGCTCGTCGTGCCGGTGCTGAATCCCGGACAGGCGGTCGTCCTGCAGATCCCGTGGTATCCGCCGAATCCCGCGGACTTTTCGTGCGGCGCCGATGCGGGGCACTTCTGCCTCCTCGCGCGCATCGAGAGCGGCCCGGCGCCGCTGTTCGGGATGAGCACCCTCGAGACCTCGGACTTGCCGGCGAACGTGCGCAACAACCGCGACATCGCCTGGAAGAACATCACCGTAGAAGAGTTCTCCGGCGTCTTCAAGATGATGTCGCCACTCGTTCGCAACGTTTTCCCGCAGCGGACGTTCACCACGTTGCGGATCGCCGAGGCACCGGGGCGTGGCACGACGTTCCGCGAGGCCGGGCGGGTGACGGTGGACCTCGGCCCGACGCTCTTCCAGCGCTGGGTCGAGGGAGGCTCGCGCGGACGCGGCGTGCAGCCGGTGAATCGCCGTCGCTCGGTGCGCAGTGACGCGGCCGCCGGCACGCTTCTCCAGGTCACCAGCGCCGACGCGACGCTGGAGAACATCCGCCTCGAGCCCGGCGAAGTCTTCCCGCTCGACGTGCGTCTCGAGCTCGATCGCGCCTATCGTCCGACGCGCGCCGTGCCGGCGCTGGACATCGTGCAGAACGGCACGCCCGCGAACCCCAACGCACTGGTCGGCGGCCAGCGCTTCGAGCTCGACCTGAGCCGGATCGTGCTGATCCGCGCAGCCGACGATGAGTGGCGCGTGCTCGACGACGGCCCCGCTCCCGGCGCCGCGTGGCTCACTCCCGCGTTCGACGATACGAAGTGGAAAGTGCGGCGCGCGGAGCTCGGCCTCGGCGACGAGCCGGAGTCGACGATCGCCGCCGGCACGACGACCTACTTCCGCCGCGAGTTCGAAGTGGCCGACCCGTCGTTCTTCCGCAGCCTGCTGCTGCGTCTCAAGCGCGACGACGGCGCGGTGGTCTACCTCAACGGCACCGAGGTCCATCGCGTGAACCTCGGCCAGGGCACGGTCACCGCCGGCACCTTCGCGCAGCGGAGAGTCGAAGGTGTGGAAGAGGAGACGTTCTTCCCCGTCCCGCTGAACGCGAGCCTGCTGCGGTTCGGAAGGAACGTCATCGCCGTCGAGCTGCATCAATTTCAGGAGGGTGGCGACGACGCGACGTTCGATCTCGAACTGACGGCCAACCGCGCCGATACCTCCTTCGCGCCGAACGTCGAGATCGCGGCCGATCCTCTCGTGCAGGTGGGGCTGCCGCTGGCGGTCACGGTCGATGCGCTCGACAGCGACGGCCAGGTGCGCGGCGTGACGCTCTTCCTCGACGATCAGCCGGTCCTCAGCGCCACCAGCTCGCCGGCGACGTTCACGCTCACCGGCATTTCCCTCGGCACGCACCGGCTGCGCGTGGTCGTGACGGACGACAGCAACCAGCAGAGCGCCGCGCACACGACGTTCAGCGTGCTCGAGAACACACCGCCGAGGGTCACGCTGACGCAGCCGCAGGACGGGACGCGGTTCGCGCCCGGACAGCCCATCACCGTCTCGGCGCTGGCCTCCGATCCGGGAGGGGCGGTGGAGCGGGTCGAGTTCTACCTCCAGCGCGGCCACACCTTCGGCGCGCCGGAGACGCTCATCGGCACGGCGCTGCAGCCGCCGTATCGGATCACGCTGCCGCCGCTGGAGCCGGGACACTACCGGATCACGGCCGTGGCGTGGGACGCCGGCGCGGAGGAGGGCACGGATGCGGTCCACCTCAGCGTCACCGGGAACGGGCACGGGCACTGACGTCGCAAGACTCTCCCGCGGAGGAGAGTTTTCATGCGCATCGCGGTACCGCACAACACGACCAAAGAGAACGCCCGGCGGAAGGTGGAGGAGCGGCTGGGTCAGCTCCTGTCGCAATTCGGCGGGCACGCCGAGGATGTCTCCCACGAGTGGACCGGCGACACGCTGGCGTTCAAGGGGAAGGCGAAGGGGCTGGCGCTGAAGGGAACGGCGGAAGTGACGGAGGCGGCGGTGATCATCGACGCAAAGCTGCCGCTGATCGCGATGCCGTTCGAGGGGCGCATCCGGGAGGCAGTCCAGAAAGAGGCGGACTCGATGTTCCGGCTGGCGTAGAGCCGGCGCGCCGGTTGGCCAGGCCTTCGGCGCGAGGATCGCCTGGGGTTGCGAGTGTCGGGAAACGCCTTCGGGACGCGGCGGGCTCGTTGGCCCGCCGCCCCCTGGGTTAGTTCACGTTGAAGATTTTCTTCAGCGCATCGACATTCGGATCGACGAACAGGCGCCCATCGACTTCGAGCGCGGGATCGGACCCTGCGTGGTGGATGTACGACTTCTTGTTCTCGTCGACGCGGACGAGCTCGTGCTCGACGCGGAACTGCCGGAGAAACCCTTGGATCAAACTGGATTTATGTCTCTGTGTTCCGGGGAAGAACCTTACGGTCATCGCCTCCCCTCCCTTCACGTAATGAAACGAACCGATTAACGGATTTGCAGACCTTAGGCCTGTTTTGGCCGGCTGTCAAATAACGTGTACGGGGGTTGCGGGTTCCTGGTTGCTGGTTCCAGGCGGGTTTTCGCGGTTTGTTTTCCGGTTTTCGGTTGCCGGCCGGCTGGGCGCCAGCAACCAACAGCAACCTCACGCCACCACCGCCTCCCGGTACTGAATCTCGTACAGCCTCCGATACAGGCCGCCGATGTTCATCAGCTCCTCATGCGTTCCCCGTTCGCGAATCTCGCCGTGGTGGAAGACGAGGATGGTGTCGGCCGAGCGGATGGTCGACAGGCGGTGGGCGATGACGATGGAGGTGCGGCCCTGGAGGAGGGTCTGGATGGCGTCCTGGATCAGGAGCTCCGTCTCCGTGTCGATGGACGACGTCGCTTCGTCGAGGATGAGCACGGGCGGGTCGAAGGCCAGCGCGCGGGCGAAGGAGAGGAGCTGTTTCTCCCCCACCGACAGCCCCGCCCCCCGCTCCTTCACCGCCGACCGATACCCCTCGGGCAGGCGGGCGATGAAGCGGTCGGCCTGCACGCGGGTGGCGGCGGTGCGGATGCGCTCCTCGCTGATGTCCGGGTCGCCGAGGGAAATGTTGTCGGCGATCGTGCCGGTGAAGAGGAAAAAGTCCTGCTGCACGATGGCGAAGACGCGGCGCAGCGACTCGATCGAGTAGTCGCGGATGTCCGCGCCGTTGATCAGGATCTCCCCTTTCTGGATCTCGTAGAAGCGCAGCAGCAGCGCGGTCACGGTGGTCTTCCCCGCGCCGGTGTGGCCGACCAGCGCCACGCGCTCGCCCCGCTGCACGTGGAAGGAGACGTTCTTCAGCACCCAGTCGGGCTCGTTGTAGGCGAACCAGACGTTGCGGAACTCGATCGACTCGAGCTCGCCCACCTCGCGCTTTCCCGCGTCGGGAATCTGCACCGGCGTGTCGAGCAGCTTGAACACGCGCTCGCTCGCGGCCATGGCCGCCTGCAGAATGTTGTACTTTTCGGAGAGGTCGGAGATCGGCTGGTAGAAGCGCTGCGAGTACTGGAAGAAGGCGATCAGCGCGCCGACGGAGAGCGTTCCCTGGATGACCTTTCCGCCGCCGTACCAGACGATGAGTGCCAGTCCCACCGTCTCGATCAGCTCGATCAGCGGATAGAAGACGGCGTAGTAGAAGATGGAGTCGATGTTCGCGTCGCGGTGGCGCGCGTTCAGCTCCTCGAACTTCTTCCCTTCCTTCTCCTCCCGGTTGAAGAGCTGCACCGTCGACATGCCGGAGATGTGCTCCTGCAGGAAGGCGTTGATGGCGGCGATGCGCGCGCGCACCTGGCGGTAGGTGATGCGCGCGCCGCGGCGGAACCAGATCGAGACGAGGATGATGAACGGCGTGATGGAGAAGAGCACCAGCGCCAGGCGCCAGTTCATCCAGAACAGCACGGCCACGATGCCCGCCAGCACGAAGAGGTCGCCGAAGATGGCCACGAAGCCGGCGGTGAACATCTCGTTCAGCGCGTCGACGTCGGTGGTCACGCGCGTCATCAGGCGCCCCACCGGGTTGCGGTCGAAGAACTGCACGTCGAGCTTCTGCAGGTGCGTGAAGATCTGCTTGCGCAGGTCGTACATCACGTACTGTCCCATGAGGTTCATCAGGACCATCTGCGTGTAGAGCACGACGAAGCCGCCGCAGAGCGCGAACAGATAGAGCGCCGCCGCGACGTTGATGCCGGTGACCGGGTCGAGCACGATGCCCTGCGACGCGAGCCACTCCGCCACGCGCGCGCTCACGCCGATGGCCTCGGCCCCCTGCGGCTTCACGAAGAGGTCGATGCCGATGGCGGTGATGGTCGGTCCGGCCAGCTCGAAGAGGGAGGAGAGGATGACCAGGAAGACGGAGAAGCCGGCCCGCCAGCGGTACGGCTTCAGGTACTTCATCAGCCGCCGCGTGAGATGCGGGTCGAAGGCTTTCGCGCCCTCGTCTTCGTGGCGCTCGATGGCCTCGCTCACGCGATCTCCTCCAGCTCGTCCTCGATGGTCTGCCGGCGATAGAGATCGGCGTAGTAGCCGCCGCGCTCGACGAGCGCGTCGTGCGTGCCGCGCTCGACGATGCGTCCCTCGTCCAGCACCACGATGTGATCGGCGTCTTTCACCGACGACACGCGGTGGGAGACGATCAGCACGGTCCTCCCCTTCCTGATGCTTCTCAGCGCATGAAGGATCCGCTCCTCGGTGTGCGTATCGACGGCGCTCAGCGAGTCGTCGAGGATCAGGATCAGCGGCTCGCGCACGAGCGCGCGGGCGATGGCGGTGCGCTGTTTCTGCCCGCCGGAGAGCGTGATGCCCCGCTCCCCGATGACCGTCTTGATCCCCTGCGGGAAGCCGGCGACGTCGGTCGAGAGCCCGGCCTGCTGCGCCGACTGCTCGACCTCCTCGTCGCTCGCCGCGGCGTTGCCGAAGCGGATGTTCTCCGCGATCGACTCGGAGAAGAGGAAGGTCTCCTGCGGCACCATGCCGATCCACTCGCGCAACTGCTTGACGGGGATCGCTTCGATCGGGCGGCCGTTGAGGAAGATCGTCCCCGGCGGCGGCTCGAACGAATGCGTGATCAGCGAGAGCAGCGTCGACTTGCCGCTGCCGGTGCGGCCGACGATGCCCACCGTCTC
>DASUSL010000197.1:0-13587 GCA_036375135.1 Thermoanaerobaculia bacterium | reverse complement strand
GTGTTCCGCTCGTCCGCACGTGTTTTCGGTCGTCCGCACGTGTGTTCCGCTCGTTCGCACGTGTTTTCGGTCGTTCGCACGTGTTTTCGGTCGTCCGCACGTGTTTTCGGTCGTTCGCACGTGTTTTCGGTCGTCCGCACGTGTTTTTGGTCGTCCGCACGTGTGTTCGGTCGTCCGCACGTGTGTTCCGGGCGGTCACACGTGTGTTCTGCCCGTCCAGACGTGTGTGACACCAATTCCAGGCGCGAGTTTGCTGAACGGTCAGACGATCACGATGCGATTTCCAGCGAGGCTGCTTCAGTTGCAGCCAGGAGCGGCGCCGTCGTCAGCGAGTCTGTGGACTCTCGAATGGACCGCAGGATCAGAAAGTACATCTCGCAGGCCTGACTGAAGTTCCTGGCCACGCCTGCCTGCTGCGCGGGCGGGAGCTCGTTCACCGCGGCGATGGCCTTGCGCACGTGATCCTGGTCCTCCTGCGCGTGCACCTTGACGAAGCGCGACGCGGCCTCGCCGTGGCGGGCGTGCACGAGGTCGTGCATCCACGCGCCGAGCTCCACCGACACCGCCTCGAGCATCAGGATCTGTCCGATGAGATGCGCCGGGTCCTCGAAGAGGACGACGTAGTACTGCGCCTGATAGAACGCGCTGGTGACGCCGAGCTGCGGGAAGTCCTCGAGTCTGCGGCCGAGCGCTTCGATGTCGCGCTTCGCCAGCTTATGGTGGCCCGCTTCTTCGCGCGTGTGCGCCACCATGCGCTGCGACAGCGGATGATCGACGTCGAGCCGGCTCGCGCCGAGGGCGGAGAGGCGCACGGAATGCGAGACGAAGTAGTACGTCTGCGCGAGCCAGTTCGCGTAGACGTCGCGATTCGTGAAGTCGAGCGTGCGGAAGTAGTCGAGGACGAAGCGGAAGCGCGGAGAGTCGAGCAGGTCGTGCATCACGCCTGCACCTCCTCGAGCGTAGTAGTGGAGGACAGGCAATCCTGCCTGTCCGGTTCTCTCTCGTAGGACGAGCAGGATTGCCTGTCCTCCACGCGGTTCTCGAACAGCCGCAGGGCCACGTCGGGAAACGTCGCCGCCGCCTGCCGCACGCGGTCGCGCTCGAACGCGACCAGCGCGGTCTCCTTTCCGTTGTACGTCGTCATCCGCAGCGTCGTGGCGCCGAGCGCGTCGCCGAGTTTGTTCATCGAGCGGTCGCAGCGCATCATCCCCAGCATCAGCGGCGCGCCGGTCTCGAGCTGATGGAGCACGGAGAGGCAGCCGAGGAGGTAGCTCACCGGATGCCCGCTCCGCCCGTCGTGTTTGCGATAGTCGCGATGCACGGTGAAGCACGAGTTGATCAGCGCCTCGGCATGATCGCGCTGCAGCGCATCGAGGATCTCCGCCGGCCACGGCCCGAGCCACGAGTCGTCGAGGTCCGCGGGATTGTCGAGCCGGATTTTGCGCACGCAATCGAGGCCGACGCAGAGCTCTCCCTCGAACAGCGCCTGGATGTAGTCCTGCCGCGTGAAGTCGTTCGAGTGCGACACGTACGCGTCGCCGTGAATGGCGCGATAGGTTTCGCTCCAGACACTGCGAAAGGTGTCGTACGCGCTGAGGTAGTGCGTACGCGGAGGGGCGGCGGAGCGGGGCGCGAAGACGACGAACCTGGCGTTCACGTCTGTATTCGAGAGACGCTGGTGTGTTTTTCCCCTACGTCGACAACCGCTGCACCCGCGCGGCCAGACGCGTATCCCCCATCCCCTCCATCACCTTCTCGAATGACGGAGTCGGCCCCGCCCATCGCAGCGTCTCCACGTCCTCGAACAGCGGCGCGTCGACGCGCAGCGTCGCCAGGCGTTTGAAGAGGAGGGCGTGGTCGTGGTGTTCGGGGGTGCCGAGGATGCCGTTCGGGAAGGACTCGATGGCGCCGTGTCTGGCGATCATGCGCGCCGCCGTCTTGGCGCCGATGCGGGGGATGCCGGGGTAGCCGTCGGTGGCGTCGCCGACGAGGGCGAGGTAGTCGGGGATGAACTTCGGGGCCACGCCGAACTTCGCGTGCACGCCTTGTTCGTCGCGGACCTGGCCGCTCTTGCGGTCCACCTGCACGACGCGGTCGGCGACGACGCACTGGGCGAGGTCTTTGTCCGGCGTCCAGATGCTCACCTTCTCCACGCGCTTGTCGCGCGCGGCGAGGTGGGCGGCGGAGGCGAGGGCGTCGTCGGCCTCGAGCTCCACCATCGGCCAGGTCACGACGCCCATGGCCTGCAGCGCGTCCTCGAGCGGGTGGAACTGGCGCCAGAGCGCGTGATCGATCCCCTCGCCCGTTTTGTAGCCGGCCCAGAGGTCGTTGCGGAACGACTCGATGACGTGGTCCGTGGCCACGGCGACGTGCGTCGCGCCCTGCTCCAGCATCTGCACGACCGTCGTCAGCACGCCGAGGACGGCGCCGTGCGGCGGGTCGCTGCTGGAGAAGCGGCGCAGGCCGTAGAAGTGGCGGAACAGCTCGTAGGTGCCGTCGATGAGGTGGACGATCATCGTGACGGCCATCGTCTCATGTTCCTGCGGACGCCGCCGTCCTGCGGAGCGCCACCGTCCCGCCGTCCCTGCGGAGCGCCGCCGTCCCGGCGGCTGCGCGGGCGGCGTCCCGCCGCCCGCCCACGGGGGTGGCGGCGAGGACGCCGCCACGGCAGCCGGCCGGGAGGCCGGCGCTCCGTTACGGTTGTTCGAGGAGTTGGACGGAGGGGTCGCAGCGGAGCGCGGCGATGCGTTGCGGGGTGAGTTTCTCGAGGGTCACGCCTTCCTTGCGCACGACCAGCCATTCGTCGCGGCCGGGGCGGGGCGTGCCGAGGAACGCGGGCTCGGCGCAGGCAGGCGCGATGGTGTCGGAGGCGACGCGCACTTCCGGCGCGGTGGCGCCGTCCGAGGCGTGAACGCTCACCTGCGCGGTCACGCGCACGCTCGACGCGGTGAGGTCGAGCTGCTGCACGTCGAGCGGCGGGATCAGCCGATAGAGCTGGCCGGCCGGCTTGCCGTCCGCGTCGAGCAGCGTGAGAGTCACGCTCGCGGAGATCGTCCACGGATTGGCGATCACCACGCGGCCGCCGCGCACCGTCTGCTCCTTCGGCAGCGCGTCGACCGGGACGGCGGGGACGTCGCCGTAGCGCGCGGTGAAGCGCGACGAGCCGCTCACACGGATCAGTCCCGGCGCGGCGGGGAGATCGTCGACGACGGTCATGGAGTGGCCGGCCACCGTCACGGTCTCGAAGACGCGGTCGCGGCCGTGAAACGTCACCAGCAGCCGCGCCTCGCTCGGCTCGAGGTTCGTGAGGATCAGCTCCGCTTTCGGGCCGAGGGCCGGGACGATCACGTTGTCGGCCCGCGCGGCCCCGGAGAGGACGAGAACGAGGAGAAAGAGAGAGCGCCGCGTCATGAAGGCGCAGTATGGATATCCGCGCTTACGGAGTGCTTACGGGGCTCCTCCCCGGTGTGCTCCTGATGCAGCAGCGCGCAGTCGCGGATCATCTCCACGACGCGCTCGATGTCGAATGGTTTGTGGAGGATGGCCTGCACGCGCATCGCGCCGAGGCGCTTCACGGCGGTGGCGTCGAAGGCGGTCATCACGATCATCACCGGCGCGGAGCCGGGACGGAGGACCGAGTCGAGACTCTCCAGGAACTCGAAACCGTTCAGCCGCGGGAGCATGAGGTCGAGCAGGATCACCGCGTAGTCGTTGGCGCGGACCTGTTCGAGCCCGATCACGCCGTCGGGAGCGGTGTGGACCTCCAGCGGCTCGCGCCGCAGCGCGGCCACCAGCAACGTGCGGATCGCGGAGTCGTCTTCGACGATCAGGACCTTGGGATGCGCCATGTCAGCGGAGGCCGACTGCAAAATGCACACCGGCCTGTGCAATGGGGCGGGTGTTATCATCCGCCGTCCCCATCCTTCAATCCGGAGCCTCCATGAAATCGCATCTCGCCGCCGCTCTTCTGACGGTGCTGCTTTCCTCTTCTCTCTTCGCCGCCGAACCGTGGGAAGGGGTGCCCTTCACGGCCGACCCGAAGGCGATCCTGGCCGCGGCGGAAGCCGTGCAGCCGCAGAAACCGGAAGAGGGCGTGATCGTGCTGCTCGACGAGGCGCACGTGACCTTCGACGCCTCCGGCCGCTCCACGCGCGTCGAGCATCTCGTCTACCGCGTCATCGACGAGAGCGCGGTGGACGGCTGGTCGACGATCGAGACGACGTGGCAGCCGTGGTATCACGAGCAGCCGGCCGTCGACGCGCGCGTCATCGCGAAGGACGGCAGCGTGCATCGCCTCGATCCGAAGTCGTTCGGCATCGGCGATGCCGCGGACGAGCCGGACATGTTCAGCGACACGCGCGTGATGAGCGGGCCGCTGCCCGCGGTGGCGCCGGGCTCGGTGATCGAGCAGACCATCACGTATCGCGAGAAGAACGCGGCCAACAATCCTCTCCACGCGGCCGGCACGACGGACCGTCACTCGTTCGGGCGCTGGGTGGAGACGCGGCAGTCGCGGCTGACGATCGAGTGGCCGTCCGCCGTCGAGCTGCGCACGGTGAACCGCACCACGCCGCGCATCGAGCCGAAGAAGACGGAGAGCGGCGGCGTCACGCGCCTGGTCTTCGAGACCGGACCGATGGCGGCGCTCGACTTCACGGAGTGGAACGTCCCCTCCGACGTGCACCGCATCCCGTACATCGCCTGGTCGACCGGCAAGTCGTGGCAGGAAGTGGCGCAGCGCTACGCGGAGATCGTGGACGGCAGGATCGGCGACCTCACGGTGGTCGACCGCATCACGAAGGGCGCCATCGGCGACGCGAAGACGCCGCGCGAGATCGCGGTGCGCCTGCTGGCGGCGGTGGAGCGCGACATCCGCTACGCCGGCGTGGAGTTCGGCGAAGGGTCGATCGTGCCGCGCACGCCGGCCGAGACGCTGAAGAACAAGTACGGCGACTGCAAGGACAAGGCGACGCTGCTGGTGGCCATGCTGCGCCGCGCCGGCGTGATGGCGCACGTGGCGCTGGTCCGCTCCGGCGCCGGCTATGACGTCGAGCCCGACCTCCCCGGCCTCGGATACTTCGATCACGTGATCGTGGTCGTCGAAGGCAGCGAGCCGCTGTGGATCGATCCGACCGACGAGTTCGCGCGCGTCGGCGAGCTGCCCGACTCCGACCAGGGGCGCCTCGCGCTGATCGTCAAGCCCGGCACGACGTCGCTGACGAAGACGCCGCTCGACGAGTCGCGCGCGAACCGCGCCGTCGAGACGCGCGAGTTCACGCTGGCCGAGGATGGGAAGGCGAAGATCGTCGAGACGACGGAGTACTTCGGCAGCGACGAGCGCGCCACGCGCCGCTACTACAACGGCACGGATCAGAAGGAGATCCGCGACGGCCTGCAGAGCTACGTCGAGCAGAGCTACCTGGCCAAGTCGCTGGCGAAGTGGGAGACCAGCAAGCCGCGCGACCTGACGTCGCCGTTCCGCCTCCGCCTGGAGATGAACGAGGCCACGCGCGGCACGACCGCGAACGGCGAGGCGGCGGTGGGCGTGTTCCTCTCGCGCCTCGTCAGCGACCTGCCGGACGAGCTGCGCACGGAGCCGGACGAGAAGGACCCGGAGTACAAGCCGCGCAAGTACGACTTCGAATTGCCCAAGCCGTACACGCTGGAGCTGCATTACGTCATCGCGCCACCGCCGGGCTACGTGGTGCGCACGGTGCCGGAGAACGAGACGGTCAAGCTCGGGACGACCACGCTGACGAAGGCATACCGTCTCCGCGACGACGGCGTGCTGCTGGCCGACTACGCGTTCGACTCCGGCCCGCGCCGCCTCACGCCCGCGCAGTTCGAGGAGACGCGGCGCGCGGTGGCGAAGATCGCCGGCTCGGAGCCGTTCCTCCTCTACTTCGACCAGCTCGGGCGCAAGTACCTCGACGCGGGCGAAGTGGGCAAGGCGGTGGCGGAGCTGCGCCGCCTCACGGCGCTGCATCCGAAGGAGGCGCTGCATCACGCCGACGTCGCACGCGCGCTGCTGGCCGGAGGGATGGGCGCGGCCGCGCGTCGCGAGGCGCAGCGCGCCATCGAGGTGGAGCCGAAGTCGGCCAAGGGTCATGCCGCTCTGGCGTTCATCCTCACGCACGACCTCATCGGCCGCGAGCTGCGCAAGGGCTTCGATCTCGACGGCGCCATCGCGGCGTATCGCAAGGCGAAGGAGCTCGCGCCGCAGGACATCCCCATCCGCGCCGAGCTGGCGGTGCTCCTCCAGCACAACGCGGAGGGGATCCGCTACCGCAAGGACGCGCGCCTGAACGAGGCCATCGACGAGTACCTCGCGGCGAAGAAGGAGATCGAGGACGTCAACCAGGAGTACGTCGACCGCGAGCTGATGACGCTGTACGCGTACACGGAGCGCTGGGACGACCTGAAGAAGCTCCTGGCCGAGACGAAGGACACGGAGCGGAAGCAGCTCTATCAGCTCGTGGCCGAAGGCGCGGTGAGCGGCGGCGAGGCGGCGGTGAAGGCGTCGCAGTCGATCGAGCCGTCCAAACGGCGCGACGCGCAGACGTCCGCCGCGCGCATGCTGACCATGCTGCGCCTCTATCCCGCCGCGGCCGCGCTGCTGGCCGACGCGGCGCAGGGAGCGCCGAATGCGGCGCAGCTGCGCATGCAGGCGGACGTGATGCGCAAGACGGTGCGCGCGGAAGACCGCAAAGTCGATCCCGCCGATCCGAAGTCGGTCTGGTACCAGGCCATCGCCGGCTTCGCCCGCACCGGCTCGCTCGACTCGATCGAGTCCCTCGGCACCACGGAGTCGCGCGAGGTGTTCAAGGAAGACGGCATCCGAGGAGGCACGGCGAAGAAAGGGAGCCGCAAAGTGATGCGCGAGATGCGCGTGCAGGGCGCGTTCATGGCCGACATCGGCGTGGCCGCACTGGACATGCAGCAGGACGGCAGCGAGGCGATGGGCTACCGCCTGCGCGGCCGCGCGCCGGCCGGCAACGCGGACGGGCTGACGGTGTACGTCATCAAGGAGAACGGCGCGTTCCGCCTGGCCGGCTCGAGCGGGATGCCGCCCGCGCTCGCGCTGCGCGCGCTGCGCCTCGCGGAGCAGGACGACCTCGCCGGCGCGCGGCAGTGGCTCGACTGGGCGCGCGATCACGTGAACAGCGGCTACGAGGACGATCCGCTGCGCTCCGAGCCGTTCGCGGCCTTCTGGACGCACGGCCGGGAAGCGACGCTCGACGAGGTCCGCCTGGCCGCGGCGATGCTGCTGCCGGAGACGAAGCGCTCGTCGGAGATCGCGCTGCCGATCCTGACCGCGGCGCGCGCGAATGCGACGCCCGAGGTGCAGACGCGCATCGATCAGGCGCTGCTCACGGCGTACAGCTCGCTGTCGAAGTGGGAGGACGTCCTGGCCACGGCGGACCGGCTGGCGGAGAAGCATCCCGACTCGGCGCGCGCGTTCTTCGAGGGAGCGCACGCGCTCTCGCAGCTCGAGCGCCTGGACGAAGTCCGCACGCGCGCGAACGCGCGCCTGAAGCGTCTGGCCGGCGATCGCGAGACGCTGAGGGCGCTCGCGAACGTGGCCGTCGAGCGCAGTGATTACAAGGAAGCGATGACGCATTACGCGCAACTCCTCGAGGGCAACAAGCCGACGGCGATCGAGTACAACCAGCACGCGTGGACGTCGCTCTTCGCCGGCGAGGATCTGGAGAAAGCGGTGCAGTCGGCGCGTCAGGCGACGGCGCAGCGCCCCGACGATCACGCCACGCTGAACACGCTGGCGGTGCTGTACGCGGAGCAGGGAAAGTCGTCCGAGGCGCGCGACACGCTGCTCAAGAGCCTGGAGTACGAAGAGGACGCGCTGCGCCCCGCGGACTGGTACGTGGTGGGCCGCATCGCGGAGAACTACGGCATCCGCGACGTCGCCTCCGAGGCGTATCGCAGGATCGAGAAGCCGGCGCGCGCGAGCAGCTCGGCGTGGGAGCTGGCGCAGAAGAGGCTCGCGGTTTTGAAGTAGGGGGGCGGTTTCACAGTTTATCCCCGTGATCTCCGGTGCGGCTGCGCAGACCATGCGCAGGGCACGATGAGCGCAGGTGCACCCGAGATCCCGCGTCTACGCGCGGGATAAACTGGAAGAGCGAAAAGCCCTACTCGAATCGGAGCGCCTCGATGGGATCGAGGCGCGACGCCTTGAAGGCCGGGTACCAGCCGAAGCCCGTGCCGATCAGCGAGCAGACGATCAAGCCCGTGAGGGCCCAGCCCCAGGGGAAGACCATGGCGATCTCGAGCCAGATGGCGATGCCGTTGCCGCCGATGACTCCGAACAGAATCCCGAACAGGCCGCCCAGCTCGGAGAGCACGATGGCCTCGAGGAGGAACTGCTTGACGATGTCGTCGCGCCGGGCGCCGATGGCTTTGCGCACGCCGATCTCGCGCGTGCGCTCGGTGACGCTCACCAGCATGATGTTCATGATGCCGATGCCCGCGGCCAGCAGCGCGATCACGCTGACCACGAAGGCGCCGATGCGGATCGTCCCCGCGATCTGCGCGAAGGCGGAGATGAGCGTGTCGTTCGAGTAGACCTCGAAGTCGTTCTCCTCGGCGATCTTCAGGCCGCGCGCGGTGCGCATCGCGCCGATGGCCTTGTCCAGCGTCTGGTTGTACGTGGCCTGCGAGGTCGACTGGATGGCGATGTTGATGGTGCGGTTGGCGCGTCCGAAGTCGCCCAGGTAGCGCGTGATCGGCACGATCACCGTGCGGTCCTGGTTCTGTCCGAACGACGACCCCTTCTCCGTGAAGACGCCGATGATCTGGTACGGCTTCTCGTTCAGCTTGATGACCTTGCCGATCGGCGACTCGTTGGCGAAGAGCTTCTTCTGCACGTCCGGCCCGACCACCGCCACGTTGCGCGCCAGCACGACGTCCTCGGGCGAGAGATTGCGCCCGTAGCCGAGCGTGTAGCTGTTGGCCACGAGGAAGTGCTCGTTCGTGCCGACCAGCGTCAGTCCCTGCAGCTTCGTGCGTCCGTAGCTGGCCGGCTTGCCGCCGTCGAAGATCTTGAAGCAGATCGCGCCGGCCTGCCCGTCCATCAGCCGCGCGAACTCGCGCGCCTCTTCCAGCGTGATGTTGCGGCGATTCGCGTACTTCGTCTCCGGATCGCTCGTCGACATCGTCGGGTACTTGGCGAACTGGAAGATGTTGCTGCCGAGGAAGCTCAGGCCCGACTCGATGGAGCCCTGGATGACGTTCAGCGCCGTCATCACGCCGATCACCGAGAAGACGCCGATGGTCACGCCGAGAATCGTCAGCATCGAGCGCAGCTTGTTCGTGCGCAGCGCGGTGAGGGAGAGGCGGAAGATCTCGGAGAAAGGCATGGGCTATTCGTAGCGGAGCGCCTCGATCGGGTCGAGCCGCGACGCGCTCAGCGCCGGCGCGAAGCCGGAGAAGATGCCGGTGAGTGTCGACACGATCAGCCCCGTGACCACGAGGCCCATCGAGAACTCCATCGGGAACGAGGGGAAGGCCGCGGCGACGGCGGTCGTGAGCAGCCATGACACGCCCAGGCCGACCATGCCGCCGACGAGGCAGATGGCCACCGCCTCGATGAGGAACTGCATCAGGATCGTGCGGCGCCGCGCGCCGACGGCCTTGCGCGTGCCGATCTCGCGCGTGCGCTCCTTCACGCTGACGTAGGTGATGTTCATGATGCCGATGGCGCCGACGAAGAGCGCCAGCCCGGTCACGAAGAGGCCGGCCACGGCGATGCCGCTCTTGATCGGGTCGATGGTGCTGCGCAGCGCCTGCTGCTCGTTGATGTCGAAGTCGTTCTTGTCCTCGGGCTGCAGGCCGCGCACGCGGCGCATCGCGCCGATGAGCTCCCCCTTCGCGATCTCGATGCGGTTCTTGTCGCGCACCTTCACGCGGATCGAGGTGTCGAGCCGCGAGCTGAACGTCTTCATGAAGGCCGGCAGCGGAATGACCGCATACGTGTCGAAGCTGAAGAGGCCGAGGAACGTCCCCTGCTTGGCGTAGACGCCGAGGACGCGGAAGGGCGCGCCGCCGATCGACACCGTCTGGCCGAGGGCGGAGCCGTCGGGGAAGAGCGCGTCGGCGACGTCGTAGCCGAGGATGACCACGTTGCGGCCGCCGCGCGACTCGGCCTCGTTGAAGAAGCGCCCTTCCCGGAACGTCGGCGTGGAGGTGACGAGGAACTCGTCGGTGGTCCCCTGCGTGAAGACGCCCTGCACCTCGTTGTCGCCGAACTTGATCGAGCGCATCGTGTTCATGGTCGGCACGGCGGTGACCAGCTCGGAGTTCGGCGTGGCGGCGATGATGCGCTTGAGCTGGTCGGCGTAGCGGTAGTCCATCACGCGGCGATTGCGGTAGTTCCACCAGTCGTCCACGTGGCGCCACGGCCACTTCTCGACGTAGAGCAGGTCGTCGCCGATGACCGAGAGACTGCGGTCGAAGCCGATCTCGATGCCGCCGATCGCGGAGCCCATGAGCGTGACGGCGATGATGCCGATGATCACGCCGAGCGCGGTCAGGGCCGAGCGCATCTTGTGCGCGCGCAGGATCGACAGGGCGATCCGGAACGAGTCGGCGAGCTCCATGAACATAAGACTGAGTGCTGAGTGCTGGGTGCTGAGTGCTGAGAACGGGGGCGGAGAAACCCAGCACCCAGCACTCAGCACTCGGTCAACTCTTCCCCTCCTCTTTCTCGATGGCCACCTTCGCGCCGTCCTTGAGGCGGCGCGAGATGGCGGTGTAGGAGCCGGAGACGACTTCGTCGCCCGGTTTCAGACCGCTCTTGATCTCGATGAACGTGTTGTCGGCGATGCCGGTCTCCACCTTCTGCATCTTCACCGTCTCGCCGTTCTTGACGAAGACGACGCGCTGCAGTCTGGCGCGCTCGACGCGCTCGCGCTGGCGGTCCTGCTGCTCGTTGGTGACGTCGGCGCGGTTGTCGGAGCGCTCGGCCGCCTCCCGTTTCACGCGCTGCCGCTCGAGCTCCTCGGGCGAGAGCGCGCTGTCGGCCGAGCGCACGGTCACGCTCTGGATCGGCACCGCCACGACGTTCTTCACCGTGGCCGTCTCGATGTCCGCCGTGGCGCTCATGCCGGGGCGCAGGCGCAGCGTGCGGTCGGGGATGCTGATCTTGACCTCGAAGTTCGTGACCTCTTCCTGCGTCCCCTGGTTGCGGGTCAGCGCGGTGGAGGCGATCTCGCGCACCACGCCGCGGATCTCGCGGTCGGGATAGGCGTCGACGCTGATGCGCGCGGAGTCGCCGACCTTCACGTCGACGACGTCGTTCTCGTTCACGTTCACGCGCGCTTCCATGTGATCGAGGTCGGCGATGCGCATCACTTCCGTGCCGGCGAACTGGCTCGTGCCGACGACGCGCTCCCCCACGCGGCTGGTGAGCGAGCTGATGGTGCCGGTGACCGGCGAGTAGATGACCGTCTTCGACAGCGCCTCCCCGATCTGCCGCACCGCTCCCTCGGCCTGCTGGATCTGCGAGATCGCGGTGTCGAGCGCCGCCTTCGCGCCGTCGTACGCCGCCTTGGCGCTGTTCAGCTCCGAGACCGAGACCAGTCCGCCCTCGTAGAGCTTCTGGATGCGGCGGTAGTCGGATTCGACTTTCTGCAGCTCGGCGCGATTGCGGATGCTCGACGAGCGCGCGCCGTTCAGCGCGGCCTGCTGCGACTCGACCTGCGCGCGGTAGCTGTCCGGCTTGATGCGCAGCAGGAGCTGGCCGCGCTGCACGACCTCCCCTTCCCTCACCGCGATCTCGATGATCTCGCCCGAGACTTCCGGCGCGATCTTCACTTCGACCTCGGGCTGGATCTTGCCGGTGGCCGTGACCATCTCGGTCAGAGAGGTGACGAAGGCCTTGTCCGTGGTGATGAGGATCGGCTTCTCGCGCTTGCGCGACGCGGCCGCGGCCGCGGCGATGGCCAGGGCCACCGCCACGACGCCGATGATGATGAACAATTTCCTGCGGGACCGTCTGGGACGTTCGGCCATGTGATGAGCATACGTGGTGCGCGCAAAAAGTTTTAGCGGCTCTTCCTGACGAAGAGCGCGCCGCCGGCCGAAAGCGCCGCCAGCGCGGCGCAGATGAGCGAGTTCACCCGGAACGCGGCCACGAACGATTGCTTCACCGCCTCGTCGACGCCGGGATGCGGCCCTTTGGCGTCGGCGAGCTGTTCCGCCTTCGCGGCCATGCTCTGCCGGACGGCCGGCGACGCGCCGAGCGTGGCCAGGCGCGCGTCGAGGTCGCGCGCGAAGACGGCCACCGTGGCCGTGCCGAGGACGGCGATGGCGAGCAGGCCGGCGGCACGGGCCACGGCGTTGTTGATGCCCGAGGCGGCGCCGGCGTGGCGCTCGTCGTCGATCGAGGTCATGACGGTCGTGGTCAGCGGCGCGACGGTGATGGCCATGCCCAGGCCGAGGACCAGCACCGCGGGGAAGAAGGTCGTCCAGTACGAGCCGCCGATGGCCGGCCGCGCCAGCAGCGCCAGTCCCGCCGCGGCGACGAGCGGTCCGATGACGAGCAGCGGCCGCGCGCCGATGCGGTCCGCCAGCGCGCCGCTCCATCGCGAGAGCAGCGACAGCGTGACCACGAACGGCAGGAACGCCGCCCCCGCCTCGGCCGGCGAGTAGCCCTGCACGGTGATGAGGTTGAACGGGAGGAGGAACGTGGCCGCCGACAGCGCGGCGTACAGCAGCAGCGTCAAGACGTTCGCGCCGGTGAAGGCGCGCGAGCGGAAGAGCGTGAACGGCACGATCGGATTCTTCGCGCGGCGCTCGACGAAGAAGAAGGCGACCAGCGCGATCACTCCGGCGATCGAGGCCGCCCACACTTTCTCGATGAAGGCGAAGGTCAGGCCGCCCAGCCCGAGGGTGACCAGCGCGGTGCCGAGCCAGTCGACGGCGCCGGTCTGCCGTTCGTCCTGCACTTCCATGCGCCGCCAGACGATCCAGAGCACGACCGCGGCGATGGGCGCGTTGATGAGGAAGACCGCGCGCCACGAGACGGTCTGCACCAGCACGCCGCCGAGGAGCGGTCCGGCGATGACGGAGAGCGAGGTCATGGCCGACCAGGTGCCGATGGCGCGGCCGCGCTGCTCTCTCGGAAACGTCGCCGCGATGATGGCCAGGCTCCCCGGCACGAGCATCGCCGCCCCCGCGCCCTGCAGCGTCCGCGCGGCGATGAGCTGCGGCGCGTTCGGCGCGGCACCGCACCAGATGGAGGCCGCGGCGAAGATCGCCACGCCGAGCCCGAAGATCCGCACGCGTCCGAGACGGTCGCCGAGCGCTCCGCCGGCGAGGATGAGCGCGGAGAGGACGAGCAGGTAGGCGTCGACGATCCACTGCGAGCTGGCGACGTCCGCGTGCAGCTCGCGCTGCATCACGGGCAGCGCGACGTTGACCACCGAAGTGTCGATGAACGCCATCGAGGACCCGAGGATCGTCGCCGCCAGAACCCAACGCTGCACGTCGCGAGTATAGGAGTGCGGCGGCGACGAGCCGCCGCTTTGGGAAGGGTGCACGTTTCCCAAAGCGGCGGCTGGTCGCCGCCGC
>DASUSL010000196.1:0-2192 GCA_036375135.1 Thermoanaerobaculia bacterium | reverse complement strand
GTTCATGCAGCGCAGCAATCAGCGCTGCCGGTCGCACCGGCCCGCCGGAGGCCCCCGGTCGTCTCCCTGTAGCCGAAACCTAGAACGTGCCCCGGTACTGGCCGCCGTCGACCTGCAGCGAGGCGCCGGTGATGAACGCTGCGCGCGCACTGCATAAAAACGCGATCGCGTCCGCGAGCTCTTCGGGGCGGCCGTAGCGGCCGACCGGGATCGCGGCCATCGCCTTCTGCAGATACTCCTCCGGCGTGATTCCCTGCTCCTTCGAGCGGATCTCGCTGAGTTGCTTCTGGCGGTCCGTGAGGAAGTGGCCGGGGAGGACCGCGTTCACCGTGATGCCGTCGCGCGCCACCTGATCGCCGAGCGTCTTCGTGAGGCCGGAGATGCCGGCGCGCAGCGTCGAGCTCACCGTCAGCAGCTCCGTCGGCTGCTTGGCCACGAACGACGTGATGTGGACGATGCGTCCCCACTGGCGCTGCTGCATCCCGGGGATGACCAGCTTGCAGAGGCGCACCACGTTCATCAGCGTCGAGTCGATGCCGAGGCGCCACTGCTCCTCGGAGAGATTGAGGAACGTCGCCGCGGGCGGGCCGCCGGTATTCGTGACCAGGATGTCCACCTGGCCGAAGCGCTCGATCGTCGCGTCGTACCAGCGCCGGAGGTCATCGGGATTCGTCACGTCGCAGGCCACGGCGAGGTCTCCGAACGACGGAACCGACCGCGAGCAGACCGAGAGTCTGCATCCTTCGCGGGCGAGCGCTTCCGCGGTCGCGCGGCCGAGTCCTTTCGATGCGGCCGCGACCATGGCCACGCGATCTTTGATTCCGAGGTCCATCAGCGGCGACGATATCAGAATGAATTGTCCCAACTGCCAGTCCGACAGAACCCGCCGCGGCGGCATGGCCATCTGGACGGTGTACCTCGTCCTCGTGGCCCTGGCCGTGCCCGCGGTGCTCGTCTTCCATTTGAACGCCGCGATCGTCGCGGGAGTGATGCTCGCGGCCATCGTTCTTGCCCATTTGGTGATCGGGCAGCGGGTGTGCGTGGACTGCGGCCACCAATGGAAGGGATGACAATCTGAAGTATTCGTGTTAATTGGCCGCGACGCTCATGCCCGATCCACAGTTCATCCGTAACTTCTCGATCATCGCGCACATCGACCACGGCAAGACCACCTTGTCCGACCGGCTGCTGCAGATGACCGGGGCCGTCGAACAGCGCGACATGCACGAGCAGATGCTCGACGACATGGATCTCGAGCGCGAGCGCGGCATCACCATCAAAGCCCGCGCGGTCACGCTGCGCTATCGCACGAAAGAGGGACAGGACTACATCTTCAACCTCATCGACACGCCCGGCCACGTCGACTTCAGCTACGAAGTCTCGCGCAGCCTGGCCGCGTGCGAGGGCGCGATCCTCGTCGTCGACGCCACACAGGGCGTCGAGGCGCAGACGCTGGCCAACAGCTACCTGGCCATCAACAACGACCTGGCCATCCTCCCGGTCATCAACAAAGTCGACCTCCCGTCCGCGGAGCCGGAGCGCGTGCGCGAGCAGATCGAGAACGTGATCGGCCTCGACGCCCACGACGCCGTCCTGGCCTCGGCCAAGGCAGGCATCGGTGTGCAGGAGATCCTCGACAAGATCATCACGCACATCCCCGCGCCGAAGGGCAACGCCGACGGCCCGCCGCGGGCGATGCTCTTCGACTCCTGGTACGACCCGTACCGCGGCGTCATGTGTCTCGTGCGCATGATCGACGGCGAGCTGCGCCGCGGCATGAAGATCAAGTTCATGTCCACGGGGCGCGAGTACGAGATCGGCGAGATGGGGATCTTCACGCCGAAGCCGAAGGCGATGGAGCGTCTCGGTGTCGGCGAAGTCGGCTTCTTCTCCGCGAACATCAAGGACATCGTGCTGGCCAAGATCGGCGACACCGTCACCGAGGCCAAGGCCAATCCGGAGATGCTGCCCGGCTTCCAGGAAGTGAAGCCGATGGTCTTCGCCGGACTCTTCCCGATCGTCACCGAGGAATACGAGAACCTGCGCGACGCGGTGGCGAAGCTCAAGCTGAACGACGCGTCGTTCTCCTTCGAGCCGGAGAACTCCGCCGCGCTCGGCTTCGGCTTCCGCTGCGGCTTCCTCGGCCTGCTGCACATGGAGATCATCCAGGAGCGGCTGGAGCGCGAGTTCAA
>DASUSL010000195.1:0-4380 GCA_036375135.1 Thermoanaerobaculia bacterium | reverse complement strand
CGCGCTGCGGGCCAGCACCGCCTTCTCCGTCACCTTCGCCGCCAGCTCCACCTGCAGCAGCTTCACGCGCGCCTCGAGCTCCGCCTGTTCCGCCTCCAGCTTCACCGTGCGCAGCCGCGCCGTCACCGCCGCGACTTCCGTCGCGTGACGCTCCGCGCTCTCCTTCTCCCAGCGCATCGTCCCCATCAGCACCTCGCCGCCGGCCGTGTACGCGTCCGTGACCGTGATGCCCGCGTCGCTCAGGATCAGCTCGCGCACCTGATTCGAGTGCGCCGTGCCGCGCGACTTGATGATCGACATGCCGCGGTTGCGCTCACCCGCCTGCACCAGATAGTTCAGGTGGATCCACGTATCGGCCAGCGTCGAGATCTGCAGCGGCGAGCCCGCTTCCGACTGCGAAGACATCTCGTCGAGGAGGCTGGTGCAGACCAGCGTGATCCCCTCCGCCTTCGACCAGTCGATCAGCCGCTCCGCCACGCTGTGCGCCGTCAGCTCGTTGCCCGACTTCGACAGCGTCGACACCGGATCGACCACCACGCAGCGCGCGCGATGCTCCTTCGCCAGCGTCTTGATGCGCACCAGGTACGTCTCCGCGCTGCCGGTGATCGTGCGCGCCGAGACCATGTGCAGCGTGCCGTCGTCGACGAAGCGGTCGAGCCGGATGCCCACCGAGGCCAGGTTGCGGATCACCTCGTTCGAGTCGGAGTCGAAGCTGACGAACATCGTGCGCTCGCCGCGCGCGCACGCCGCTTCCGCGAACGCGCCGCTGAGTGTCGTCTTGGCCGTGCCGGGGAAGCCGGTGATCAGCACGCTCGCGTCGCGGTAGTAGCCGCCGCCGAGCATCGTATCGAGGCGCGCCACGCCGCTCGACACGCGCTCGTTCGTCACCTCGGCCTGATGGCCGCGGCCGAGCGTGCGCGTCACCGCCACCTCGAAGCCTCCCTTGCCGATGAGGAAGGGCGACTCGTTCTCGTCGAAGCTCGAGCCGCGGTACTTCTGCACGCGCAGGTTGCGCTGCGACACGCCGAGGACCACGGTGTGGTTGAGGATCACCGCGCAGTCCACCATGAACTGCATGAAGCCGAACGGCTGGCCGATCCCGCCGCCGTCGTCGCTGTCCGCCTTCAGCGTGACGATGCCCGTCAGCTCGCGCGCCAGCAGCCAGGCGTGGATGCGGTAGATCTCGCGGCGCTGCGCCGCGGCGTCGGCCAGCAGCGCCAGCACGATGTCCAGCGCGTCGAAGACGATGCGCTTCGCACCCATCTCCTCCGCCTTCGCGCCGAGCGCCGCCAGCATGCCGCTCAGGTCGAACGTGCCGGATTGCACCAGGTCGGGCGCCGGCTGCGCGTCCATGAAGTAGAGCTTGTCCTGCTGCAGCTCGTCGAGGCTCCAGCCGAACGTGGTTGCGTTGTTCACGATGCGCGCGGGCGTCTCCTCGAAGGCCACGAAGATGCCCGGCTCGCCGTGCTGCTGCGCGCCGTTCACCAGGAACTGCAGGGCCAGGATCGTCTTGCCCGATCCCGAGCCGCCGACCAGCAGCGTCGTGCGGCCGCGCGGCAGGCCTCCGCCGGTGATTTCATCGAGTCCGGCGATGCCGGTCGGCGCTTTCGTGGTTTTCAATTGGATTCTCCTGTGACGACAGCGCGGACCGGGAAGTGAGAGAGTTTGCCCATGCCCCATGCCGTTTCGCTGCCACGCAACTATCTGAGCGGCCGAGACATATTGCAGGGTGACCCGCCGTTGCGAACCTTGATGAGCATCTCAGTGCCGCTGCGTGCCCCGCCCGCCAGACGATCGAAACGCACTGCGGCAGGTGCCGAAACGGCATCGCTGCTGAAGGCCGGCGCGCTGCAGAACGCCATTCTCAACAGCGCGAACTTCTCCAGCATCGCCACCGACGACCAGGGCGTCATCCAGTTGTTCAACGTCGGCGCCGAGCGCATGCTCGGCTACTCCGCGGCGGAAGTCGTCGACCGCATCACTCCCGCCGACATCTCCGATCCGCAGGAAGTGATCGCCCGCGCGGCCGCGCTCAGCCTCGAGCTCGGGACCACCATCACGCCCGGCTTCGAGGCGCTCGCATTCAAGGCCTCGCGCGGCATCGAAGACATCTACGAGCTGACCTACATCCGCAAGGACGGGACGCGCTTCCCGGCCATCGTCTCCGTGACCGCGCTGCGCGACGACGCGATGAACGTCATCGGCTACCTGCTCCTCGGCACCGACAACAGCGCGCGCAAACAGGCCGAGGAGAAACTGCGCTGGACCGAGGACAGCTTCCGCCTGATGGTCGACAGCGTCTCCGACTACGCCATCGTCATGCTCGATCCCCTCGGGCGCGTGGCCAGCTGGAACACCGGCGCGCAGCGCATCAAGGGCTTCTCCGCCGACGAGATCCTCGGCCGCCACTTCTCCACCTTCTATCCCGAGGACGAGATCGCCGCGGGCAAGCCGCAGGCCGACCTCGAGCTGGTCACCGCCAGCGGCCGGCACGAAGACGAGGGATGGCGCGTCCGCAAGGATGGGACGCAGTTCTGGGCCAACGTCGTCTTCACCGCCATCCGCGATCCGGAAGGCCACCTGCGCGGCTTCGCCAAGCTGACGCGCGACCTGACCGAACGGAACAAGGTCGAGGCCATCCTCACCACCGCCAGGGCGGTGGCGGAGAAGGCCAACCTCTCGAAGTCGGAGTTCCTCTCCAGCATGAGCCACGAGCTCCGCTCGCCGCTCAACGCCATCCTCGGCTTCGCGCAGTTGATGGAGTCGGACTCGCCGGCGCCGTCGCCCACGCAGAGCGAGAACATCATCCAGATCCTGAACGCCGGCTGGTATCTGCTCGAGCTGATCAACGAGATCCTCGACCTGGCCACGATCGAGTCGGGAAAGCTGTCGATGTCGCTCGAGCCGGTGACGCTGCACGACCTGCTGCTCGAGTGTCACTCCATGATCGAGCCGCTGGCGCAGCGCCGCGGCATCCACATGAGCCTTCCGTACAGCGACAGCGACCTCGCGTACTGCGTGCACGCGGACCGCACGCGCATCAAGCAGGTGCTCATCAACCTGCTCTCGAACGCCGTCAAGTACAACACGCCGAAGGGATCGGTGGAGATGCACTGCAGCGCCACGGCCGCGGGGCGCGTGCGCATCACGGTCACGGACACGGGCTCCGGCCTGACGCCGGAGAAGCTCGCGCAGCTCTTCCAGCCGTTCAACCGCCTCGGCCAGGAAGTGAACGGCGAGGAGGGGACGGGCATCGGTCTCGTGGTCAGCCGCCGGCTGGTCGAGCTGATGAACGGCGAGATCGGCGTGGAGAGCACGATCGGCACGGGCACTTCGTTCTGGGTGGAGCTGCTGTCGACGCAACCGCTCACGGTTCCCGCGGCGCCGGAAACGATCGCCGCCACGGATGCGTCCACGGCCACGGGCGACGCCGCCGTGCGCACGCTGCTCTACGTCGAAGACAACCCGGCCAACCTGCAACTGGTCGAGAAGCTGATCGCGCGCCGCAACGACCTCCGTCTGCTGACGGCGGTGGACGGCCACCAGGGCGTGGCGCTGGCGCGCAGCTGCCTGCCGGACGTGATCCTGATGGACATCAATCTCCCCGGGATCAGCGGAGTGGAGGCGCTGCAGCTCCTCCGCCACGACGCGGCCACGGCGCACATCCCGGTGATGGCACTCAGCGCGAATGCCATGGCCCGCGACGTGGAGAGCGGCCTGGAGGCGGGCTTCTTCCGCTACCTCACGAAGCCGATCAAAGTGCCCGCATTCATGAAAGCCCTGGACCTGGCCCTGGCCTTTGCCGAGGAGGAGACGCCCGATGCCGCCCACTGAAACGCCTGCCGCGAAGATCCTGATCGTCGACGACCAGCGCTCGAACGTCCGCCTGCTGGAGCAGACGCTGCTCCGCGCGGGCTACGCGGGCGTGCTGTCGACGACCGATCCGTGCACCGTGACGGCCCTGCACCGCGAGCATCGCTTCGACCTGATCCTCCTCGACCTGCAGATGCCGGAGATGAACGGCGTGCAGGTGATGGAGGCGCTGCAGCCGCTCCGCACGGAGCTCCCGGTGGCGATCCTGGTCCTCTCCGCGGACGCGACGCAGATGCCCGCGGTCTTCGAAGCGGGCGCGGACAGTTTCATGGGCAAACCGTTCCGCCTCCCGGACGTGGTGGAGCGCGTGCAGCTGATGCTCAAGGCGGCGGCGCGCGCCGCGGATTCCGCCGACGACGCGGCCCCCGTCCCCGTCCACGAAAAACACCTCCCCGTCCGCCGCGCCCAGGTCTAGGCAGACCGCACTCATTCCGCCAACACGAGGGGACGACGAAGGGCCTCCGGCGGGCCGGCGCGGCCGGCAGCGCTGGTTGGCATAGCCGGACC
>DASUSL010000194.1:0-31301 GCA_036375135.1 Thermoanaerobaculia bacterium | reverse complement strand
TTGCTCGTGCTGCTGGTCGTGGTGGCGGCGGTGTTGTGGCAGAACCAGTCGCACGGGATCGCCGGCGCGGATCGCAGCGGCTACATGAATCTCGCGCGGATGCTGTCGCGCGGCGAGCGGACGTTGCCGATCCCACACAGGTGCGATGGGTGCGAGCCGTACTGGTTCACGCCGCTCGGGTTCGTGCCCGCGCCGGACGGCGTGCACATGTCCTCGTTTTATCCGACCGGGTTGCCGCTGCAGTTGCTGGTGACGAAGTCGGTCAGTCCGATCTGCGGGGTGCTGCTGGTGTTCCTCACGTTTCTGCTGGGGCGGCGGCTGCATTCGGAAGTGGCGGGATTCATTGCCGCGCTGTTCATGGCTTTGTGCGCGGTGTTCGTGTTCGAATCACTGCAGATCATGAGCGACGTGCCGGCCGCGATGTGGTCGGTGGCGGCGGTGCTGGCCGCAATGTGGGGCGGGCTTCAGCCCGCCATGTGGGGCGGGCTTCAGCCCGCCGTGGGGGGTGGGCTTCAGCCCGCCGAGGTGGAGCGGGCTGAAGCCCGCTCCACATGGTTGCACTACGTGAGCGGGTTTTGTTTCGGGGTGGCGGTGCTGGTGCGGCCTACGTCGTTGTTGCTGCTGCCTGTGCTTTGCGTCTGTCTGGGCAGGCTGAAGCCTGCCCTGCGTTTTGCTCTCGGCGGCGTCCCGTGCGCCGTGTTTCTGGGGTGGTACAACCTCGGGGCGTTCGGCTCCGTTCTGTCCACCGGGTATGCGGCCGCGGGGGCGACGCAGGAGTTTGCGTGGGCGTATTTTCCCGCGCGGGCTGTGCATTACCTGAAGTGGACCGTGGTGCAGTTCAGTGTCATCGGCTGCATTGCGGCGTTGTGGGGAATGCGGCGGCGCGTGCTGCTCGCCGTCTGGCTGGTGCCGTTCTTTCTCTTCTACTCGTTTTACTTTTCGTACAACGAGTGGTGGTACACGCGCTTTCTGCTGCCGGCGTATCCGGCCCTCGCCGTGGCGGCGGGGATTGCCTTCGCGGAGCTGAAATGGCGGCGAGTGGCCATCGCCGCCGTGATCGTCATCGCGGCGTGGCAGTTGCGGCAGATCGCGCGCTTCGGCGTGTTGCATACCGATGAAGAGCAGAGCCGCGCCATGGCGCCGGTGCATTGGGCGGCGCAGCATCTGCCGCCGCGGGCGCTGGTCTTCAGTCACGAGTACAGCGGGACGCTGCTGCATGAATCGTCGCTGAAACCGGTGCGCTTCGACCTCGCGCCGCCGGGACGCCCGCTCGCGGACTACGCGGTGCTGATGGAGCAGGAGATCGCGCCGTTCCTGGCGCGGCATCCGCGCTTCCGGCGGCTACACACGGAAGAAGACGGAGCCGTCTTCGTGCGGCAGTGAGCCGGCATCGGCGCGCGGGATCGCCGCCAGCAGGATGCCGGTCAGCGTCGGCACGTCGTACGGCCTGCGCACGACGAGCGTGACCATGTCGGGATCGAGGTCGGCGCTCTTCCCATTCGAGGCGATGATGAGCATCGGCCGCGCGATCGTTCTGCGCAGCGCGCCGACGAGCCGCCCCACGCCGTTCGGGAGCAACTCCTCGTCGGCGAAGACGGCCGCCCACGCACCGCCCGTCACCTGCGACAGCAACTCCTCTTCATCCGCCGCCAGCACGACCTCCGCATTCGCAACCCTCGCGATCGCCTCGGCGAGCTGGGCGCGCTGCGGCTGTTCGGAATCGAGGAGCAGGATCCGGTGCATTGCTACTACTCTACGCTCAATGCGCGCCAGAATCCTTTTCGTTGAAAGCAGCCCCGACATTGCCGGAGCCATCGCCACGATGCTCGAGAGCCACCAGTTCGCGATCACGCGCGTGGACGACGACCGCCGTGCCACGGAGCATCTCTCCGCGGATCACTACGACCTCATGGTCGTGGAGATCAAACCCTCGCCGGACGACGGCGGGCTGCGTTTCCTGAGGCAGATCCAGGACGAGAAGCCGCATCTGCTGCAGCGCGTGGTGGCGATTTCGAGCGCGCCCGAGGCGGAGGTCCGGAAGGAGCTGGAGGCCATCGGCGTCTGCGACGTCATCCTCAAGCCGGTGCACGAGACCGAGATCCTCGAGGCCGTGCTGGAGTGCCTGGACCGCACCCCGGCGACCGTGCACTGAGGTGGAAGACAGGCAATCCTGCCTGTCGAGCGCCGGGACAGGCAGGATTGCCTGTCCTCCACCGGAGGGGCAGGATTGCCTGTCCTCCGCGGACCGTATAATCCGCGCCGCAAATGGCTGACCGTACGGAACGGACCTTCGCGCCGGAGTCGCGCGAGCCCTCCCGCCGCCGCTTCATGATCGCGGGGGAGCACATCATCCTGCGCGCCTTCGAGCGCGACGACGCGGAGCGCTGCTACCGCTGGATGAACGATCCGAACATCGTGCGCACGCTGAAGTCGCGCTATCCGATCGCGTTCCAGAACGAGATCGAGTGGCTGGACCGGGCCATGCACGTGAGCGTCTCGGATTCGGAGCGGCATTTCGCCGTCGAGCGCAAGGACGACCGCGCGCACATCGGCAACGCCTCGATCCACGACATCGAGTGGGTGTCGCGCACGGCGAAGTTCGGTCTCTTCATCGGGGAGCCGAGCGCGTGGAACCGCGGCTTCGGCAGCGACGCCATCCGCACGCTGGTGCGCTTCGCCTTCGACGAGATGAATCTCCGCAAGCTGCGCATCCACGTTTTCGAGTACAACGAGCGCGCGAAGCACGTCCTGGAGGCGCAGGGGTTCGTGCAGGAGGGGCGGCTGCGCCAGGAGTTCTATCGCGAGGGGACCTATCACGACATCGTGATCCTCTCCATCTTCCGAGGAGAGCAGAGGAATGAGTGAACGCAAGATCCGCGTGCTGATCGCCAAGCCGGGGCTGGACGGCCATGACCGCGGCGCGAAGATCATCGCCCGCGCGCTGCGCGACGCGGGGATGGAAGTGATCTACACGGGGCTGCGCCAGACGCCGGAGCAGATCGTGGCCGCGGCGGTGCAGGAAGACGTCGACGTGATCGGGCTGTCGATCCTCTCGGGCGCGCACAACGTGCTCTTCCCCGAGATCATGCGGCTGCTCAAGGAGCAGGACGCGGAGGAGATCGCGGTGGTGGCGGGCGGGATCATCCCGGAGCAGGACATCGCCAGGATGAAGGCCATCGGCATCCGCGAGATTTTCCTCCCCGGCACGCCGACCGCGACCGCGGTGGAGGCGATCCGCAACGCCGTTGCGCGCTGACTTCGTCTTCGACGACGGCGGGATGAACCTGCTCTCCTCGGCCGCGCTGCGGCGCATCGGCGCGGCGCTGCCGTCTTCCGAGGTCTCACTCTTCGTCTTCCGCTCCGGCCGCCCCGGCCTTTTCGCCGCGGGTGCCGACATGGCGGAGATGCAGCGCTTCACGCCGTGGGAGGCGTGGGAGCTCGCGCGGCTCGGACAGGAGCTTTTCGCCGACATCGAGCGGTTGCCGTCACTCACCGTCGCCCTCATCGACGGCGACTGCTTCGGCGGCGCGCTGGATCTCGTGCTGTCGTTCGACCTGCGCTTCGCCACGCCGCGCTCGCGCTTTGCGCATCCAGGGGCGCGGCTGGGCATCGTCACCGGCTTCGGCGGGACGTCGCGCTGGCGCGGCGTGCTGTCGCGACGCGCGGCGAATCAGCTCTTTCTCGCGAACCGCGTGCTGTCCGCTGCCGAGGCGCTCGAGCTCGGGCTCGTCGACGGCGTGGGCGATTCGCACGAGGAGGAGCTGGCGCGGCTGGAGACGCTGGATCTGCGGATGGTCAAGGAGTTGTCCATTTCCGCGGAGCGCCTCTCACGCGAGGAGCTGTTGCTTTTCGCGAGACGCACCGGGGCAGGCTGAAGCCTGCCCTACGTCGAGCGCGTCTCTCGCGAGACGCGCGCCCAACGTAGGACAGGCTTCAGCCTGTCCCGCGGTTGCACCGCGCCTCATCACTCTCAGTTAGACTCCGCCCCGCATGGAAGCACTGGAGACCCATCTCGATCCCTCCTCGGATGATTTCAAGGGCAACGCGGAGCGGCTGCAGTCGCTCGCCGACGAGCTGAAGACGCGCCTCGAAAAGGCGAAGCAGGGCGGGGGCGAAAAGTACCTGGCCCGCCACCGCGAGCAGGGAAAAGTTCCCGTGCGCGAGCGCATCGCCGCGCTGCTCGATCCGAACACCCCCTTCCTCGAGCTCTCGCCGCTCGCCGCGAACGGCATGTACGAGAAAGACGCGCCGGCGGCGGGGATCGTCACCGGCGTCGGGCGCGTGCACGGGCGCGAGTGCCTGATCATCGCCAACGACGCCACGGTGAACGGCGGCACGTATCTGCCGATGACCGTGAAGAAGCACCTCCGCGCGCAGGAGGTGGCCATGCAGAACCACCTCCCGTGCATCTACCTCGTCGACTCCGGCGGCGCTTTCCTGCCGCTGCAGGCCGAGGTCTTTCCCGACCGCGAGCACTTCGGGCGCATCTTTTACAACCAGGCCGTGATGTCGGCCGCGGAGATCCCGCAGATCTCGGCGGTCATGGGCTCCTGCACCGCCGGCGGCGCGTACGTCCCGGCCATGTCGGACGAGGCCGTGATCGTCAAAGGCACGGGCACGATCTTCCTGGGCGGACCGCCGCTGGTGAAGGCCGCGACGGGGGAGGAAGTGACGGCCGAGGAGCTCGGCGGCGCGGACGTGCACACGCGCGTCAGCGGCGTGGCGGATCACTTCGCCGAGGATGACGAGCACGCGATCTCGCTCGTGCGGAACATCGTCGAGAACCTGCGGCAGGAGAAGCAGGAGCCGCCGGAGCGCATCGAGCCGGAGGAGCCGCTGTACGACGCGAAGGAGCTGTACGGCGTCATTCCCCGCGACCTGCGCAAGCCGTACGACGTGCGCGAGGTGATCATGCGCATCGTCGACGGCTCGAAGTTCCACGAGTTCAAGGAGCGCTACGCCACGACGCTGGTCACCGGCTTCGCGCGGATCTTCGGCTACAAGGTCGGCATTCTGGCGAACAACGGCGTGCTCTTCTCGGAGTCAGCGCTCAAGGCGACGCATTTCATCGAGCTGTGCAACCAGCGCCGCATCCCGCTGGTCTTCCTGCAGAACATCACCGGCTTCATGGTGGGGAAGCAGTACGAGCGCGGCGGCATCGCCAAGGACGGCGCGAAGATGGTGCACGCGGTCGCGAACTCCACGGTGCCGAAGTTCACCGTGATCATCGGCGGCTCGTTCGGCGCCGGCAACTACGGGATGTGCGGTCGCGCGTACTCGCCGCGCTTCCTCTGGATGTGGCCGAACGCACGCATCTCGGTGATGGGCGGCGAGCAGGCCGCGGGCGTGCTGACGACGGTCAAGCGCGACCAGCTCGCGCGCGAGGGAAAGGAGCTGAGCGCCGAGGAGGAGCGGAACATCGCCGATCCGGTGCTGGCCAAGTACGAGGAGGAGGGGAGCCCGTACTATTCGACCGCCCGCCTCTGGGACGACGGCGTGATCGACCCCGCCGACACGCGCAATTATCTCGGACTGGGATTGTCGATCAGCTATAACGCGCGCATCGTCGAGCCGCGGTTCGGGGTGTTTCGAATGTAAGAGTGCTGAGTGCTGAGTGCTGCGTGCTGAGTCACGCCCCGCCCACTCAGCACTCAGCACCCAGCACTCAGCACTATGATTACCTGGTTCCTCATCGACCTCGGCAACTGCATGATCAAGCTCGCGTACGAGCGGGTCATCGCGAGCATCTGCGGAAACGCGTCCGTCGGACGCGATGAGCTGATCGAGATCCTCGAGCAGCCGGGCGGGTATCGCGACATGGAGCGCGGCGCGGTGACGTTCCGCGAGTTCTACGACTTCCTCTACGACAAGGCCGGCTATCGCGGGTCGTCGTTCGACCTGCACCGCATCTGGAGCGACTTCTTCGACGGCCCCATCCCCGGCGCCGAGTCGCTGCTCGAGCAGATCCGCGAAAAGTACCGCGTGGCGTTCCTCTCGAACTCGAACGAGGTGCACGCGGAGCTGATCCCGCGCAAGTTCTCCGCGCTCTTCCGCAAGGACGACCGCTTCATCTTCTCGCACCGCTTCCGCGTGGCGAAGCCCGACCCCGAGATCTTCCGCCGCGCGCTGGAGGTCATCGGCGCGCTGCCGCAGCACGTGGTCTTCATCGACGACCTGCTGGAGAACGTCCTCGCCGCGCGCTCGATCGGCATCCGCGCGTTCCAGTTCGTGAGCGCGCAGCAGCTCACCAGAGAGCTGGCGGCGGAAGGGCTGCTGTGACGCTGCTCAGAAGGCTGATCGCCTTCGTGTTGTCGTTCCGGAAGCGCGACTGGACGGTCCACGATTACCCGGTCCATTTCAGGCTCCAGGACGAGCCGCGGCTGTGGGTCGCGCGGATTCACGGCTGGGCGATGCTGGCCGCCGGCGAGACGAAGGAAGAAGCGCTGCAGGAGCTCCAGAAGCTGATCGACGACTACCGCGACGGCGGCGAGCCTCTGCCCCGTCCCGGAACGAGCGTGCCGATCCGCTTCGGAGAGATCCAGTTCCTGTCGCGCCACGAGGATCTGGCCCGCGAGCTCTTCCCGCCGATCCTCGGCTACGACTACGACGACTGCCTCATCACCGAGCAATCGAGCGTCTGGGATTTCCCGGTCGAGTTCCGGGCCGAAGAGCTCGCGCGCAAGGTGCTGCTCGTCTTCGACACGGACATCAGCGATCTGGCCGAAGAGGGCAACATCGCGGCGATTCTCGACCGGATCGCGGCGAAGCGCGGCCGCGGCTGAGCCTTACGGCACGAACGCGTTCTTCACCGTGCTCGTGAGCTGATCCTTGCCGTACCACTGGCGGTGGAACTCGAGCAGTTGATCGCGCTCGGTCGTTCCGGGAGCAACCGGTGCCGTGCCGTCCGCCGGGCGGAAGAGGCGGGGGAAGGAGTAGAGCACGTAGTCGAAGTTGCGCTTCGCGTACTCCTCGCCGAGGCGGGTGAACGAGGCGCCGTCGATCGAGAACTTCGTCGTGCCGCGGTAGGAGAGGTCGACGCGCGAGTAGCGCTTCGCCTTCATCTTCTTCGCGAACTCGAGGAAGGCGGTGTGCACGTCGATCGGGGTCTGGCGGAAGCTCAGCTCCTCGAGGTCGTACACCACGACGCCGGGCACGACCCAGTATTGATAGTGCGCGGAGACCTTCATCCCGCGCAGCGCCGAGTTCTCGCGGACGATGTCATTGACCGGCTGCTGCAGCAGCAGCACGTTGGCGGAGTAGCCGATGAGCGCGGCGACGAGCGGCGTTCCGACGAAGATCAGCCGGCGCGAGCGCAGGGCCGGCAGCGCGATGGCCACCCGCTCCATCTTGAGCTGGCGCTTGAGGATCGTGCCGAGGGAGGGCTTCTTGCCGTCGCGCGACACGGGCGGCTCGACCGGGATCGCGTAGTAGACGATCGACAGCAGCAGTCCCGCCGCGATCGACACGACGCCCACCGGACGGAACACCAGCAGCGCGCCGAGTCCGAACAGGTAGGCCACCCAGCTCGCGTAATTCACGCGCGAGCGCAGACGCTGCGCACGCTCGCGGTAAAAGTCTTCATCGAGGATTTCCGAGCAGTGCTTGCAGCGCACCGCGTCCGGCTTGATCCCGCCCCCGCAGAAGCGGCACTTGGCTTCGTCCTGGTCGCTGGCGCGCCGCCGCTGGACCGCGAAATCCTCGGCCCGCCGCTTGACCGGCGCAACGTTCAGAAGGAGCAGTCCGCAGGTCGTACAGGCTGATGTGCCTGCTTCGTTCAACGCCTTGCACTCGGGGCAGCGCATACCCGTTCGAACTGCAACCGGGCTGCCACCGGCACGGCCGGACGCTGATCGGCCAGGCCGGGCCGCTTGTTCCTCGTCGACCGTACTTACTGCCTGCGCCGGCCGAAGCGCCGCTCGATGTTGAACCCGAGGTGGATCTCCCCGGAGTCGAGCGGCGTCCCCTGGAACGTCGAGGTCACATACTGGTCGACGAGCGTGGTCTGGCTGTTGGTCAGGAGGATCTCGAACCAGTGCCCGCCGATGTTGCGCTTCACGCCGACCGTCCAGCCGAGGTCGGCACTCATTTCGTCGGGGAGATCGCCGTTCGGCGGCGTCAGCTCGACGATGGCCGCGAAACCCGGACGGAGCATCCACGCGAACGCCACCGGCATGTTGAACGCGTGCTCGAAGAGCGCGCCGGAGACGTCGCCGTTCACCGCGCGGCCGGCGTTCGTGGCGAACGTCGGCAGGAGGAAGACTTCCGCCTTGCGTCCGAACTGCCGCGAGACGATGGCCTGCGCGAAGAGCGAGTTGCGGTCTTCGAGATCGCGCTCGGTGCGGATGTCGGCGCCGCCGCGCAGCGTGAGGTTCAGCGGCCGCCCCTCGAGCTGCCGCAGCACGACGTACTTGGCCGCCGCCTCGAAGGTGTCGTTCGTGTTGCTGCGGATCAGCGAGAGCTGCAGATCCGGGCGGATGGCGTACGACGCGCCGAAGACGACGTCGGCGCCGGAGTCGAGGCCGAACAGCGACTGCAGTTGATCGCTGAAGCTGCCGTCGCCGATCGACTGGTTGAAACGATGCGTGAACTTCCACTCCCACTGCCCATGCGGCGCGATCTGGTTGCTGGGGAGATTCAGGAGCACGTCGCCCATCGGCAGGGGACGCAGCGGCATGGCCGGCGTCGTTTCGTCCTGCGCGAGGAGCGGCAGCGCGGCGGCCAGGAAAACATACAGCCACTTAATCATTCGGAGCTCCCCGGCGGATCCAGTCGCGCACGAGCTTGACCTGCGCGTCACTCAGCGGCGCTCGTCCCTGCGGCATGCGGTCGCCGGTGATGTTCACGCCGATGATCTTGCGGTAGAGATACGAGTTCTCGGGATTGTTCGGCTGGATGCGCGGGACGGCCGGCATCTCGACGCTGGGGACGTTGACAGTCTGCGCGTAGGCGCGGCTGGCGGTGAGGATCAGTTGCGATTGCTGGCCGAGGGGATCGTGGCAGCCGACGCTGGCACAGGTGGGGGTGAAGATCTCGTTCTGCACGCGCGTGAACGTGGCGCTCGGGTCGATCGGCTCGCCGGGACCGCCCGCGCCGGTAGGCGTCTTCAGCTCACCACAGGCGGTGAGGAGCAGGAGAGGAATGAAGATCAGACTTGATCGCATGACCGAAACGTAAGGTAGCATCGCAGCGTGCATTCCGTCGACGAGCTGTTCGCGGTCGTCGTCCGGGAATCCGACGACGATACGCGTTGGAGTGCGATACAGGAACTGCATGCCCTCGGCACGCGTGAGGTGTTCGACCGCGCGGTCCAACTCTGCGGGAGCGAGAGCGCCGGGGAGCGCGTCGCCGGCGCCGACGTCCTCGGCCAGTTGAACGCCTTCTCCGACGAGGCGATGAACACGCTGCTGGACATGCTCGTCGACCACGAGCCGGCGGTGGTGGAGGCGGTGGTGCACGCGCTGGGACAGCGCCAGGACGCGCGGACCATCGACGCGCTGACGCGCGTGGCAGTGCACGAGGCGTCGAACGTGCGCTGGGCCGTGGCCACGGCGCTGGAGGACCTCATCGCCGACGACCGCGTCGAGCGCGTGCTCCTCGCGCTGATGAAGGACAACGACACGTCGGTGCGCGACCGCGCCACGTTCGCGGTGGGGAGCCTTTCCGATCACGACACCCCGCGCATCCGCGCCGCGCTGGCGGAACGCCTCCGCGACGACGACAAGTGCGTCGCCCACGAAGCCGCCCTCGGATTAGCGCGCCGCCGCGACGCCCGCGCCATCCCCTACATCGCGGTGGCCGTGGAGTCGGCCGACGGCGAGATCGAGGAGGCCGCCGACGAGATCACGTCGCCGGACATGCTCCCCGAGCTGCTGAAGGCGCGCGACGCGATCGGCAACGTGCGGGGGCTGTCGACGCTGATCGAACGGTGCCGGGCGCGGTTGTAGGTGGCGATCAAGGCACTGATGGTCGATGTGGATGGCGTGCTGGTCGCAGGCCGGCCGGAAGACGGACGTCACTGGCTCGCCACCGTGGAAGAGGATCTCGGACTCACTGCGGACGCACTTCACGAGCAATTCTTTGCTCCCCACTGGGAGCACATCGTCATCGGCCGCACCGGGCTGATGGAGCCTTTGACGACCGCACTTCGGAAGATCGCTCCCCATGTGAGTCCGGCTGCGTTCGTCGCCTATTGGTTCGAAAGGGATTCACGTCTTGCCGCACCTCTCCTGGCGGAGCTCTCGCTGGTTCGCTCCGCGGGGACTCGCGTGTATCTGGCGACCAATCAGGAACACCTGCGCGCTGCCTATCTCATGGAGAACCTGGGTTTGGCGGGATGTGTCGACGGCATCTTCTATTCCGCGGGTCTTGGAGCGAAGAAGCCCGACCCGGATTTCTTCGCCAGGGTGCAAGCGGCCGTCGGGCTGCGTGGCGAGGAGTTGCTGCTCATCGACGACAGCCGCCGGAATATCGAGGCCGCGCTCGAGGCGGGATGGCAAGCGCTCCATTGGACGGAGCACAGCTCACCCGAAATCGTGCGTGGCTTGTGTACGTGATCTGTTGTTGAAGGGGGACGGATGGCGAGCCATCCGTCCGGCTTACGGTCCTACGCGCTTCGGGGCACCTTACGCGTCATCAGCGACGCGCCGGCGCAGCGCTGCTGCGACGGCTGAATGCCTTTGCCGAGGCGCAGCCGGAGCGCGGAGCCTTCCGTCAGTGTCGGGAGTGAAGAGGAAAAGTACGACGCCGGGATCATGAACCCTTCTTCCGAGCAGCCCCAGGTGCGGTCCATCGGGTCATACTCGCAATAGGAGCCGACGTCCAGCAGGCAGCAGTACCCGCGGCAGAAGCCGGGGGAAGACTCGCAGGTGCCGGCCGACCATCGGTCCGGTGCCACGCACATACTGCAACTGGCGCTGGCCACCGACGCGAACGCAAGAGAGGCGAAGAACAGCAACACGAAACGGAGCTTCATGCACGATCCTCCTTCGTGCGCGAGTATGGAATGCCGTCCGTAAAGAAGCAAGCGCGGCGCGCGGCTGCGCTCGTCCGATCGACCGAGGCGACTCTGGGGCGGTACTTTCACCATGCCGGAGTTTGCGGAGGTTGAATCCGAGTCATCGATGACTCGAGTCGAGTCATCGATCATCCCGGTCGAGTCATCGATCACTCGAGTTGAGTCGCCGGTCACTCGAGTTGAGTGGCCGATCTCGAAACAGTCGAACAGGTTGTACACCGGCACGCGCGTGCCGACGAACACGAGCTCTCCGCCCATGATCACCGGCCTTCACCATCACGGTTGATTGTCGTCGCTCGTCCTCTTGACCGGGCTCGTGAACACCACCTTCGCGAACGCGAGTGCGAACAGCGCGTAGGCGATGGTGAGTGGCGCGGCGGCCGCGTACTTGAGGAGCGCCAGCGCTCCCACGACGAAGTGCACGAGGTTGCCGATGGCGACGGGGCGGTTGTAGATGCCGCCGATGAGGCTGTCCTTCGCCATCCAGTTCAGCATGGCGAAGCCGAGGTAGAGCGCGGCGGTGAGTTGCACCATCACGGGCAATGCACCGGTTGCGGCGAGGCCCGCATAGCGCAGGAGCTCGTGCGGGGCGAACGTGCCCGCCAAGCCGGCGACAAACATCGCCACCGCGCTGCCGCCCATCACGAGCTTCGTCATGGCTTCTTCTTCGCCCCGGCCACGATCTTCTCCACGTCCGCGAGGAGCTGCCGCGCGTCGTACACGATGCCGTCCTTGATCACGTACTTGATGCCGCCGGCGCGCTCCATCTTTCCCGTCTCGTCGTTCACGCGGATCGCGCCCGTGCCGTAGAGCACCTTCAGGTTCGCCAGCGGGTTCTCGTCGACCAGCACCAGGTCCGCGAGCATGCCCGGACGCACGAGGCCGACCTGCGCCTTTTTCCCCGTCGGCTCGGCCAGCGCCTCGGCGCCATGGAACGTCGCCGCGCGGATCACTTCCAGCGGATGGAAGCCCGCCTCCTGCAGCAGCTCGAGCTCGCGGATGTAGTCGAAGCCATAGAGCTTGTAGATGTAGCCCGAGTCCGAGCCGGTGGTCACGCGGCCGCCGCGGTTCTTGTACTCGTTGAGGAACGTCATCCAGAGGCGGTAGTTGTTCTTCCACTCGATCTCGTCGCGCGTGGTCCAGTCGAACCAGTACGACCCGTGCGCCTGGCGGCTCGGCTCGTACCACTTCCAGAGCGAGGGCAGCGTGTAGCGGTCGTGCCATTCCGCGCGCATGGCGCGCATCAGGTCGCGGCTGGCCTCGTAGATGGTGAGTGTCGGATCGAGGTTGAAGCCGAGCGTCAGCAGCTCGTCCATGACCGCGTTCCACTTCGCGCTCCCCGGCGCGGCGGCCTGGCGCCACAGGCGTCCGGCCTCGCCGAAGCGGTGCTGCTCGTCGAGATAGTTGTAGCCGGGCGGGTAGTCCTGGATCGAGCGGTCGGCGAAGAGCGACTCGGGGAGGCCGTACCAGTGCTCCATGCCGTCCAGTCCGAGGCGCGCGGCCTGAAGGATGTTCATGCGCGCGACGCCCATCTGCGACAGATGCGTGGTCGTGCCGAGCTTGAGCTTCTTCGCCTCGTCGATGAGCGCCGCGAGGATGTCGGGGTCGTAGACCGGATCGCCGCCGCCGATGATCTTCAGCCCCGCGCCGCCGTTCTTCGCCACCCATTGCGTGAACTTGCGCGCCTGTTCGGGCGAGTCGATGGCGCCGCCGTCCCACATCGAGCGGCCGGTGAAGGCATACGGCACGATGCGCGGCGCGACGATCTCGTTCTTCGCGCTGCGGTCACGCTCGTACACGGTCCACTGCAGCCCGTTGCCCGCGCCGGGATCGCGCACCGTGGTGATGCCGTGCGCGAGCCAGAGCTTGAACACGTACTCCGCGGTGGTTCCCTGTTCCACGCCGCCGGGATGGCCGTGCATGTCGACGAAGCCGGGGAGGACGTACATCTTCGACCCGTCGATCTCCTTCGTCGCGTCCTTGGGACGGCGGTTCGGGTCGATGGCCACTTTCGGGAAGCCGACGCCGCGCACTTCCGCGATCTTGTTCCCCTCGATGACGATGTCCATCGGCCCGATGGGAGGGGCGCCCGTGCCGTCGATGACCGTCGCGCCGCGGATGATCAGCCGCTTGAACGGACCTTCGCCCTCGCCGGCGCGGCGATCGGGCGCGTGCCGCTGGACGGCTTCCTGGGCGGCGAGCGGCAGAGTGAGGGCGAGCAGCAGCAAGGCGCGCTTCAGCATGGGGCGGCATTGTAAGTTCCGAACCGCGCGAAGATCGCCACTTCCGCGCCGCGCGCGCCCCGATGCGCACCTCGAGTGGAGGACAGGCAATCCTGCCGTCCCGGGCAGCATCGGCGTAGATATGGAGTGCAGGGCCTCCGCGGTTCTATAATGGCGTCATTCGTCCAATTCGAGTGGTCCAACAACCCTAGGAGGCCCAGATGAAACATGTGGGTGTGCTGTTTCTGTGTCTGCTCTTCGGCACGGCGGCGCTGGCGGACGACGTCCGCCGGGTCGAGCTGAAGATCGTCGACGGCAACGCGCCGCAACGCGGCGTGGCGCTGCACATCAAGTATCCGGACGGCGAGCGCACGAACGGAGTGACGCTGGAACTGGTCACCGACGACCAGGGCGTGGCCGCGTTCGAGATGCCGGCCGGCGTCTTCTGGCTGACGATCCCGGAGATGAACCGGAACGTCGTCGGCAAGGAGTTCCGCCTGCGCGGCGAGAAGGTGACCCGCTTCACCGTCCGTCCGCGGGAGTGGAAGGCGGAGATCGGAGAGTCGCAATGACGAAGCGCCTCTTCCTGCTCTCTCTTCTTCTGCTCGCCGCGGTCTCGATCTCCGCCGAGACGGTGACCGTCTCCATCGACTGCTGGCAGGGAGGCCACTGCGCCATGCCGTGCGGCGGGAGCGGTCAGGGCAACTATGCCTGCAGCGACGGCAGCGGCCAGTGGTTCTCCGGCTGCCGCTACGACGAGAACCTGCCGACGGCGGCGATCGTCAAGAAGATCACGGCGAAGATCTTCTCGCATCCCTGCAACTCCGCCGTGGTCACGGCCACGATGAACGGACAGACCATCGGCACGGTCAACGAGACGCGCACGTCGTGCGGCTGTCTGAGCACCTCGTGCATCGAGACCGTGATCGCCAGCCAGGAGTATCCGGACGGCTTCCCCGGCTACATCCCCGGCGAGCCGAACGTGTTCGGCATCAACGTCGGCTCGGGCACGCTCTGCGTGGAGCACGTGGAGCTGACGTTCGAGTACACGGGCAAGCAGGTCCTGATCACCGCCGACGAGCCGACCATCGTGCAGAACAGCAACGCGGTGAACAACTGCGTGCAGTACGAGTCCGACCTCTCGGCCTACGCCACCGACGGCAACACCCGGCAGGCCGGCGTGAGCGTCCGCTTCACGTCGAACCGCAACGGCAGCGGCGGCAACCCCGACACCATCACGCAGCGCTCCACGGTGACCAACAACGCCGGAGAAGTGACCGGCCTGCTGCGCACCCGCCGGCCGGGCGACCTCACGGTCAGCGCCGAGGTGAGTGACGGCTACACGGCCGAGCAGCACCGGACGAACTTCACCGAGGCCGATTACGAGAACCAGTTCCGCATGACGGCCTACATCATCGCGCTGGAGTCGGACTTCGGCGGCGGGACGGTGACCGACCCGTGCGGCCTGACCGGCACGTTCAACGACGACTTCCTCTACAGCAACCGCGGCGTGCTGATGCAGGGGAGCGGTCAGACGAACGGCGGCGCGTACGTCACCATCGACTGGAACCGCAGCCGCCGTCCGTTCAACCGCCGCAATCTCTGCTTCACCACGATCAACTGTCCGACCACGGCCAGCGGGCAGTGCCTGCAGCCGAACGTCTCCATCGCCGTCGACACCGAGAAGATCCCGATGTTCTCGAACGTGAACATCCAGAACGTCGGCAACCGCACGGCCCACGACACGGGCGACCGCATTCAGAACTACCACATCGACGTCTTCGCCGGACTGGGGCGGGCGGCGGTGGCGAACTGGGGGAATTTCAACGGAACCGTGCGTTATCTCGGAGGTGCACGATGCACAAACTGACCCGAACCTGCACTGTGCTGCTCCTCGCGGCGATCGTCGCCGCACCGGCCGCCCACGGCGCGTGCCGCGCGCTCTTCGCGGACGGTCCGGAGCTCTGGATCACCAACGCCGACGGCGACGCCACGCGCCTGCTCCGTGAAGAGCGCGACGTGGCCATGGCCCGCTTCTCTCCCGACCGCGAGCGCATCGCCTACGTGCGCGGCTTCGACCTCACGGGCGAGGTGATGTCGCACATCGTGGTGATGCGTCCCGGTTCGGAGGAAACGGTCGAGATCCCGATCCGCGCGGAGCTCGGCATCACCGACGTGATGAACCTCGGCTGGCTGGACGAGAAGCGCGTCTGGACCGAGGGGCACGTCACGCCGTCGTCGGGCATGTACCACGAGTGGGACGTCGCCACCGGCAAGGTACTGACCGAGCGCCTCGGCGCGTGGTTCGCCCCGTCGCCGGACGGCGCCTCGCTCGCGTATCGCGAGCATGTCCCGCACGGCGCGCCTGCCTCCCTCGGCGACCGCGTGCTGGTCAACGAGCGCGTGGTCTTTCCGGCCGACGACGACACGCGTCCGCATCGCGTGCGCGGCATCACCTGGAGCGGCAGCGGCCAGCTCACGGTGGCCGACGAGGTGGGCGGCGAGCGCTCGAACGTCGTGGTCGACCTGCGCCGCGGCGGAGCGTCGCGCCGCGTGACCGTGCAGTCGAACGGCAGCGCGGCCGCGGCGCGCAAGCCGATGTACGTCGACCTGGCGACGCATCGCCTGATCGACGAAGCGTCGGCGACGACCGTCGAGCCTCTCGACCTGATCTGCGACTGAGCTTCGCTGGAGGACGGGCATCCGAGCCCGTCCTCCACGAACCGGACACGTCGGCGATGGCCGCAGGCATGCATAATAAGAACGCGCGAGGAATGGAAGAAGCGTCCTCGCACGTCCGTTGCAGGCCAGCGGATACCCATCAGAGAGATGCAGATGCTGACGTTGCTGCACTCGGAGTCGTTCCCGATCGCGAGGTACGCCGAGGGACTGACTCGCGAGTCGATCGCGCCGAGTAGGCTGGACAGCCTCGACCAGCTCCTCACGGCGGATGGCTCGGGTCTGCGCGTCGTGCTCGTCGACCGCGGCATCCAGAACGGCCGCCGCAAGGCGCTGCGCCTCGACCCGCGCACGGCCGTGGTCGGCGTCGGCCTCGACGAGCAGCCGCAGTGGCTCGCCGACGACAGCGTCTATCTCCACCTGCCGCCGGATCCCTCGTCGCCCGCGCTGATGAACGCCGTCAAGCGCGCGTTCCAGTTTCTCTATCAGAAGAACCGCGCCGACCAGCTGGAGAAGCAGCTCAGCGAGCGGACGCGCGAGCTGCAGGAAGTGGCCGAGGTCGGGCGCGCGCTGTCGACGGTGCGCGATCACTCGGTGCTGCTGACGATGATCCTCAGCAAGGCGCGCGAGCTGTCGCGCGCCGACGCCGGGTCGCTCTACCTCCTCGATGAAGCCGGCGGCCGGCAGGTGCTGCGCTGGAAGCTGGCCCAGAACGACTCGATCGACGTCGAGGCGTTCGAGGAAAAGGTCCTGCCGATCACGCGCAAGAGCCTGGCCGGCTACGTGGCCATGACGGGGGAGACGCTCGTCATCGACGACGCGTACAACCTTCCCGAGGGCGCCGAGTACGAGATCAACCGTTCCTTCGACGAGAAGAACGGCTACCTCACGAAGTCACTGCTCGTCTTTCCGATGACCAATCACGCCGGCGAGATCATCGGCGTGCTGCAGCTCATCAACCGGCGGCGCGCCGGTGCACCGGCGCGGCTGACGGCGGCGAACGTCCCGGAGGCGGTGATCGCCTTCGATCAGGACACGGCCGACATCATGCGCGCGCTGGCCAGCCAGGCCGCGGTCGCGGTCGAGAACAACCTGCTGTACGAGTCGATCGAGCGTCTGTTCGAGGGCTTCGTCACGGCGGCGGTCACGGCCATCGAACAGCGCGATCCGACGACGTCGGGTCACTCGTTCCGCGTGGCCGACCTGACCGTGGAGCTGGCGCGCGTGGTCGACCGCGTCGACTTCGGCGAGTTCGCGAAAGTGCGCTTCAGCAGCGAGCAGGTGCGGGAGATCCGCTACGCGTCGCTGCTGCACGACTTCGGCAAAGTCGGCGTGCGCGAGCAGGTGCTGGTCAAGGAGAAGAAGCTCTATCCGCTGCACCTCGACAACATCCGCGGCCGCTTCGAGTACGTGATGAAGTCGATCGAGAACGACACGCAGCGCCGCAAGATCGACTACCTGCTCGAGCACGGGAAGGACGGCTTCGACGAGTTCGCGGCGCATGCGGATGCCGAGGCGGCGGACGCGATCCTGAAACTGCAGAAGGACTTTGCGTTCATCGCGCAGTCGAACGAGCCGACGGTGCTGCCGGAAGGGGACTTTCACTTCCTGCAGTCGCTGGCCTCGCGGACTTACCAGGACATCCGCGGCGAGAAGCGGCTGCTGGTCGATCCCGAAGAGGCGCGCATCCTCTCGATCCGCAAGGGCAACCTCGACGCGGCGGAGCGCTCGGAGATCGAGTCGCACGTCACGCACACGTTCAACTTCCTGCTGAAGATCCCCTGGACCCGCGACCTCTCCTCGGTGGCCGAGATCGCGTACGCGCACCACGAGAAGCTGAACGGCCGCGGCTACCCGCGCAAGCTGACCGCGAACGACATCCCCATCCAGTCGCGGATGATGGCCATCTCGGACATCTACGACGCCCTCACCGCCAGCGACCGCCCCTACAAACGCGCCGTCCCCACCGAGCGCGCCCTCGACATCCTGCGCATGGAGACGGCCGAAGGGCTGCTCGACCCGGCGCTGGTGCAGACGTTCATCGAGGCCAGGGTGTTCGAGCGGGCGGGCGTGCTGCGGACGTGAGCCAGTTCACCCTGAGCGAAGCGAAGGGTCTGCGGAGCCACCGCGGCGCCTGAAGCTTCGGCCATGCGGTGGCTCCGGAGATCCTTCGCTTCGCTCAGGATAAACTGGGACCAATGCGCTTCGTCCTCTTCCTCCTCCTCTCCCTTCCTCTCTCCGCGGCCACCTTCAAATCCCACGACGGGACCGTGCTGCATTACGACGTCGTCGGGAAGGGGGAGACGATCGTGATGCTGGCGGGCGGGCCGGGGTTCTCGCCGGACTATCTGCGTCCCGTGGCGGAGAAGCTTTCGGACAAGTACGCGTTCGTGCTGCTGCATCAGCGCGGCACCGGCAAGTCCGTCGTCGAAAAGCATGACGGGGAGACGCTGGCGCTGAAGCACCTGGTCGGCGATGTGGAGGCGTTGCGCAAGGAGCTGAAGAGCGAGAAGCTGAGCATCGTCGGGCACTCGTTCGGCGGGATCCTGTCGATGATGTACGCGCGCGAGCATCCGGAGCGCGTGGCCATGCTGGCGCTGATCGACTCGGGCGGGCCGACGCTGAAGTCGGTGATGAAGTTCAACGCGAACCTGGAGTCGCGCTTCAGCGAAGAAGACCGCGCGAAGATCAAGGAGTGGTCGGACGCGAAGCGGCTCGAGGAGAACCGCCGCCGCGCGGTGCTGGAGATCACGCGCGCGAAGACGCCCGCGTACTTTGCCGATCGCGCGAAGGCGCAGCCGTTCCTGGCCGCGCTGTCCGAGGATTCGTTCAACGACCAGATGTTCCGCGCCGTCGTGCCGCAGATGTTCACGCTCGACCTCCGCGCCGGACGGGAGAAGGTGACCGCGCCCGTGCTCATCCTGCACGGCAAGCAGGATCCACTGGAGACGGCGGAGGAGCTGCGCGAGACGTTCCCGAAGGCGCGCGTGGAGCTGCTGGAGAACGCGGGACACTTTCCGTGGGCGGAGCAGCCTGCTGCGTTCTATACCGCGCTCGGTGGGTTTCTCGCGAGCGTTGGGGCGTGCCACTGATTTTTTGCTGTGTTCCTGGTTGCTGGTTGCTGGTGGTTCGGTGGAGTCGTTCCGAACCAGCAACCGACAACCAAAGACAGTTATTAGGGCACGGTTCCTGCTCATAGAACCCGTCGGGGGACTATGAACATGACCCGAACTAAATCACTGACAGCAGCAACCTTAGCGGTATTGTTCCTTGCCGCCTGCGGATCGTCCGGCGGGATGGGCGACATCTTCGGCGGCGGCAATGCCGACAATCAGAATTACGAGATCCGCGGCACGGTCGACTATGTCGACGCCGGCACGCGCAGCGTCTATCTCCGTGACGTGAGCGGCTACAACCGCTCGATGCTCTCCAGCGGTTCCGGCGACACCGTACGCGTCTATTACGACGACCGCACCCCGGTCTCGTATCAGGGACAGAACTACCGCCCCGAGGATCTCGAGCGCGGCGACGTCGTCTCCGTGCGCGTCGATGAGTCCGGCAACAGCCTCGTGGCCGAGTCGATGACCGTCGTCTCCGACGTCTCGAGCGGCAACTCGTCGTTCCCGGCGTACGGCTCGAACATCCGCGGCACGGTGCGCTACATCGACACCTCGCGCCGCACGATCGAAGTCGACCGCGGCAACGGCTCCGTGATGACCGTCGACTACGACGTCAACACGCCGGTGTCGTACAACAACCAGTCGTATCGCGTCGCCGACCTCGAGCGCGGCGATGAGATCGAGATCCAGGTTCGCGACCTCGGCAACAACCGCTACGTCGCGCAGAACATCTACGTGACCCGTAACGTGAGCTCCGGCTCCGGCAGCATCTACGACGGCGGCACGTCGTCGCAGCAGTCGGCGACGATCCGCGGTACGGTGCGCCGTGTCGATACCTCGCGCCGCACGATCGAGCTCGAGTCCGCCTCCTGGCGCTCGAACTTCAACACCGGCTCGGGCATGAACAACAGCAGCCGCATCACCGTCTCGTACGACGCGAACACGAACGTCGACGTATCGGGACGTCTGTACCCGGTGTCGGGCCTCGAAGTGGGCGACGTCGTCGAGGTGCAGGTGTCGAACGCCAACGCGACCGTTCCGTTCGCGAGCCGGATCCTGCTCGTTCGCGACGTGAACAATCGTTACTGACGCAACAACCGGGGGGACAGGCAGGATTGCCTGTCCTCCACTTACCTCAGGTCCTCGAGTTGTAATTCTTCCAGGAGGCGGCGGCAGACGGCGCGGCGGGCTTCGCGGCGCTGATGCAGCCACTCCTCGGCCCGTTCCGGCAGCCAGTCCGGCACCGACACATCCGACAACGCGTTGCGCAGGACGTCCATCAGCGACATCCCCTCGCGCCGCGCGCGCGTGAAGTGCTCGGTCAGGCCGCGCACGCCCGCTTCGTCGATCAGCACCGCCGCGGCGACGGCGCGCTCGGCGTCGCTCACCGGCGCGTGCAGTCTCGCGATCGACGCCGCGGTGCGGCGCAGCTCCCCCTCGGTCACTCCTTCGACGCCGAGAACGGTGCGCGAGATATTGCCGACCTTGTCGAGCCACTTGCCGAGGCGATGGAACATCAGCAGCAGCTCGAAGGTGCGCGCCTCGTCGCTCCCGGGCGGCGGCGTGTAGAGGCGGCGGGCGATGCCGGCGATGCGCTCGACCTCGTCCATGCGCGAGGCGCCGTCGAGGTCCTGGTAGAGCGGGCGGAGGAACTCGATCAGTCCCATGTTTCGCCGCAGGCGTTGCAGCGCCACCGCCCCTGGACGAGGTGGAAGACCGCCGCCGCGGGGATGGCGAAGAAGGTTGCCTGCAGGAAGCCCGCGGCGGTGCCGATGGCGATGGCCAGCACCGTGACGAGGAGGAACGACCGCGCGCGGCGCGACGGCTCGGCGTCGGGCGAGTCGCACGCGGGGCAGAGGTTCTCGACCGTTTCCTCGTCCGCTTCCTGGATCTCGGGAAGCGTGTCGCCGTTGCGGTTGAGGGCGTCACCGGCGCGGAGGGCGTCGACGTTCTCGACCCGCAGGCGCACACGGCGCTCGCTGGGCTCGTCGACGACGGACTCGATCCCGGCGACGTCGAGCACCTGCTTGGCGGTGCGCGCGGTGTCGCGCTCGGGATAGGCGGTAACGGTGACCAGGTTCATTGCGGGCATTGTCTCTCAAGCGGAGCGCCGGCGTCCCCGCCGGCTGCCGTGGCGGCGTCCCGCGCCGCCACCCCGGGCGGCGGGACGCCGCCCGGGCAGCCGCCGGGACGGCGGCGCTCCACTTACTGAACGCGCGCGAGGCGGATGCGCTTCCTGGGCTCGACCTCGGTCCAGGCCACGTACGTCTTGCCGTCCACCCGTGCGGCGCGCGGGAAGCCGCTGGCGCGGGCGGTGGTGGTCCGGGCGATGGTGAAGATCGGTTCCGGCGCGCCGTCGCGCGGCACGCGGCGGCCGACCACCGCGCTGCCGTCGATCCACGTCACGAACGCATCGCCATCCTCGCGCAGGACGACGTCCACGCGGCCGACGGGCTTGCCGCCGTCGATGCGGCGCGGCTCGCTGAACGTGGCGCCGCCGTCGCGGGAGAAGGCCACGAGTACGCGGTCCTTCGTGAACCAGGCCACCACCACGTCATTGCCGCGCGCGTCGAGCTGCGGGCCGTTCACGGGGCAGCCGGCGATCTTCCAGCCGTCGCGATGCAGCGGCGCTGGGGCGCTCCAGCCGATGGCGTTGCCGCGGACGAGGCTGATGTCGCGGATCTCCTCGGCCGTCCGGTCGCGATAGGCGGCGATGAGTCCGCCATCGGTCGCGGCCAGCGCGGTCGTGCAGCATTCGCACGTGCGCGTGTCCAGCTCCGCGGGCGAGGCGAGGGTGCCGTCCGAGGAGATCGTGGCGTAGCGGAGGGTCATGTCGCCGCCGGCGGCCATCTTCCGGCCGTCGAGCCAGACCGCGTGCGCCAGCGGGCGCGAAGCGTCGGCGACCAGGGAGGCGAATCCGTGCTCGGTCTGCGTGCCGTCGTCGTGCAGCAGCCGCGACGCGCTCCACGTCTTCCCGCGGTCTTTCGAGAGCGCGAAGCGGACGTCGTACGCGTACTTGCCCGCGCCGCTCTTCTGCAGCCAGTGCACGAGCAGCGTGGCGTCGCTCAGCTCGACCACCGAGGGGAAGTCGGCCCAGTTCACGAAGAGATCGTTGCGCGCGACGACCGTCGACGGCGCCTCCCAGACGCCCTCGCCGAAGCGCGACACGCGCACGCTCCCGTTCTCGATCCAGCTCATGAGCAGCGAGCCGTGACGTCCGGCGGAGAGGTGCGGCTCGGCGGCGCCGGTGCCGGCGGGGGAGGGAATCTCCTCGACCCGCGGGCGCGCGCATGCCACGAACAGCAGCAGAATGATGATGATGCGCATCACAGGGTTCCGTTCTAACACGGTTGCGTCTGTTGCGGGTCGTGTCATAGAGTCCGCCCCGAATTGAGGAAGTCCTTCGCCGTCACAGTCCTCGGGGTGCTCCTGACCTCGGCAGCGTTCGCGCAAGAGCCGTCGCCGGCTCCGCCCGTGCAGACGGAGACGCAGGCGCAGCCGAAGGGGATGGTCGACCGCGCCCTCTCCTGGATCGGTGTCCGTTACCGCTTCGGCGGGCAGGACGAGAACAAGGGCTTCGACTGTGCCGGTCTCGTCCGCCGCGCCTTCGCCAGCGTCCGCGACCTGCCGCGCACCGCGGCCTCGCAGTTCCGCGAGGGATTCCTGGTCTCGCGCGAGGAGCTGAAGCCGGGCGACCTGGTCTTCTTCAAGAACACCTACAAGCGCGGGATCTCGCACGTCGGGATCTACGTCGGCGACGGCCGCTTCGTGCACGCGGCCAGCAGCCGGCGCGCGGTGGTCGTCGATAAGCTCGACGTGGAGTACTACCGCTCGCGGTTCGCCGGCGGGCGGCGGGTGGTGAAGGACGTGCTGCCCGCGCTGCCCGAGCCGGTGCTGGATGCCGTCGACGAGCTGCGGCAGGCGCACGACAGCAGCGACGACGCGCACTGATCAGCGCGTCGGCACGAGCAGCCCTTTGCTCGACAGCTCGACCAGGCGGCGCACGCTGCGCATGAAGCTTTCCGTGACGACTGTCGGCAGCGGGCGCAGCTCCCACAGGATCTCGGCGTTGGACCACGCCGTCTCGCGCGCCTTCTGCACCTTCCACATCGCCAGCACGTCGTCGAGGCGGCCCAGCGAGCCGTCGACGTGGCGGAAGACGCCGGTCAGGAGCCAGTCCTTGACATCCCCCTGCACGCGCTCGAGCAGCTCGTTGAAGTGCTCGAAGTCGTGATGCTGCGGCGTGCCGCGGCGCGGCTCGATGCCGCGCTCCACGCACGCGCGCAGGATGGCGGGCGCGAAGTCATGGTTGATGTGCGCATTCATCCCCGCCAGCGCGAACTGCACGCGCGCGACGTCGCGGCGGAAGCGGGCGCGGAACAGCGGACGCCAGACGCGCGAGCCCTCGGGATCGCGCACCGCGTCGAAGTAGAGCCCGGCGAAGATGACGTCGAGCCGCTCCAGCCACTGCGGATCCTGCCATCCTCCGGCCGGCGGATGATTCTTCACCGCCTCGGTCACGCGCAGGTAGAGGAGGTTCCACCACTTCAGGCCGTCCGTCTCGGGGAGCGCCGCGTCGAGCGCGCGCATGCGGGCGATCACGTCATCGATGCTGTTCACGCAGGTAGCTCGCAATCTCCGGGCGGCCGAGGTATTCGGCCCACCCGAGCGGGGTCGAGTGGTGCGCGCGGTCTTCGACGTCGAGCGGCGCGCCCGCCTCGACGAGGATGCGCACGCTGTCGAGCGAGCCGGCGTGCACGGCCTGGTGCAGCGGCGTGGCGTGCGGGTGGAAGCCGTCGGGGCTGAAGGCGCGGACGTCGGCGCCGGCCTCCACGAGCCGCTCCACCGCGCGGGCGTTGCCGTAGAACGCGGCCGCGGTGAGGGCGCGCTGCTTCTCGTGCGCGTCGGCGTCGTCGAGCGGGATCTCGAGGCCGAGGGCGGCCGCGACGGTGAGCGTCAGCGTCGCGCCGCGCGCGAGCAGTTGCTCGATGGCGTCGATCTCCTGATGCGCGACCGCGGTGAGCATCGCGCTGTCGGGCGACGCGCCGCCGTCGCAGAGGACGTCGATCAGCGCGCGCTGCACGCCCGCCTCGCGCGGCACGCGTCCCGAGGAGACCAGCGCCAGCGCGTAGTCGAGCTGCTCCTGCAGCGTCAGTGGACCCGCCGGCGGACCGCCGGCGTCCCCGCCGGCTGCCTGTGGCGCCGTCCCGGCGCCACGGGTGGGCGCAGGCGGGACGCCTGCGGAGACAGCCGGCGAGGACGCCGGCGGTCCGCTTTTGTCGATGATGAGCCGCGTCACGTCGGCGATGTTCGGCGGGAGGCGGTCGTTGCGGACCGGGTTCTCGGCCACGAACCAGAGCAGATACGGACGATGAAAGTAGGCGTGTCCCTCGAAGTCCGTCCGCTCGCGAACGAGCCGCGGGTTCTCGTCGATGAGGCGCGCCAGCGCATCGACGTCGCCGGCATCGAGGAGAGAGACGGCCTGCGTGAAGAGCGCGTCCATCACGCTGCCGCCTCTCTTCCGCGGATCGTTTCCTTCGGCGGCGGCGCGTCCCACAGCGGGAACACCCGCAGCAGCCGGTGACCGGCGATGATCTCGCGGAAGTAGCGCTCGTGCTCCCACTCGACCTCGGCCATGGTCAGCAGGCAGTCGATCATCTGCGCGTTGCCCGACTGCGCGGCGTAGCGCGCGGCGTCCTCGTACTCGACGATGTTGGAGCGCTCCAGCTTGCCGGCGCCGTACATCGGGATGAACCAGCCGCCGAGGTGGCAGAGGAAGGCGATGGTCTTGCCGATGCACCAGAAGAGCGCCTCGCGCCCGCGGCCCGGACCGGAGCCGAGCTGCGCGAGGAGGGCCAGGACGAGCTCGCGGTGATGCCGCTCCTCGTCTTCGATCTCACGGATCCGCGTGCGCTCCTCGGGGGAGCGCACGCTGTTTCCGTGGCCGCGGTAGGCGTGGATGGCCGCGAGCTCGCCGGAGCATGCACTGCGCAGGACGCGGATCAGGTTTGCGCGAGGATCTCCGGCGGCCACGCGGCCATGGTACTGCGGTCGTTCCTACTTGAGCGTTTTGATGTACGCGGCGAGCGCCTTGGCGGCCGCTTCGTCGGCCACTTTGCTCTTGTGCTTGGCGTCGCTGAGCATGTGCTTCACGAGGTCGGCCTCGGGCTTGGTGAAGTTCGCCTTCGCGTTCTTCTTGCCGTCCGTGCCGTGACACATTTTGCACTTTGCCTCGTACGTGGTCTTGGCGTCGTTGGCGAACACGGCCGGTGCCAGAAGGACGGTCGCAAGGATCAGGGCTGTCTTTTTCATTCGGTTGCCTCCGTGACGCAGTGTTGCGCGCGGAGCCCATACGCGGATGTGACAGCCGCCACCGCTGTCTGGTGATGAAACATCGACTGTCCGCATTCGTACACTCGGCCAGATGGAGGGATTCCGATGAGAATCGCAGCGATGACGACCGCGGCGGTGCTGTTCAGCGCCGGCACCGCGTTCGCCGGAAACGGCCTCTTCGACGACATGGACTGCCGCCACACGGCCCCGCGCCGTGCGCAGACCCCGGTCAGCGGCATTTCCCGTGTGGTCCTGCATACCGACTCCGGCTCGCTGAAGGTGGACGGCACCGCGGGCGCGACGCAGATCGTCGCCACCGGCACGGCCTGCACGAGCGACGAGGACTTTCTGCCGCGCATGACGCTCACGCTGCGCAAGTCGGGCTCCGACCTGCACATCACCACGGAGATCCCCGACCGCACGGTGATCTTCGGCTTCTTCAGCGCCCGCCTCGACCTCGCCGTGACGCTCCCCGCGGGCATGCCGGTCGTCATCGAGGACGACAGCGGCTGGATCAAGGTGGCGAACACCGGCGCGCTGACGATCGACGACGACTCGGGCGCGATCGAGGTCCGCAACGTCAACGGCAATGTGACGATCCACGACGACTCGGGCGCGATCGACATCAACACGGTCACGGGCAACGTGGTGGTGGAAGACGACTCGGGTGAGCTGAACATCAGGAACGTGACGGGCAGCGTGGAGATCGAGGACGACTCGGGCGCGATCGTGGTCGCGAACGTCTCCGGCTCGCTGCGCATCCGCAACGACGACTCGGGCTCGATCGTGGTGCAGAACATCAAGCGCGACGTGACGATCGACGACGACGGCTCGGGCGGCATCGACGTGGCCGACGTCGGCGGCAACTTCACGGTGGGCCACAAGGGCGGCGGCGGCGGAATCGACTACGTGCGCGTCGCGGGCAGAGTGCGGATTCCCGAGAAGGACTGAGCCAGAACGCTCGCTTTTCGCTGAACGCCACAGGGAACGACGAAGGGCCTCCGGCGGGCCGGCGCGGCCGGCAGCGCTGATTGCTCCGCCGAGAGCGTGCGTTCAGCGAGGCAACAAGCGCTGCCGGTCGCACCGGCCCGCCGGAGGCCTCCCGGTCGTTCCCTGTTGCGTCACCGCAGAACGATCGTTGTGCTCAGCCCTTCAGGATCGCGTCCATCATCGCGCCGAGGTCTTCCGCACTGTCGAAAAAGTGACGGGGGTTCTCGGCGCGTAGTGTTTCTGCCTTCGTCTTGCCCGAGGCCACGGCGATGGTCGTCGCCTCGTACGGCACGCCGCAGCGGACGTCGTAGATCGAGTCGCCGATGATCACCACGTCGGCGCCGCGGAAGTCGCGGTCGAGGCGCGCGGCGGCGCGCTGCATGGCGATGGGTGGGAGCTGCGTGCGGTCGGCGGAGTCGCTGCCGAACGCGCCGAACGGAAAGTAGCCGTTGAGGTCCGCGCCGCCGAGCTTGAGGCGCGCGCCCGGCTCGATGTTGCCCGTCAGCAGCGCCAGCACGATTTCGGGATGCGGCTCGAGCTCGGCCAGCAGCTCGCGGATGCCCGGCATCACGCGCACGCGCTCCGGCGTCGCGTTGCGCGCCAGGCCGGCCAGGTAGACCTCCCACAGCCGCGGCAGCGCGGCCTCGATCGCTTCGGCTGCATGGCCGGCGTCGGCCAGGACCATGTGCGCGATCTGCGGATCGGTGCGGCCGGAGAAGTCGTAGCGCGAGAGCTCGCCGTCGTAGCCGTAGACGGCGGAGAGTGCGTCGGCGAACGCGGCGCGCGACGCGCCGCCGTCCGAGAGAATCGTTCCGTCGATGTCGAAGAGGACGAGGCGGCGCATGCGGCGCGCGACTGTAGCAGACGTCCGGGTGAGTGCTGAGTGCTGGGTGCTCAGTCGGCCGTCTCTCAGCACTCAGCACCCAGCACTCAGCACTCTCGTTGTTGCCAGACTGTTCCGTCACTCCGAGGAGGCGGCCGTCTATCATCCCCGCGCCATGTCCGACATCACTCGCCGTTCCTTCGTCGCCGTCACTGCCGCCGCCACCGCCGCCGCTGCCCTCGCGCAGGTCGCGCCCTCGTCGTCCAGATCCGCGAAGCCGCTGCGCATCCTCATCCTCGGCGGCACGGGCTTCATCGGACCGCATCAGGTCAAGTACGCCGTCGAGCGCGGCCACAAAGTCACGGTCTTCAATCGCGGGAAGACGAATCCCAACTCCGTCCCGCCGGGCGTCGAGCGCCTCGAGGGGGATCGCAACGGCAAGCTCGATGCGCTGAAAGGGCGCGAGTGGGACGCCGTCATCGACAACCCCTCCACGCTCCCGCGCTGGGTGCGCGACGCGGCCACGCTGCTCAAGGACTCCGCCGGCCAGTACATGTTCATCTCCACGCTCTCGGTCTACGCGAAGAACGACAAGCCGGGCATGGACGAGAACGAACCCACCGCGGTCCTGGCCGATCCGACCGTCGAGCAGGTCACCGGCGAGACGTACGGCGGACTGAAGGCGCTCGCGGAGAAGGAGGCGGGGAAGGCCTTCCCCGGCCGCGCCACCATCGTGCGCCCCGGCCTCATCGTCGGCCCCGGCGACAACTCCGATCGCTTCACCTACTGGCCCGTGCGCATCGCCAAGGGCGGCGAGGTGCTGGCGCCGGGCAATCCGAACGATCCCGTGCAGATCATCGACGCGCGCGATCTCGCCGAATGGACCATCCGGCTCTGCGAGCAGAAGGCCTTCGGCACGTTCAACGCCGTCGGCCCCGCGCATCCGCTGACCATGGCCGAGATGCTGTACGGCATCAAGGCCGTGACCACCGCCGGCGCGCAGTTCACCTGGGTGCCGGCCTCGTTCCTCGAGGCGCAGAAGGTCGCGCCGTGGTCGGACATGCCGGTGTGGATCCCGCCGGCGGGCGATTACGCGGGCTTCGGCACGCGCTCGATCAGGAAGGCGCTCGCCGCGGGACTGACGTTCCGCCCGCTCGCCGACACCGCCGCGGCCACGCTCGCGTACCATGAGTCGCGCGACGCGGAGCGGAAGTCGAAGTTCCGGGCCGGCATCAAGCCGGAGCGGGAGGCGGAAGTGCTCGCCGCGTGGAAGAAGGAACAGAAGAAGTGATTCGAGTCGTGCTGCTCGCGCTGCTGGTGCTCCATGTGGGGCGGGCTTCAGCCCGCCCACCGGAAACGCGGGCTGAAGCCCGCGCCACATCACCGGCCGTGCTGCGCGAGCGGGCGCGCCCCGAGGCCGTCAACGCGATGCTCAAGGACCGGCTGGACCACCTCCTGCCGTCGCTGATGCGCGAGACCGGCATCGACATGTGGGTGGTGATCAACCGCGAGTACGCGGAGGATCCGGTCTACCTCACGCTCGTGCCGGAGCCGGTCTTCGCCGCGCGCCGCACGTCGATGCTGGTCTTCTTCGACCGCGGCGCGGAGAAGGGCGTCGAGCGTCTGACGGTGAACCGCTACCCGATGCCCGGCTACTACGAGGCCGCGTGGGAAGGGGGCGACCTCGACGCGCAGTGGAAGCGCCTCGGCGAAATCATCCGCGAGCGCAATCCGAAGAAGATCGGCGTGAACGTCAGCCGCGACTGGGCCTTCGGCGACGGACTCACGCACGGCATGCACGAGCGGCTGATGGCGGTGCTCGACGCGCCGCTGCGCACGCGGGTCGTCAGCGCGGAGAACCTCGCGCTGCGCTGGCTCGAGCAGCGCACGGCCATGGAGCTGGAGGTCTATCCGCAGATCGTGGCCATCGCGCGCTCCGTGATCGCCGAGGCGTTCTCGTCGAGGGTCATCACGCCGGGCGTGACCACGACCGACGACGTGGCGTGGTTCATTCGCGAGCGCTACGCGGAGCTCGGGCTGCCGATCTGGTTCATGCCGTACGTGAACGCGCAGCGCGCGGGAGTCGCGTGCGAGACCGCGACGCCGTTCTGCGGCGCAGAAGAGACGGTCATCCGCCGCGGCGACGTGCTGCACACGGACGTGGGCATCACCTACCTGCGCCTGAACACGGACACGCAGGAGATGGGCTACGTCCTGCGCGCCGGCGAGAGCGATGTCCCGGAAGGACTGAAGAACGCGCTGAAAACCGGCAATCGCTGGCAGGACCTGCTCACGAGCGAGTTCCGCACGGGCCGCAGCGGCAACGAGATCCTCGCCGCCACGCGCGCCGCCTCGTCGAAAGAGAACATCCACTCGACGACGTACACGCACCCCCTCGGCTACTTCGGCCACGCCCCCGGCCCGATCATCGGCTGGTGGGACAACCAGGGTCCGTCCCAGGTCTACGGCGACTGGAAGCTCCGCGCGAACACCGTCTACGCCATCGAAGGCAACGTGAAGGTGCCGGTGCCGGAGTGGAACGGACAGCTCGTGCAGATCAAGCTCGAGCAGTCGGCAGTGTTCGACGGCAAGTCGGTGCGCTACCTCGCGGGGCGGCAGACGGCGTGGCACGTGGTGGAGTAGCGCCGAGGCGGGGAGTCTCAAAGTCTCAGAGTCTCAAAGTCTCAAAGTCGCAGAGTCTCAAAGTCGCAGAGTCTCAAAGTCGCAGAGTCTCAAAGTCGCAGAGTCTCAAAGTCGCTTTCCCTGTGCGCCTTTGGGCCTTTGCGACTTTGCGACTCTGCGACTTTGCGACCCCGAGACTCCGAGACTCTCCCGCCCCTGTGAGACTATGAGCCTCGCTTGCGCCGCACCTCGCTCCTCGTCCTCTTCCTGACCGTCTTCATCGATCTGATCGGGTTCGGGATGGTCATCCCGTTTCTCTCGTTCTACGCGCGCGAGTACGGCGCGAGCGGGTTCGTGGTCGGCGCGGTGGTCGGGATCTACTCGATCATGCAGTTCTTCTTCGCGCCGGTGTGGGGGAGGCTCTCCGACCGCGTGGGACGGCGCCCGGTGCTGCTGGTCAGCCTCACGGCCAGCACGACCGGCTATCTCCTCTTCGCCTTCACGCACAGCCTGGAGGTGCTGTTCCTCTCGCGCGTGATTGCCGGCATCGGCGGCGCGAACATCGGCACCGCACAGGCCTACATCGCCGACTCGACGACGCCGGAGAACCGTGCCAAAGGGATGGGCCTCATCGGTGCCGCGTTCGGCCTCGGCTTCATCCTCGGGCCGCCGCTGAGCGGCATCCTGGCGAAAGTGGGGACGGGACACGGGCTGCCGGGCAACCTGTTGCCGGGACTCGTGGCGGGCGGACTCTCCTTCACCGCGTTCCTCATCGCGCTGAGCGTGCTCGCGGAGTCGAAGCCCGCGCACATCGTGCCGCGCTCCGGCGTGCCGCCGCAGTTCGATCGCCGCATCTGGCGCGAGATCTTCACCAACCACCTCCTGACCGCGCTGTTCGGCGGACTCTTTCTCACGCTGCTGGCGGTGTCGGGGATGGAGATCAGCGTGACGCTGCACGGGCGCGACCGCTTCCACTTCGAGCAGCTCGACATGGCGTACATGTTTCTCTTCATCGGCACGATCGTGGCCGCGATCCAGGGCGGATTGATCGGCAGGCTGGTGAAGCGCTTCGGCGAGAAGCGCGTGATCGTCATCGGCGCGGCGTCGTTCATGATCGGCTTCGCCGCGGTGCCGGAGATTCAGAGCGTGCCGCTGCTCTACGCCGCCGGCTTCTTCATCGGCATCGGCCAGGGACTCTGCTACCCCGCGCTGACCGCGCTGGTCTCGAAGGCCGCCCCGGAGTCGGAACGCGGCAGCCTCCTCGGACTGGCAACCTCCGCCGGCTCACTGGCCCGCTTCTTCGGCCCGCTGCTCTCCGGCGTGCTCTACGACGGCGCCCGCGCCGCGGGCGCCTTCTACGGCGGCGCCGTCCTGATGGCCGGCGCCCTCCTCATCGCCATCCGCATGCGCACCGACTGAGCGGGATTCTCGCGTTCCACCACCGCCCGGGGGACGACGAGGGCGCCTCCGGCGGGCCGGCGCGGCCGGCAGCGCTGATT
>DASUSL010000193.1:0-19902 GCA_036375135.1 Thermoanaerobaculia bacterium | reverse complement strand
AATCAGCGCTGCCGGCCGCGCCGGCCCGCCGGAGGCCTCTTCGTCGTCCCCTTGTGCAATCTAGCGCGCGGCCGGTCCGACGTACTTCGCGCGCGGCCGGATCATCGTGCCCGTCGCGTACTGCTCGATGGCGTGCGCGATCCAGCCGATGATCCGGCCGATGGCGAACATGACCAGTGCGGAGCCGCGGGGGAAGCCGAGGGTGCGCGACGCGGTGACGAGGGCAAAGTCGAGCGTGGGCTGTTCGCCGAGGACCGTTTCGGCGGCGGAGGCGAGCGAGCGGGCGAACGTCAGCTCCTTCGACTTCGGCAGCAGCTCCAGGAGCAGCGCCGCGCGCGGGTCGCCGTCGGGATAGAGCGGGTGGCCGAAGCCGTCGACGCCGGCGCCGCGGCGGAGGCGGTCGGAGAGCGCCTTGCGCGGATCGCGCGCGCGGCGGAGCTCCTCGAACAGCACCTCCACGCGCTCCGTGGCGCCGCCGTGTTTCGGACCTTCGAGCGCGGCCAGGCCGGCGGTGACGACGGCGTACGGATTCGAGCCGGCCGAGGCCACGCAGCGGGCGGTGAAGGCGGAGACGTTCAGCTCGTGGTCGGCGCAGAGGATGAGCGCCGCGCGGATCAGCGCCGGCGCGGCCTTCGAGGACGGCGCCCAGGCGCGGGCCAGCGTCTCCTCGACCGTCGGTTCCAGCTCGCGCGTCTCCGCGGCCACGCTGGTCAACAGGTTGACGATCCGCCAGCCGGTCTGCGCGACGCCGCGCGGGCGGAGGTCGAAGGCCAGCTCGTCGCGCGCGGCGACGAGCGGGAGGATCGACTGCATGCGGCTGATCATCGGGATGCCCGGCGCTCCCTCCCCTCCCACCACGTGCAGCGGCGTGTCGAAGAGGTCGGACTCGAAGCCGCCGGTCCAGATCAGCGAGGCCACTTCCTCGAGCGATCGCGTGCGGGCCAGCTCCGCGGCGTCGTGGCCGCGGTAGTAGAGCTTCCCGCCGGCGATGAGCGTGATGGCCGACTCGAGGATCGGCACGCCCCAGCGCAGCGCGTGCGCCGCGGCCTTCTCCGGATTGCGCCGCTCCTCGGCGCGGACGCGCAGGCGCTCCACGTCCTCGCGCGCGTAGCGGCGCTCGCGCGACCGGCCGGGGACCGGCTCGGAGCGGACGAAGCCGCGGCTGACGTAGGCGTACAGCGTGGCCCGGCTGATGCCGAGGAGCCGCGTCGCTTCCTTCGCGTCCAGCCATTCCGTTTTCCGCGCCATGTGTTGATTGTACAATCAATGTTGACGTTCGCGTCCAGCAAACTTATGTTCGAGGCATGAACAGTGGACTGGAAGGCGTGGTCGCGGCCGAGACGCGACTGAGCATGGTGGATGGCGAGCGCGGGGAACTGGTGATCGGCGGGTTCCGGGTTGAGGAGCTGAGCTCGTGGCGGTTCGAGGACGTGGTGGAGTTGTTGTGGGGCTTCCCCGCCGGCTTCACCACCGTGCCCAAAGCGGCGGCCGGGCCGTCGCACTCCGAAACGATGATCGCCTTGCGGGCGGGGGTGGCGGGTCTCGAAGGGGACGATGCGCGAATGATCCTCTGGTCGTGCCCGGCCATCGTCGCGGCGCACTGGCGCGCGCGGCAGGGACTGGAGCCGGTCGCGCCGCGCCAGGACCTCGGCTTCGCGGCGAACTACCTCTGGATGCTGAACGGCGTCGAGCCGCACGCGGAAGTGGTGCGCGGGCTGGAGACGTACCTCAACACCGTCGTCGACCACGGCCTCAACGCCTCGACCTTCACCGCGCGCGTCATCGCCTCCACCGGCTCCGATCTCGTCTCCGCGGTCACCGGCGCGATCGGCGCGCTGAAAGGACCATTGCACGGCGGCGCGCCGGGGCCGGCGCTGGACACGGTCTTCGAGATCGGCGACGCCGCACGCGCCGAGGAGGTGCTGCGGCGGAAGATCGAGTCGGGCGAGCGGCTGATGGGCTTCGGGCACCGCGTCTACAAAGTGCGCGACCCGCGCGCCGACGTCCTGGCCGCGGCCGCGGAGCGGATGTTCACCCGCGCCGGCGACATGCACCTCTACGAGCTCGCCCGCGCCGTCGAGCGCACGGCGCTGCGCCTGCTCGAGGAGTACAAACCGGGACGCCGCCTGCAGACCAACGTCGAGTTCTACACCGCCCTGCTCCTGCACGGCATCGGCCTCGACACGGAGCTCTTCACCCCGACGTTCGCCATCAGCCGCGTGGCCGGATGGATCGCCCACTGCTTCGAGCAGCGGAAGGTGGGGAGGCTGATCCGGCCGCAGAGTGTGTACGTGGGGCCAAAGCCGGCGTAGCCGGCGTTGCAAACAACGCAACAACCGGCAACCAGTAACAATCGTAAACCCACGCCACGCCTCCCCGTATCACTCACCAGGAGGTTGGCGAACATGTTCGAGCTGCTCGCGTTTCTCGTCGTGGCGGGCGTCGTCTTCGGCGGCCTGTTGCTGGCGCTGGCGATGGTCAAGGTCGTCTTCAAGCTCGTGCTGCTGCCGCTCAAGCTGGTTTTCCTGCCGGTGATGGCGGTGGTTTTCATCGTGAAGATGGCGGTCGTGGTCGCCGTGAGCGTCACGGTGGTGGCCGTCGCGGCGGCGGTGATCATTCCGCTGCTCGTCGTCGGCGCGCTGGTGGCGGTGCCGGTGATGATCGTCGGCGCGGTGGCCTGAGCGGTGGGGCTTGGTTCTTGCTGAAGCTGCCCGCGTGGATGGTAAGAAACGCGCGCTCGTGGTCGACGACGACGACCCGATCCGCGCGATGCTCGCGAAAGTCGTCGAACGGCAGAATCTCCATGTCGATACCGCGCGCGACGGCGTGGAAGCCATCGAGCGCATCGACCAGGATGGCTACTCGGTCATCCTTTTAGACTTGATGATGCCGCGCATCGACGGCTACGGGGTGCTCAAGCACCTCGAGGCGCATCACCCCGAGAAGCTCCACTGCACGATCATCGCCTCGGCCGTCCCGGAGAGCGAGATCCTGAAGCAGTTCACCATGCCGGTGTTCCGCATCCACGCGAAACCGTTCGACATGGCGAAGCTGATCGCCGACATCAAGACCTGCGTCGACGACTAAGCAGACCGCATTCACTCCGCCAACCCGAGGGGACGTCGAAGGGCCTCCGGCGGGCCGGTGCTGCTGAGTGCTGAGTGCTGAGTGCTGAGTGCTGAGTGCTGAGTCCCGCCCTCGTTCTCAGCACTCAGCACTCGGCACTCAGCACTCAGGCTCTCCGTCACCGGTTCGCGTACTGCTTCTCGTAGTACGCCTTGTACTCCGCGCTGCGTTCCTTGATGGCGCGCCACCACTGCGGGTTGTCGATGTACCAGCGCACGGTGCGCTCGAGGGCGGCGTCGAAGTCGGTATCGCACTTGAAGCCGAGGGCCTCGAGCTTCTTCGTGTCGAGCGAGTAGCGGCGGTCGTGGCCCTGGCGGTCGCCGACCGGCTTGATCAGCGACTCCGGCTTGCCGGTCAGCTCGAGGATGCGATGCGTGATCTCGCGGTTCTCGCGCTCGTTGCCGCCGCCGATGTTGTAGACCTCGGAATTCTGGCCGCGCTCGATCAGGAAGTCGATGGCCGCGCAGTGGTCGTCGACGAAGAGCCAGTCGCGCACGTTCTTCCCGTCGCCGTAGAGCGGCAGCGGCAGGTCGTCCAGCGCGTTCGTGACGAAGAGCGGAATCAGCTTCTCCGGGTACTGGAACGGGCCGAAGTTGTTCGAGGCGCGCGTGACGATCACCGGCATGCCGTAGGTCTGCGCGTACGCGTAGGCCATGCGGTCGCCGCCGGCCTTGGAGGCGGAGTAGGGATTGCGCGGGTTGAGCTGGTCGGTCTCGGTGAACGAGCCGTTCTCGATCGAGCCGTACACCTCGTCGGTGGAGACCTGCACGAAGCGCCTGAGGTTCGGCGCGTGCTTCTTCGCTTCCTCGAGGAGGACCAGCACGCCCTGGACGTCGGTCTGGATGAAAGTCGCGGCCTCCATCAGCGAGCGGTCGACGTGCGTCTCGGCGGCGAAGTTCACCACCACGTCGATGCCGCTGCCGTCGACGCCTTTGTACGCCTCGGCCACCTCTTCGGGCACGGCGATGTCGCCCTGCACGAACTTGTAGTTCCTGTTGCCTTCGTACTCCGCGAGGTTCTCGCGGATACCGGCGTACGTGAGCTTGTCCAGGTTCACGACCTGGGCGTCGTCGCCGTATTTCTTGAAGAGGAAACGGATGAAATTCGAACCGATGAAGCCGGCGCCGCCGGTGACGAGATATCGCATGCGGGGCGAATCCTACTAAAATCCCGCCCCCCATGCGTGGCGGCCTCAGACGCGAGCTTCGCGAGTTGTTCCGGCTCGCCCTTCCCCTCGCCGCGGCGCAGGCGGGGACGCAGCTCATGGGCCTCGTCGACGTGGCGGTCCTCGGCCGCGCCGGCGCCGCGGAACTGGCCGGCGCCGGGATGGCCAACGCGATCTATTTCGCCATCTCGATCTTCGGCATGGGGATGGTCCTGGGCATCGACCCGCTGATCGCGCAGGCGGTCGGCGCGGGCAATCACGCGCGGGCGCGTCACGTGCTCTGGCAGGGCGTCTGGCTGGCGCTGTTCGTCTCGGCGGGACTGATGGTGGTGCTGTTCGCGGCGACGGCGGCCATCCCGCTCATCGGCGCCCAGCCGGAGATCGTCGGCCACGCGCGCGCGTTCCTGCTCGTGCGCACGTTCAGCCTCGCTCCCTTCCTTCTCTTCTTCGTCTTCCGCTCGTATCTGCAGGCGCATCGCGTGACGCGGCCGATGCTGATCGCGGTGATCGTGGCGAACATCCTGAACTTCACGCTGGACGTCGCGTTCGTCTTCGGCTTCGGCCCGATCCCGGCGATGGGCACCGCGGGGGCCGCGCTGGCGACGGTGATCTGCACGATCGTCGAGGTGCTGATCGTGGCGCGCGCGGCGCGGAAGATGGACCCCTCCGAGCGCGTCGATCACCGCCCCGAGCGTCCCGCGCTGATGCAGGCCGCGCGCATCGGTCTCCCGAGCGCGCTGCACCTCGGCGCGGAAGTGGGGATCTTCGCGCTGGTGGCGCTGCTGGCGTCGCGACTGGGCACGCTCGATCTCGCGGCGCACCAGCTCGTGATCGGCCTGGCGTCGTTCACGTTCACGATCGCGGTGGGCGTGGCCACGGCGGGCTCGGTGCGCGTCGGCATCTTCATCGGCGCGCGCGACGTCGCCGGGACACGCACCGCCGGACGGGCGACGTTCATCGGCGGCACGATCGTGATGGGCATCAGCGCGCTGGCGTTCGCGCTCGCGCCGGAACCGATCGCGCGGCTGGTGACGAACCAGGAGAACGTCATCGCCGCGTCGATCCCGCTGATGCTCGTGGCCGCGGTGTTCCAGCTCTCGGACGGCATTCAGGCCGTCGGCGCCGGCGTGCTGCGCGGCGCCGCGGACACGAAGTACACGTTCTGGGCGAACCTCGCCGGCCACTGGGTGATCGGTCTCCCGATCGCCCTCTGGCTCGGCTTCGGCCGCAACATGGGCATCGTCGGGCTGTGGTGGGGCCTCTGCGCCGGACTGACGGTCGTGGCCGTGCTGCTGTTCTGGCGCTTCGAGCAGCGCTCGCGCGGCGTCATCGCGCCGGTGTGAACGGGACGACGAAGAGGCCGCGGAAGTGGAGGACAGGCGCTCGCGAATGACCCACGTTTTAGGCGTGACACGACACTAGCCCGGGCCGCACGCCGGAGGCCTTACCGTCGCTCTCAGAACGGGCACGACTCGGAGCTCACCAGCACGCGGTCGACGGGATGGTTCTGATACCCGCACTGGCCGTTCCAGCTGGTGTAGCCCCATTCATCGGTGCGTGTGCCGTCGCACTCGACGGTGTAGCCGCCGACCACTTCGTACACCGGCGGGCACGGACCGATCTGGCAGGGGCAGACGGAGTTGTGCACGGGATCGCCGTTGCCGTAGGTATAGGCGTAAAACTCGTAGACGCGCCGGTTGGGGAACGCCCCGACCGGCGCGGCCACGATGGTGACGAGGGCGGCGACGAGGAGCAGATTGACGCATGCACGTATGGATGGCATGCCGTCAGTATAGCCACATCACTTCTTTCCGAACATCCCTCCCAGAGCCGAGCTGCCCATGCGCAGCAGGTCGTCGGCGACGCTGCCGTCGTTGTTCTGGTCGAACATGCCGCCGAGGCCGGGGACTTCTTTTTCTCCCTGCTGGCGGCTCTGCTGCAGGACCTCGGGGAGCTTGTTGGCGTCGAGGCCCTGCGACTTCTTCATGCGTCCGAGGACGCCCATGACGATCGGCGCGAGGAGGGCCAGGAGCTGCGCCACCTGCGCGGCGTCGAGGCCCGAGGCGCGGCCGACGCCCTGCTCCACCGAGCCGCGGCGGTTGCCGAAGATGTGTCCGAGGATGGCGCCGCCGATGCCGCCCATCCCGCCGATGCCGGCAGAGCTGCCCGAGCCGCCGCCGCCGAGCATGCCGCCGAGGTTGTCGAGGATGCTGCCGTCGTGCTGATCGAGTGCGTTGTCGAGTGCCGCCGCGCCCTGCGGCTGCGCCGCGTTCTGCGACAGGCCGCCGAGGAGCGTCGGGATGGCGAGATTGACCGCGTTCGAGGTGGACGCGGGATCGGCGCCGATGGCGCCGCTCAGTTGCTGGATCGTGTCGGGGCCGAGTTGCTGGCGAACCGCGTCGAGGATCGAGGTCATGGCGGCGGCCTCAGTCCTGCAGCAGGTCGGCCGGCACTTTGCCGCCGTTCTCCGCGAGCCTGCGCATGACTTCCTTGTGCAGCCACATGTTCATCGTCGCGGAGTCGTTCATGTCGCCGGTGTAATTGAGGTCTTTGGCGAGCTCTTTCCGCTCGGCGAGGCTGCTGTCCATTCCGACGAGCTTCATCAGGTCGACGATGGAGCGCTTCCAGTCGAGCTTCTCGGGATTCTTCGCGGCCATGCCGTTGAGGATCGCCTCGATGTCGACCGGCCCCTGCACCGCGCCGGGAGCCGCGCCACCGGGCTGCATCCCTGCCGGTACGGCCACACCGACCGGAAGTCCCGTGCGCTCGGCCGCCTGCACGCGCGACTCGTTGCTCATCCCCGGCTTCAGCGCATCGGGCGGCGCCTCGGCATTCGCGCCGGCGCGGAAAATCTTGTTCATCAGATTCTTGAAAAGGCCCATGGTGGTTCCCCCTTGCCGGAAAGATGGCTGCAAGAGGAGAGCCCGTCAGCCGACCTGCGCGAGATAGCTGGTCAGCTTGCGTATGAGACCGCCGCGCATGTCGAAGACGTCACACATGGCCAGCGTGAGCTGCACGCCGTCTTTGCGCCGCGCGATCACCGTCCCCTCGGCGATGACGACGTCGTCCTCTTCGATCATCCGATCGACCGTGATCTCCGGATGACCGGCGAACGCGTCGTTCTCGATCTCCTTGTCGAATTCTTCCTTGCCGTGCAGGTGGAACGCGCCGGGGAGGAGCCATTCGACGTCGTCGGTGAGGCAGGAGAGGATCTGTGCGTGGTCGCCTTTGCGGAAACCATCCATGTAGCGGTCGACGGTGCGTTTGTTCTCAGTCATGCGCACATCATCTCCTGAGGATGGCGCGCAGCGTAAAGCCCGCCGCCGCGCTCACCGCGAGCCACAACAACTCGCCGCCGAGGAATCGCAGCACGCCGTGGTCGATGGCGGGGAGAAAGAGGCGCGGGAAGTCGTTGGCGAGACGCGCGGGACCGAACAGGACTTCCGCGATGGTGTCCGCCGTCTCCGGATTGGTGAAGAGGAGCGCGCAGAAGGTGCCCCAGCGGATCGCGATCAGGAGCAGCGCCGCGAAGAGGTACGTCCGCATGGAAAAAAGACTAGCCGATCACGACCGGCCGAGGAGCGGCTCCGCTCCTCGCCAGCCACACCGTCTCGTCGTCGTCGATCCGGTCCTCGGAGGGATACGCGCCCTCGACTCGTTGCCGCAGCGCATCGAGATCCGCGTTGCGGCCGAGGAGTGCCTGCTCGACGTCGTCGAAGAGCGCCGCGTCACCAGTCCAGGCGAGGTAGTACGGCTTGTGTCGACGACCAGCGCGAACAGGATGCGCTGGCGCGGCGAGAGCCGCGCGAGCGCGGCGCGGGCTTTCTGCTCGTAATGAGTGAATGGATGCGACATCACGGGGCCACCTCTCTCGAGGTGGCCCCGCAAGTTTACCTAGTGTCCGTGTCCGCCCTCACCCACCACCGCGATGTGCGTCATCAGCGACGGGCTTTCCTCGCCGCGGTCGTCGACGGCGATGGCCCAGACCATGTAGTGGCCGGGAGCGAGATCGGTCGGGAGCGTGGCGCTGAACGGGGCCGTCGTGTCGGCGGCGACGAGCTTCGGAACGGAGCCGAAGAAGTTGCCTTCCTGGATCCAGAACTCGACGCGGGCGACCTTGCCGTCGCGATCGGCGGCTTCGGCGCGCGCCTCGATCGCCTCGCCGGTGCGGAACGACGCCTGGTCGGCGGGAGCGAGCAGGTTCGCCGCCGGCGGGACGTTCTCGACGACGGTGAGCGAGATCTCCGTCCGCCGCGTCTCGAGAGAGTTGATGGCCACGGCGCGCACGCGGTGCGGTCCCGCGCCGGCGGCCGGCCAGCGGAACGTCGCCGGCGCGCTCGCGGACGAGCCGACGAGCTTGCCGTCGATGAAGAGCTGCACGCCCTTGATCACGCCGTCGGGGTCGATGGCGTCGACGACGACGAACACCTCTTCGCCGGTGCGCCAGAGCGATCCGGTGGGCGGCGAGAGGATGGCCACCGTCGGCGGCGTGTCGCGCACGGCGTGGTTCGCGGAGAGCGACAGGTCGAACGTGGCGTCGTCCTGCTTGCCGTCCTGATGGAGCTCGACGGCGATGATGTTGCGTCCCTCCTTCACGAGCTCCAGCGGGACGTCGACCGGGAAGTACGTCTCCTCGGCCACGCCATTCACGGACGCAGACGCCGGAGTGTCGTCGTTCGCATCGGCGGGGAGGTTCACACGATGGATCTCCACGCCGTTGAGATAGATCGCCGCGCCGTCGTCGCGCTTCAGATGCAGCAGCAGGTTGCGATAGACGCCCGGGTCGGCGACGTCGAACGCGCGCCGGTAGTACGTGGTGATGCGCTCGTTGTCGGTGGTCGTCTCGGGATCGTCGGAGTAGCCGAACTCCGCGCGGCCCGTCTTCCACTTGCTGTCGTCGTAATCGGCCTCGCGCCAGCCTTCATCGGCGGCGCCGGTGTCGAGATAGCGCCACTCCTCGTCGTTCGCCGGGACGAGGACGAGCTTGCGGAAGTCGACTTCGAAGCGCTGGCCGCCGACGACTTCGTTCTCGTCCTTCGGCGTGCCGATCTGCACGAGGTCGAACTTCGGCACGGTGCCGGCCTGCGGCTGGTACTCCTTGTTCAACTCGAAGGCGATGCCGACGTGGAAGGTCTCGTCCGGCTGCAGCGTCAGGCCGACGATCGTCGCGTCACGGCCGGTGATGGCCACGCGGCCGCGCTCCGGATCGACCGGCTCGACGTCGATGCCCTCGCCCCCCTCGTCCTGCCAGCGGCGGTACATCTCCGGCGTCAGGTCGACGTAGATCCTGCCGGTCTCATAGAAGTCGGGCTCCTCCCTCTCCACGACGGGCGCGAAGCGGAGGCGCGTCTTCACCGCGGTGAGGAACGGGTTGCGCACGAGGATGCCGGTCATCTTCGCCGCGCCGGGGAAATTGTCGACGACGGTGATGTTCTTCCAGGCGATGTTGTTGTTCGCCTTGGTGTTGTTGTAGACGCTGGTGCCCTCGGCGGTGGTCATGCCCCACGGCGCGCTGTTCGTCGTCTCGATGCGGCCGAGGAGGCAGAAGTGCGACTGGTCGGCGCCGAAGCAGGAGAAGTCGGCCGGATTGGGCGGATACCAGGGGATCTGCAGGACGACCGCCTGCCCCGGCTGGAGCGGCGGGATGGTCAGCAGCGCGTTGTCGTAGATGGGCGGCGCGACGACGGAGGGATGCGTCGGCGTCTTGCTGACGATGTAGCCGCCGGCCATCGTCCACGGCTGGATCGGCGTGCCGGTGCCGTTCCACGGCGCCATGGCCGTGGTGATGTTCACGTTGGTGGTCAGCGTGCCGTAGGTCTGCGCGGGGTCGAGGCGGGAGACGAACGCGTTGTTGCGCTGCCAGCGCGACCAGAGGCGGTCGACGTTCCCGTGCAGGAGGAAGAAGACGGGATCTTCCGCGGCCGAGGAGACGAACGACATGTTGCCGGTGTTGCCGCCGATGTAGGTGTGCGAGCCGTTGTGCGGATTGCCTTCGATGTTGTCGAAGTTCGCGTACGTCGTCGGCGCCAGCACGGTCGTATCGGGCGTGCCCGGCAGCCCGAAGAAGCCGACGTCGCGCGTCACCGCGGGCGGGGACAGCGTCGGCAGGAACGGCGCACCGATGCTGCCGCTGCCCGAGCCGAGGAACGTGGAGGTCAGGTAGTTGAACGGCGAGCTGAGAGGATTCTGCCAGTCCCAGTAGAGGAGCTTGAGCGTCGGCTCGTACTCCTGCAGCAGGACCTCGTAGCGGTTGACGTACTCGCGGTGCCACGGCAGGAAGGCGGGCGTGGCGTGGCGGTTCGAGGGGCCGAACTGGTGCACCTCGTCCTGCTTGTGCCAGTAGCTCACGCCGCCGGGGAAGACGAACGCCGGCTGCGAGCCGACGGCCAGGATGGCGTCGCGATACGTGTCGCGCTCGGCCTGCGTGGCGGTGGCGGCGTTCTTTCGCGGCTTGGTGATCTCCATGCCGTACAGCTTCATCGGGCCGCAGTTGTTGTCCTTGTAATCGACCCACTGCGTCGGCCAGTTGAGGCCCGTCGAGGCCTTGGCCCAGTAGAGCTTCAGCCGCTCGTTGCCGGTCGACGCCGCGTTGCCGCGGTTGCGCACGCGCACGTAGACGTAGTTCGGCACCGAGTACTTCGGATCGCGATACTCCGGGTTCTCATGCGCGGCCGGCGTCCACGGCGGCGAGGACTCGGTGAACGGATACGGCTGGTAGGCCGGGTCGGGAGCGATCCGCACCCAGATGTCTTCCGTGACCCACATGGCCCCGTTGTCGGGGTTCGGCTCCGCGCCCGTGTCGACGGGCGTGTCCTTCATGTAGAGGTCTGCCTGCGCGAAGGCGAGCAGGGGGAAAGCGAGAACGAGAACCAGCAGGGTCCACCGCATGACTGTCTCCTCCTTGATTTAAGGAGGGGGAGTATATGTCGATGGAGTTACTGATTGCGTTCTTAATTGACCACCCGGAAAACGTAGTCGCGATCGTAGGTGCGGACGAAGAGGCGGCCGTCTTTCCGGAGCAGGTAGCTCGGTCCGGACTTCAGCGGGATCTTCGCCACGGCGGCGCCGTCCTTTGCGCGCAGGACGTAGAGAAAGTCGGGCTCCGCGGTGAAGCCGTAGCCGGTGACGAGGTGGTCGTCGTCGAGGAAGGTGAAGTTGGTGGCGTTGGCGACGAGCGGCGCGCTGTGCCAGAGCGGCTTGCCGCTGCGGAGGTCGATCGCGGTGAGGTACGCGTTCATCCCGTGCGACGACTTCGCGTAGGTGCGGTGTCCGTGCGCGACGTAGAGCACGTCCCCTTTCACCTCGGCCCAGAGCACGCGCTGCTCGACGTACTCGAGGTCGGACGGCACGTTGCGCGGAGCGAGGCGATAGCTCGAGAAGTCGAAGGCGAAATCGCTCCCGGCGACGATGGTGCCGCCGGCGTAGTCGGGGCCGTAGATGCCGAGGTGACGATCGCCGCTGCGGATGGCGTAGAGGAACTTCGCGCCGTCGATCTCCGCGGGGAGGTCTTCCGGAGCTTCATCGAGCCGGTCGAGCGAGAGGTCGTGCTTCTCGAACCAGGCATCGTCGTCGGTGACGGCGTTGGCGGTGTTCGAGACGAGGCGCAGCGTGACGGGCGCCGTCGCGGCGACGGTCTTGACGGGGGTGGTTTTGAAGTCGGGTGCGGGGAGACGCGTGACGGTGCTCTCGGCGGCGGCGCTCATCGCAAGGAAGATCAGGAAGGTCAGTGCGGATCGCATCATCGGTAGCAGCAACAATACAATCGCGACGCCCGGAGATGGTGGCCGGGAAGCCGCTACGTGCTCTGCGTCGCCGCGAGCAGGCGTACCCGCCCATTCGGACGCACGCGGCGCGCGAGACGCTGATCGGCGGTGACCAGCGAGCAATCCAGTGCTTCGGCCAGGGCGACGTAGGTGGCGTCGTAGTACGACAGTCCATGCCGTGACGCGAGTCGTAACGCTTCGTCGGCACCATCGGGCTGGGGGCCGACAACCGTGAGCGGCATCGAGAAGAGGTCGCCGAGTGCCTCCGCAGCTTCATCGACCGGCGGACGCGAGCGACCGAACAGAAGGATGTTCGCAACTTCGTAGTACAGAAGCGAAGGAACCGCGATTTGCAGCCGTCCCTCCATATGATCGATCAGGAGCGCCTTGGCCGCGGGAACGTCTTCCTCAGCCGCATCAGGAATGAGCCACTTGAACGCGACCGAAGCGTCCACGACCAATTCGTTCAGCGGCGCCCCCGGTCCCGTGCCGCAAGCGCGTCCGCGGTTGAGATGGGCTTGCGGAGCTCGGCTCTGCGGGTCAGTCGCGAGAACGCTCTGCGGGTCCTGGGATCCTCGATCGGCCGCGTGAGGCGGCGGGCCTCCGCCAATGCAGCTCGGCGAACGAACGAGCTGCGCGACTCGCCAGCCTTCCGTGCTGCCTCATCGATCACACGCAGGTCCGTCTCGGGAAGAGAAACCAACACCTTTCGCACGGAGAAAAGTATATCCGATAGATATCCGAGCGCCTCGGCAGCGTGACGGGCGCCTTGGCGAGGACGGTCCTGACGGGGTGGATCTGGCGCGTGAACGCACGGGCTTCAGCCCGTATGCGGCCAGCGCGGAACGCGTGGCGGCGGGACGCCGCCACGGCAGCCGGCGGGACGCCGGCGCTCCTAGTGCCCCCTTCAGATTTGTTTCTATAGGCGCTTTGCGGCGGCGGCTGACCGTCTGCTTCGTCGCCAGGAGCATGACCAACGCGAAGAACGCACGGAAGGCGGTCAAACGGCCTCTCCTTCGGTGTTTTGATAGCCGACCGAGGTCCCGACATCATCATCAGCCTTTCTCGAGCACGCGCGGCCGGACCCGCTCGAGCACCGCCTCGAAGAGGAACGCGATCGGCACGGCCGCCAGGACCACGGGCACGATGAGGAAACGATTGCCGTAGTGGCTCGAGGCGTACCAGCGGTACCCGCTGAACAGGAGGAAGAGGAATTCGGAGACGACGAAGAAGAGCGCGGCGTCCCATCGTCGCCGGCGGAAGAAGAGCACGAAGCCCGGGATGGCCAGGAGGAGCACCGCCGAGTTGACCAGCAGTCCGACGCGCGGGTGGAAAAGGTGTCCGCGCATCCCCTCGAGGATGGGGAGATCGAAAAAGTCGCGGTGCGAGACGAGGTGCGGGACGCCGTCCTGCAGCACGATGGTCCGGTCGTAGCCGGTCACGCTCGGTCCGCCGAACATCATCAGGTTGATCAGCATCCACGCGGCCACGCCCGGCACCATTCCCAGCGCGGTGCGCAGAGCCTGGGTCCGCGGCCGGCGGAAAAGGAGCACGATCACGACCACCGCGGCCGCGAAGAAGTTCGTGACCTTGACCAGTCCGGACAGACCGAGAAAGAGGCCGCCCGTGACCAGGCGCGTCCTCACGACGCCGAGGATCCCCGCGAGCACCAGGAGCGTGGAGAGCAGATCCGGCTGATATCCGTAGACGTACGCGCGGAGGAACGTGCCGCCGAAGATCGTCCACGTCGCCAGGATGGATGCGGCCGCGCCGACGTAGGTGCGGGCCGTGGCCCACACCACCAGCACGAGCAGCAGCATCACCAGGACGTTGACGATCAGGAAGCCCGACACGCCGAAGAGCGCGAAGAACGGCACCGACAGGAGCGAGATCAGGATCGGATGCTTCGGCATCAGGCGGCCGTCGTGCGAGAGGGCCACCTGCTTCTGATGCACGGGCAGTCCGCCGCGCAGTTGATTCCCGAGCGCGACGTCGCCGTCGTACCGGAGCGAGAGCGTGGTCGCGGCGTAATACGGACCGTCGCCGATGAGGAACGCGCCGCCGCGCAGGTCTTTCCCGGCCAGCGAAAAGAAGATCCAGGCGGCGACGGGGATCGCCAGGATCGCCAGCTCGAGGCCGGTGCGGGACCGCCGGGAGTCGTTCACGCCGCTATGAGAACACGAGAGGTGCCGGCGGCGGCAGCGCTGGTCAGTACATGTTCCACGCGCGGGTCAGGTAGTCGCTGAAGGTCAGCACGAACAGCACTCCCAGCCAGAGGAACGAGCAGATCACGACGATCCACGTCAGGCGCGGGGAGTGGATGACGTGCATGAACCAGAGGATGACCACCAGCGCCTTGACGACGGCGATGGCCATGGCCACGCCGGTGTTGAGTGCGCCGAGGTCGATGCGGGAGACCCAGACGGTGAGCACCGTCAGGATCATCAGGGCGCCGAAGACGGCGAAGTACATCGCCAGCGGCGCCTGATGCGGCGGCGCGGCGTGGCCGGTGTAGGTTTCGTGGTCGGGTTGGTGTCCGTGCTCTTGGGTGGCCATCGAATCCTCAGACGAGATACAGCAGCGGGAAGAGGAAGATCCAGACGATGTCGACGAAGTGCCAGTACAGCCCCATGATCTCGATCGGGCTGTAGTACTCGTGACCGAAGTCGCCGCGCCAGGCGCGGCGGATGAAGTACAGCAGCAGCCCCGCGCCGATGACCATGTGCAGCGCGTGCAGGCCGGTCATCGTGAAGTAGAAGGTCATGAACAGCTCGATGCCGCGCGTGAGCGACGGATCGGCCGCGTGCACGTACGTGAACATCGCGCCGGGGAACTGGCCGTGGTGAATGTGCTCGGCGTACTCGTACGCCTTCACGCCGACGAAGATGCCGCCCAGGAGCAGCGTCAGCACGAGCATGAGCGTGGTGAACTTGCGCCGCGCGCCCTGCGCGCCCCAGACCGCGAGGGCCATGGTCAGCGAGCTGCCGATCAGGACCACCGTGTTCACGGCGCCGATCTGCCAGTGCTGCAGCTTCGATCCGGCGGACCACGCCGCCGGGTACATCTCGCGGTAGATGAAGTACGCGCAGAAGATCCCGCCGAAGAAGAGGATTTCCTGCGCCACGAAGAACCACATGCCGAGGGTGGAGGCCTCGTGCTGCTGCCCCATGTCCTCGAAGTGGTGCTGGAGGAACGGATGGTGATGCGCGTGGCCGTGCGGCTCGGCCGCGTGCTCGGCGCTGTGCGAGAGCGTGGCGTCAGACATTCTGCGTCTCCCGCATGGCCTTCAGGAAGGCCGGGTAGTCGTATGCGTCCCACGTCACGACCGGCGTCTCGTGGAAGTTCTCCTTCGGCGGAGGCGAGGTCGTGGCCCACTCCAGTCCCGCCGCGCCCCACGGGTTCGTCCCCGCCTTGCGGCCGAACTTCAGCGACCAGGCGAGGTAGAGCATCGGCAGCAGGTAGCCGGCGGCGAGCACGGTCGCGCCCGCGGTGGAGAGCACGTTCAGCACCTGGAACTCCGGGGCATACGCGTGATAGCGGCGCGGCATGCCGACGTAGCCGACGAGGAACTGCGGGAAGAAGGTCAGGTTGAAGCCGACGAAGACCAGCAGGGCGGACAGGCGGCCCCACCATTCGGAGTACATGCGGCCGGTGATCTTCGGCCACCAGTAGTGGATGCCGGCCATGTAGGCCATGATCGTGCCGCCGACCATGACGTAGTGAAAGTGCGCGACGACGAAGTAGCTGTCGTGCACGTGCACGTCCACGCCGAGGGCGGCCAGGAAGAGTCCCGTCACGCCACCGATGGTGAAGAGGCCGATGAAGCCCATCACGTACAGCATCGGCGTCTGCCACGACACCGAGGCCTTGTACATGGTGGCGGTCCAGTTGAAGACCTTGATCGCCGACGGCACGGCCACGAGCATCGACAGGAACGAGAAGATCATGGCCGAGTAGACGGAGATGCCGGCCACGAACAGATGGTGCGCCCAGACCAGGAAGCTGAGGAAGGCGATGGCCAGCGAGGAGAAGGCGACGAACTTGTAGCCGAAGACGCGCTTGCGCGTGAACGCGGCCACGCACTCCGAGATCACGGCCATGGCCGGCAGGACCATGATGTAGACCGCCGGGTGGGAGTAGAACCAGAACATGTGCTGGTAGAGCACTGGGTCCCCTCCCAGGGCGGGATCGAAGATGCCCACCTGCAGCACCCTTTCGACCATCAGCATGACCAGCGTGATGGCCAGCACGGGCGTGGCCAGCATGATGATGACGCTCGTCCCGTACATCGACCAGACGAACAGCGGCAGGCGGTACCAGGTCAGCCCCGGCGCGCGCATGCGGTGAATGGTCACGAGGAAGTTGAGTCCCGTGAGGATCGACGAGAAGCCGGTGATGAACGCGCCCAGCGTCGTGGCGAACACTTTCGTGTTCGAGTACTGCGTGGAGTAGGGCGTGTAGAACGTCCAGCCGGTGTCGACGCCGCCGGTGATGATCACCACGATGCCGAAGATGCCGCCGATCATGTAGATGTACCAGCTCAGGAGATTGAGCTTGGGAAAGGCGAGGTCCTTCGCCCCGAGCATGATCGGCAGGATGAAGTTCCCCATGACCGCCGGAATGGCGGGGATGAGGAAGAAGAAGATCATCACGACGCCGTGCAGCGTGAAGAGCTTGTTGTACGTATCCGAGGTGAACATGTCGCCTTCGGGCGTGAGGAGCTCGAGGCGCATGAGGAACGCGAAGATGCCGCCGACGATGAAGAAGACCGTGACGGAGAAGAGGTAGAGGACGGCGATGCGCTTGTGGTCCTTCGTCAGGAGCCACGACAGCACGCCGTACTCGTCGTTGAGGTAGTTCCGCCGCTCCCTCGTCGAGGGCTCGATGAACGGTGCGTCGTCAATCGTGGTGCTGGTCATTGCTGGTTCCCTGATGTGGTGGTGGTGGACGCAGGTTGGGCTTCAGCCCGACCATCGGCGGCGGCCGGTGCGCCGCGCGACTCGAGCGCCGAGGCGGGCGACTCGACCGCGACCGGCGCCGGCTGTTCCGCGCCCAGGGTGCGGACGTAGGCGAGCAGGCGGATCAGATCGTCCTCGCTCACCTGTCCCTGGAACGTCGGCATGACCGGCGCGAAGCCGGCGGCGACCTTCGCCTGCGGGTTGAGGATCGACTCGCGGATGTACTGCTCGTCCGCGACGACGCTGGAGCCGTTCGTCAGCGGGCGCGTCTTGCCGAAGAGGCCCGCCAGGTTCGGCCCGCGCGCGCCCGAGACGCTGGTGTGGCAGGTGTTGCACGCGTATTTCTGGAAGAGCTTCTCGCCTTGCGAGGCCAGCGACCCTTCGCTGCCGCCGGCCAGCCAGCGCTGGTAGGCGACGGCGTCCATGACGATCACGGAGCCGATCATCCCGGAGTGCATCGTGCCGCAGTACTCGGCGCAGAAGATGTGGTACTTGCCGGTCTTGGTGGCCTCGAACCACATGGTGCGGAAGCGGTTCGGCACGACGTCCATCTTCACGCGGAAGGCGGGGAACCAGAGGCTGTGGATCACATCCTCCGAGGCCATGGTGATCTTGATGGGACGGTTCACGGGGACGTGCAGCGTGTTGATCTCGCGCTGACCGGTGGGATGCTGGAACTTCCACATCCACTGGCGGCCGGTGGCGTAGACCTCGATGGCGTTCGAGGGGACGCGGTTGAGGCGGAAGAAGACCCACGCGCCGGCGATGAAGATGCCGATGAAGATGATGGTGGGGACGACGATCCAGGTCATCTCCAGCGCGGCCGGCGGCTCCTGCTCCTGGGCCAGCTCGTTGTCGGGACGGCGCCGGTACTTGATGGCGAAATAGAAGATGACGATCCAGATCAGGAGCGAGACGACGCCCGTGATCGCGACGAGGCCGAGGTAGAGCCCGTCCACGAGCGGCGAGACGCTCGAAGCCTGTTCGGGAAACAACGGGAAATCGTTCATTGCGGTTTGCGCTCTTTACGGATCAGCACGAAGATGAAGCCGCCGAGGCCGAGGAGCGTGGTCACGCCTCCGGCGCGGGCAAACATCATCGCGTTGCGGCTGTACTTCCCGGTGACGGGGTCGTAGTGAAAGCAGAGCAGGAGCATCTGGTCGGTGACGTTGCCGACCTTCCCTGCCGAGGCCTCGACGATGGCCAGGCGCAGGTCGCGCGGCTTGTACTCGAAGCCGTAGAAGTAGCGCGAGGTGCGGCCGTCCGGCGTGAGCACGAGCAGCGCCGCGCCGTGCGCGAACTGGTCGGTGCGGCTGTCGTAGCTGTACTGGAAGCCGACCGTGTCGGCGAGCTTCTTGATCGCCGAGTCGTGCGCGGTGAGGAAGTGCCACCCCTTCGCCGACGCGAGCCGGCCGTAGTGGCGGATGTACTTGTCCTTGAGCCGCGCCGCGTCGGCCGCCTTGTCGCGCGGGTCGATGCTGACGGTGATGACGTCGAACTCTTCGCCGATGTCGAACTTGAGATGCGTGAGCGAGGTGGTGGTCCCTTCGAGCACCATCGGGCAGAGCATCGGGCAGCGGAAGTAGACGAAGTTGAGGAGGACCGGGCGATTCTTTTTGAAGTACTGGCCGAGGCGCACCACTTCGCCCCGCTCGTTGCGGAACTGCAGGTCGAGCGGGACCTGGGTGTTCAGCTTCTGGGCGATGGAGGCGTGCGGGGGCTGCGGCTGGGGGCTCTGCGCGAAAAGGGGCAGCGCGAGCAGCACCAGCGCGAGCACAGTGGAGCGCCGGCATCCCGCCGGCTGCCGCGGCCGCGTCCTGCCGCCGCTCATCGCTGGCCTCCGGTGGTGGTGGTTGCACCCGGCGCAACGCCGGTGTCCGGCGGGACGGGCGTGCCCGCCGGACTCACGGTCGACCGGGGGGGCGCCGCCGGGGACGGCGCCGCGGCAGCCGGCGTGGACGCCGGCGGTCCGCTGGCAGCTGCGACCGCGGCGCGCGCCGCGAAGGCGCGCTTCGCTTCCTCGATGGGGATGCGCACGACGCCGTGCTGTTTGTCCACCCACCCGTAGTTCTGCAGCGCCTGATTCTCGGCGTTGCGCATGTCCATGAGGTCGGTCACGGGCGTCTGGCGCTGCGGGGCGACGTTGCCGCGCGGGAACGGCTGGAGCAGCGGCTGGTTCTGCGGCACGTCGGCGTCCTTCGGACGGGCCACCTGCGTCTGCGGCGGATCCATGCGCTTCCGCTCGGAGCTGACGAAGCCTTTGTAGAGCAGGTAGAGCGCGACGTGGCTGGCGACGGCGAAGACGATGAAGATGACGATGAACCAGAACAGCGGACGCACCGGCACGTCGGAGTGCTCGTGGTGCGTCTCCGGGTTGAAGAGCTCGTCGTCCTCGTACTGGATGTGCTCAGGCATTGCGGGTCAGCGCTCCCTCGCGAATGGCCTCTTCGACCCAGGTCTCGTGAATCGGGATGATGGTCTGTCCCTTGAGCTGCCAGATGAACGCGGCCAGCCAGAGACCTCCGATGCCGACGAAGGCGAAAGGGGTGATCCAGGAGATGGTGAAATGCTCGCCGTGATGCGCGGGACCGACGAGCCAGTAGATGTCGACGAAGCGCATGGCCAGGATGATCACGGTGACGATGGCGATGGTCCCCGGACGGTCCTTGATGTTGCGCATCAGCAGCATGAAGAACGGCAGGAAGAAGTGGAAGATGATGAGGACCAGCGCCATCCATCCCCACCCGCCGTGCATGCGCTTGAGGTAGTAGGGCGTCTCTTCCTTGATGTTGCCGTACCAGATCAGCAGGAACTGCGAGAAGTTGGTGTACGCCCACAGCATGGTGAAGGCGAGCATCAGGTTGCCGAGATCGCGGAAGTGATTCGGCTT
>DASUSL010000192.1:0-4518 GCA_036375135.1 Thermoanaerobaculia bacterium | reverse complement strand
GTTTCCCTGGGCGTGTAATAGGTGGTGATGAGGAACACCGATTCGTATGTCGCCTCATCGAATGTGATCGAGGCCGATTGCGCCGTCGTGTAATTCTGCGCGCTGATGGAGGCGATTCCGGTCTTGCGCGTTTCAACCCGTCCTTCGGTCGTGCCGGTACTGTCAGTCGGAACGATCGGTTGAACCAACGTATCGGGTGTGGCACCGCTCACGTTTCTGCTCGACTGCAGAACGACCGTTCTTCCCGGTGCCGGCAAACCGCCGTCGGTGAGTCTCGCCGTGAGGAGAGAGCGGTAGAGAACACACTTGTCGACGACAGACGAGCCGGTCGGAATGAAGGGTTCGAGGGCCGTGATCCTCGCTTCTTCAGAGGGAACGTACGTCACTTTGAGATCGACGTGATCCAGAGTGAGCACGCCGGTGGTGACGTCGATGCCGAGGACGTTGGTGCCGCCGGCCACATATCCGACGACGCCGGCGGCGTTGCCGTTTGTGAAAATCGCCTGCATACAGGTGCCATTGCAGGCGCAATCCGGCTGGTCGATGGTGATCGGAGTGGCGATGCTGTGACCGTTCAAGGTGGCGTTGAACGTCAGGCGGTACGCGCCGTCGCCGTCGTTATCGGATGAGCAATTCTTCATGTAGAACGTGGCCGTGACGCCGGTGACCAGCGTTCCTGGCTGCAGCGTGTCCTGATAGCCGCACGTCGGCTGCCATGGCTCTCCTGGGTATTGCTCGCCGAACGAGTAGTAGCGGTTCGAGTTGTAGTCGCCCGGCGGACCGCAGAGAACGCACGTGTTGTCAGGATAGATCCCGCTCCAGCAGTCGAGCGCATACGTCTTCGCTTGTTGTGGTTGTGCGAAGACCACAGCGGTGACGAACATCGAGAAGCCGGCGATGAGCCACCGCCATTTCAAGCTTCGCATCATTGCAATGTGCGGCCGTGACCGGTGACGCGCAGGCGCCCTACACTTCCACCGATGATCGACGGCGTCCGCCTCCCCACCATCGACACGCCGCGCCTGCGCCTGCGCTGGCTCACGGAGCACGACGTCCCCGCGCTCTTCGCAATCTTCAGCGATCCGGAAGTGATGGCGTACTGGAGCAGCCCTCCGCTCGAAGATGTCCACGCAGCGGCGAAGCTGCTCGAGGAGATCCACGCACACTTTGCCGCGAAGACGCTTTTCCAGTGGGGCGTGGCGAGGCGCGAGGACGATCAGGTCATCGGCACGTGCACCCTGCACGCGGTCAGCGCCGAGCACAAACGCGCGGAGATCGGCTACGCCCTCGGGCGCGCGCACTGGGGTCACGGCTACGGACTCGAGGCGGCGGAGGCGTTGATCGGCTATGCCTTCGACACGCTCGACCTGCATCGCCTCGAGGCCGACGTCGACCCGCGCAACCACGCCTCCATCCGCTGTCTGGAGCGGCTCGGCTTCCGGAAAGAGGGATACGCGCGCGAGCGATATCACCTCTACGGCACCGTGCACGACGCGGTGCTGTACGGATTGCTGCGGCGCGAGCGGCTTTGAAAACGTCGCTTATGCTGGTGCAGTGATGGAAGACGTCGTGGACCGATGGAGCGAGTCGTTCGGCGAGTTTCCTCCCATCGGATCCTTCTGCCGCGACGAGCTGCCCGCGCGCTGGCTGCGCATCCACAGTCTCCCGGCGTCGAAGCGATATCCCGGCACCGAGCCCGAGTATCGCGAGCTGCTGCGCCGGCACAATGAAGTCGCGACGACGCTCCTCGGCGACGGTGACTCGTGCATCCTCTTCGCCGCCACCTCCGACGACGACCCTCCGCCGTCCCTGGCCGGCCTCACCTTCGTCGAGGTGCCGGACCTGTCGGCCCTGCAGATACACATCGCCGCGGCGCAGGTCCCCTGGAAGCCCGGCCGCTTCGACGCGTTGATCCGCGCCGTCGCCGACGAAACAGCGGGCCCGTTCCTCTTCGCGAACTTCGAGCGGCGTACGGCCTACGCTCCCTACGACGGCGGCGCCGATCTCTTCCTCGCGTCGCCGGACGAGGTGGTGACGATGAAGGCGAGATGGAGCGCGTGGTTGTCCGCCCGTCCGGATGGACTGTGACGGAAGCTGCGACGGCGCGCGACCTCCCGGCCGGCATTCGTCCCGGATGACGCTGGAGGCGCTGGCGCGGTAGATTGCGCGGTGAGAGAGAGGCCCTCCCCATGCGTCCATCGATCGCGCTGTCGCTGTTCGTCCTGGCATTCGTGGGTGTCGCCGAGCTCGGCGCGCAGTCGCCGCCGCCGTGCGCCGCGCCGGCCCCGCTGTTCGAGCCATTCTCGTGCGAGCCGGCGGTCTACATCGTCGTGCTCCAGCGCGGGAGTGACTTGAACGCGACGATCGCGAGCTTCCAGGCGCGGTACGGCGTCACGCCGATCCCGGAGCGCATCTTCGAGAGGATCGGGGCGTTCGCGATCCGGCTGACCGCGCAGCAGGTGGCGCTGCTCCGCTGCGAGCCGGTGGTGCGCGCGATCGAGCCGAACTCCGGGTTCTGCCGTCCGGAAGATCCCTGCCCGCAGCCGCCGTCGTCGGGACCATGTCCCGCACCGGCGGCGCTGTCGATTCCGACGCTCGGCGACGCTGGACGCTGGCTGCTCGCGGCAATGCTCGCCATCGCGGCGGCGCTCGTCCTTCATCGCTGAATCACGTCAGCATCGGTTCCCAGTCGAAAGCCCTGCGCCTGCATGCGCTCGCGGTGACCTGGTCCTCGCGGACGACGATGTCATCGACGCGTCACGAAAGTGCGCGCCTGTTGACACCACCGCGGAAACGGGCGTCAATGAGGCGTCGTCCAATCGGGCAGTTCCAGGAGATCAGGATGCGCGCGCTTCAGTTGGCAGTGGTCTGCTTGCTGTCCGGATTCGCATTCGCCGAGCCGTCCTCGCCGCTCGGCTCCGTCGGCCGCGGCGTGGCCGTCGTCTTCAGCCCCGACCTGAGCGTCGGCAACAACTGCGCGTTCTACGAGCGCCTCGGCTTCACCTGCTATGCGAGCGCGAGCTGGGAGGCGGTGGTCGAGGACATCCGCTGCCGGAACGCGTCGGCCGCGCCGGAAGCCGCGATCTCCGTGGTCATCCTCGAGGCGCACGGCACGCACGGCAACGGCCTCAAGCTGCAGGCCAGCGCCGCGAAGAAAGCCTCGCGCTCCTACGCCGCCGTCGGCGCGCTGATGGAGCGCCTCGGCAACGCCGGCGTCCGCACCTGCGTCCTCGCTGCGTGCAACTCGCGGCGGCTCCTCCGTCCGGCCATCTACCACAAGCTCGATCGCACGCGGCTCTTCCTCCCGGCCACGCTGGGCATCCTGAACGGCAGCGAGGCCGCCGCGGCGAAGACGGACGTGCGCCTGCTCGCGCGCGCGGACAGCCACATCGAGTCGCTGTCGAAGGGAACGACGCGCGAGCTGTCCGCCGCGACGCTCCGCGCCCTCGACCTCGAGCAGAGCGAGACGATGACCTTCGTCGTCTCGGACATGCTCGTCCAGCTCGTGACGCGCGATCCGTCGCTCGATCTCCGCCCCGCCACGCCCGTGGACCAGCTCAAGCTGATCACGCCGGAAGACGCCTACGCGGAGGACCTCTTCGCCCGCTTCGTCGAGCATTTGGACCGGCTGGCCACGTCGGGCGAAGACGCGGCGCCCGCGCCGCTGGTGGCGATGCTCACGCCATGAAGCAGGAAGACGGCATCCGCGCGACGAACCAGGACTTCATCCGCTACGACCAGGTGGAGAAGCGCCAGAGCTATCACCTGGCCGAAGCGGAGGGCGCAGAGCAGTTCGACGACGACTTCGCGATCCGCACCTGCGACCTGCGCAGCCCGACCTTCGCGCGCGACCTCGGCGAGGCCCTGCGCGAGATCGGCTTCGCCATCCTCTCCGGCCACGGCGTCGATCCGGCGCTCTACGACGAGGCGGAGGCGAAGGTCGAGGAACTGTTCACGCGCCTCTCGCTCGACGAGAAGCTGCGCTACCGCGCGCAACGCCATGGCTCCGTGAATCAGGGCTACTTCCCGATCAAGGAGACGAGCAACATGCATCCCGATCTCGTGGAGGGATGGGTGTTCTGCCGCCGCGCCTTCGAGGGTGCCGGCTGCTGGCCGCTCGACGAATACCGGACGTTCTTCCAGAAGATCGTCGCCGCGCACGAGCCGCTGATCCTGCCGGTGATGCAAAGCCTTCTTCAATACCTCGGATGCGACCCGCATCTCTACGACGCCAAGCTGACCGGCACGAACTTCGGGCTGCGCCTCAACTACTACCCGCCGATGTCGGACGACGACGAGGCCTCCGGCGCGGCGCGCCTGCTCGGCCACGAGGACGTCGACCTGTTCACGTTCCTTCCCGCCCCGCGCGCCGAAGGACTGCAGCTGCTCAATCGCCGCAACATGAAATGGGTGCGCGTGAACGCCCCGCGCGGCACGATCGTCCTCAACACCGGCGACTACATGCAGCGCATCAGCAACGACTTCTTCCCGTCGACCACGCACCGCGTCAGCAAGCCG
>DASUSL010000191.1:0-5035 GCA_036375135.1 Thermoanaerobaculia bacterium | reverse complement strand
CTACGCCGCGCTGGTCGGACTCTTCCGCGCCGGCTACGCGGAGATCGAGGCACAGATCGCGCACGGTGAGGGCGGACGGCAGACCGTGAAATCCCTCGACAGCGTCGAACGCTCGCTCATCCGCGCCACGCGCATCGAATCGGCGCGCCTGTCGCGCTTCGTCCCCTTCCTCGCCACCACCGCCGCGGCCACGCCGTTCATCGGCCTGTTCGGCACGGTGTGGGGCATCATGCAGGCCTTCGGGGAGATCGGCGCGACCGGCTCCACCTCCATCACCGCGGTGGCGCCCGGCATCAGCGAGGCGCTGATCAACACCGCGGCCGGACTCTTCGCCGCCATCCCGGCGCTGCTCGCCTACAACGCGTTCGTGCAGCGCCTCCGCTCCGCCAAAGGAGAGATGGAGGATTTCACGCTCGAGTTCATGAATCTCACGGAGCGCAACTTCACCTGATCCGAGGCATGAGAGATGAGGAACGAGGGATGAGTGGGAATCTGCACACGCCACGTATGGGGCGGGGTGGGACTCATCCCTCATTCCTCATCCCTCATCCCTCATCCCTCGTTACTTAACGCCACGATGATGCGTCAAAGAAAAGCATGGCTCTGCGTTTAGGCGAATCCGATGACATGACCGACATGGCGGAGATCAACGTCACTCCGCTGGTCGACGTCATGCTGGTGCTGCTGATCATCTTCATGGTCACGGCGCCGATGCTCACGCAGGGTCTCGACGTGGCGCTGCCGCAGGCCGAGGGGAAGAGCTTCGAGCTCGCCTCGAACAATCCGGCCAAAGTGACGATCACGAACGCCGGAGCGGTCTACGTCGACGGCACCTCCGTCGGCTCGACCGATCTCGAACTGTCCCTCGGGCCGATGCTGCGCTCGCGCCGCATCAAGCGCGCGCTGCTCGAGGCGGATGAAGGCGTGCCGTACGGCCGTGTGGTCGCGGTGCTCGATGTGATGAACAGGGCGGGTGTGGAGCAGCTCGGCATGATCACGCGACCGGGGGAAAAGAATGCGCGACCGCGTCGCTGACGTGCTGGCGCAGCGCGCCGCCCTCGACCGCGGCACGAGCGCGGGCGTGATCGCCTCGATCGCGCTGCACGTCGCCCTCGGCGGAGCGGTGGTCTACAGCGCGATGCACGACGAGCCGCCCACGGCCGCGAAGATGGTGTCGATCCGGTTCGCGCCCATGCCGGCCATGCAGCAGCCGTCCGTGGCGCCGCGGCGGCGGGCTGAAGCCCGCCCCACATTGCCGAAGCCGGTCATCGAAGAACCGAAGCCGGTCGTCGAGCGGCCGGTGGCGAAGCCGCCGGAGAAGAACACGGTGCCGATGTCCTCGTTCGGGCGGAGCACGAAGAAGGGCTCCGAGGCACCCGCTCCCGCACCGGCAACCAGCAGCCAGCCACCAGCGACGTCGACCGCGCCCGAAGTGGCGATCGGCGGCAGCGGCGTCACCGGTCTCGAAGGGGGCGACTTTCCGTACGCCCTCTACATCCAGGGGATGCACCGCAAGATCGGCGGCCAGTGGTTCCGGCCGCAGATCGCGCCCGGCGCGACGGTCATCATCTACTTCCGCATCCTGCGCGACGGCACGATCACCGAGGCGAAGGTGGAGACGCCGAGCGGCAATCCGACCTTCGACCGGGCGGCGCTGAGCGCCGTCCGCAGCGCCTCTCCTCTCAATCCGCTGCCGTTCGCGTATTCGGGCAACTATCTGGGAGTTCACCTCACGTTCCGATGATGAGACACGCACTCACACTCACGCTCCTCCTCGCGGCGACTTCGGTCTTCGCGCAGACCGACATCACCACCACCATGAGCGGCGACCAGGCCACGCAGGTCGTGCGCATCGCCGTCCCCTTCCCCGAGCTCAACCCGCCCGGCGCCGCGGCGCCGCAGCCGGTCGACATGAACGAAGTACGCACGGCGTTCTTCGGCTCGCTCACGCGCGACATCGCCTACTCCGGCTTCCTGGCCCTCGCGCCGCTGCCGCCCGGCGTGCCGATCACGGGCGAGGTGCTGAAGCGCATCAACGCGCAGCTCCACCTGCAACTGAACGTGTGGAGCGAGGGAGACGACTACCGCATCGACGCGCGCCTGGTCGATCCCAGCGGCGCCACGCAGCTCCGCAAGCTCTATCGCTCGCCGAAGGCGGCGCTGACGCGCACGGCGCACATGCTCAGCAACGAGATCGTGAAGACGCTGAACGGGCGTCCGAGCGTCTTCCTCACCCAGATCGCCTTCGCCTCGAACCGCACCGGCAACTGGGAGATCTGGCTGATGGACTGGGACGGTGCGAACCAGCGCCGCATCACCAGTCACGGCGCGCTGTCGCTGCTCCCGAGCTGGTCGCCCGACAACGAGCGCATGGTCTACACCTCGTTCGCGCGCGGCACCAGCGACATGTACATCATCAACCGCCGCGGCGGCGGGCGCACGCGCGTGCACAGCAACCTCGCGCTGAACACCTCCGCCACCTTCTCGCCGGTCGGCAACGACATCGCCTTCGTCGGCTCGGTGAACGGCAATCCCGACATCTACCTGATCAAGGACGACGGCTCGAACGTCCGCCGCCTCACCACCACCGGCTCGGTCGAGTCGACGCCGGAATGGAGTCCGAACGGGCGGCAGATCTCGTTCACTTCCGGCCGCAGCGGCTCTCCGCAGATCTACGTCATGGACGCGGAAGGGACGAACGTGCGGCGCATCTCGTTCGAAGGCGAGTGGAACGACGACGCCAACTGGTCGCCGGACGGCGAGAAGATCGCGTACACGTCGCGCGTCAACGGCCGCTTCCAGATCCGCATCGCCAACCTGATCACGAACGAGAGCCGCATCGTCGCCGGCGAAGGGTCGAACGAGCAGCCGACCTGGTCGCCCGACGGTCAGTGGATCGCCTTCCAGTCGAACCGGAGCGGACGCTGGCAGGTGTACCGGATGCGCGTCGACGGCACCGACCTCCTGCAGCTCACGTTCGACGGCGAGAACAAAGGGGCCGACTGGTCCAAGAAACCCGAGTGAAGCGACAGGACCGGGTCTGCTGCCGGATGCGAAGGGCGAAACTCAGCACTCGGTTATCATCCGTGAAGGGAGTGGAAAGCAAATGAAGAAGATATCGAAGGTCATCGTCGTGAGCATCGCCATGCTGGCGCTGTTCGCGTCCGCGGCATGCAAGACGAATCGCAAGAAGGTCGAGCCGATCACGCAGCCGCGGGTGGAAGAGACGCGTCCGCCCGAGGTCGAGGCGCCGCCCGCGCGCGACACCGGTACGCCCGTCGAGCCGGCGCGCGACTTCGTGGTCGAGGAGCAGAACCCGCCCGAGGTCATGCCCTCCGACATCGATGCGCTGAACCGCTGGGCTCACGAGCGCGGCCACATCCGCGACGCGTTCTTCAACCTGGCCGAGGCGCAGCTCGACGACGCGGCGCAGAGCGCGCTGCAGGCGTCGGCCACGTGGCTGCGCGGTGAAGGTGCCGCGTACAACGTGCTCATCGAAGGCCACTGCGACGAGCGTGGCACCGAGCAGTACAACCTCGCCCTCGGCGATCGCCGCGCGTACGCGGCCAAGGAGTACCTGACCACCCTGGGCATCAACGCCGGCCGCATCCGCACCGTCAGCTACGGCGAGGAGCGTCCGTTCGAGGAAGGGCACGACGAGTCGTCCTGGGCGGCCAACCGCCGGGCGCACATCGTGCTCGTCCAGGCAAGGTGACGATGAGAACATTTCGACTCCTGGCAGTGGCCGTGGCGGCGCTCGCCGCGGCCGGCTGCGTCTCCACCTCCGACTTCGAGCGCGCGCAGGACCAGATCGCCGAGCTGCAGGAAGAGCTGGCGAACGTCCGGCGCACCACCGCCGGCAAGGAAGAAGTGCAGGGCGTGAACGTGCGCATCGCCGAGCAGACCGAGACGCTGCTCCGCTCGAACGCCACGCTCGTGACCAAGGTCGCGGACATCGAAGAGCGCATGCAGAACACGCAGGGCACGACCGAGCAGACCAACCATCGGCTCGACCAGCTCGCGCAGCAGCTCACGCAGACGCAGCGCGACATGGAGAGTCTGCGGGCCATGATCGCCTCGATGCAGCAGACCTCGGCTGCCGCCGGCAGTCCGCTGTCGGGGAGCGAGGTGACCGTGCCGGCGCCCGCGACGGTCCCGGCCGGCAACCCGATGGACACGTACAACGCGGCGCTGCGCGACTACCAGCGCGGCCAGTGGGATCTGGCCATCGAGGGCTTCCGCGAGTTCCTGCAGACCAGCCCGCAATCGGAGCTGGCGGACAACGCGGCGTACTGGATCGGCGAGAGTCTTTTCTCGCAGAAGAAATATCGCGATGCCATTCAGCAGTTTGACAGCGTCGTCAACAGTTACCCGAAGTCCGACAAGGTCCCGGGTGCGCTGCTCAAGAAGGGCTTCGCGTACATCAGCGTCGGCGAGCGTGCCCAGGGAGTTGTGCAGTTGCAGTACGTGCTGCACGAGCACCCGAGGTCGCAGGAAGCCGCCCTCGCGCGTCAGAGGCTGAAGCAGCTGGGCATCGAAACAAGGTAGAATACGCCGTTTTACGCGAATTCTGATTACAGGAAACCAGGAGCAAGAAGCATGGCGAACATTGCATCGGCCGAAAAACAGAGACGGCAGGCAGAGAAGAGAAAGGCGCGCAACCGCGCCGGCAAGTCGTCGCTGAAGACCGCGCTCAAGCGCGCGCGTACGGCCATCACCGGCGGGGATGCCGACAAGGACACGCTGGCGACCAGCTACTCCGCGATCGACAAGGCGGCCAAGACCGGCCTGATCAAGGAAAACACCGCCAACCGCTACAAGTCCCGCCTCGCCGGCGCCTCCAAGCGCGCCGCGAAGTAAGGTCCAGGAGTGCGGCGGCGACCAGCCGCCGCTTTCCTACCCGACCGCGACGCCGCCGCCCCTTCACCGCGCGAAACTCTAGGAGTGCGGCGGCGACCAGCCGCCGCTTTCCTACCCGGCCGCGACGCCGCCGCCCATTCACCGCGCGAAACTCTAGGAGTGCGGCGGCGACCAG
>DASUSL010000190.1:0-6546 GCA_036375135.1 Thermoanaerobaculia bacterium | reverse complement strand
CGGGTGCACTTACGCCGCCTGTGGCTCGTGCAGCGCGGGTGCACCCGAGATCCCGCGTCTACGCGCGGGATAAACTCGTGCGGGATAAACTGGAAGCGAGCGAACTAAGAAAGCAACGAGAAGTCGAGGTTGCCGCCGCTGACCACGACCGCCACCGGCCCCCGCGGCTTTACCTTCCCCGCGAACAGTGCCGCCAGGCCGAGGGCGCCGGTCGGCTCGATGACGAGCTTCGTGCGGTACATCGCCCACTTCGTCGTCTCGAGCAGGACGTCGTCGTCGACGCTGACCACGTCGCGCACCCGTTCGCGGATGATGGCGAAGTTGCGCGTGCCGATGGCCAGCGTGCGCGCGCCGTCGGCGATGGTCTGCGGCGGGTCGATGGTCACGATCTTCCCGCTGTGGAACGACTGCTCGCCGTCGTTGCCCGCGGCCGGCTCGACGCCGTAGACGTCGACGTCGGGGCGCACGGAGGTGGCGGCCAGCGCGGTGCCGGAGAGCAGGCCGCCGCCGCCGAGGGGGACGATGATGGTGGTCACGTCCGGCCACTCCTCGACGATCTCCAGCCCCACCGTGCCGGCGCCGGCGATGATGCGCTCGTCGTCGAACGGTGGGATGACGGCGGCGCCGTTCTTGTCCGCGATCTCGCGGGCCACGGTGTCGCGCGTCGCCGCGGTGACGCCGGCCTGCACGACCTCGGCGCCGTAGGCGCGCGTGGCCTCGACCTTCGACTGCACGGAGTTCTCCGGCATGACGATGGTGGCGGGGATGCCGAGGAGCTTCGCGCCGAGGGCCACGCCCTGGGCGTGGTTGCCGGAGGAGAAGGCCACGACGCCGCGGCGGCGCTGCGCATCATCTAATTGCAGCAGCGCGTTCATCGCGCCGCGCACCTTGAACGAGCCCGCGCGCTGGAGGTTCTCGCACTTCAGGCGCACTTCCACCCCGGCGCGCTCGGAGAGCGAACGGCTGGGAAGGAGGGGCGTCGTGTGGATCCAGGAGCGCAGTCTTTCGGCTGCCGCGCGCACGTCCGCTAAGTCGATTCCGGTGTGGATGTTTGGTGAACTCACCCGCCGTAGTATAAACTCGCGTCAATTTATTTGATTGGCGCGGAGGTTGGGGTTATGTGGCGATGGGTTACCCGCGGCCTGGTTCTCATTACAGTGGCGCTCTGTGCGTCTGCGATCTTTGCGCAGACGTTCGACTTCCACGGCGAAGTCGACTCTCCTGATCCGGAGCGCCCGCAATCCGGTCTGGTTCTGGTGAAGGGCTGGGTGCTCAGCCCGATCACGGTCAGCCACATGGAGCTGTGGGTGGACGACACCTTTCAGCACCGGGTGGTCAATTTCCTGCCGCGCATCGACATCGAGCGCGCCTTCCCCGACTGGCCCGGCATCCACAATGCCCGGCCGGGCTTCATCACGGGGTTCCTGGCCAGCCGTTTCACGAACGGCCCGCACACGGTGGAGATGATCGCGGTGACGGTCGACGGGGTTCGCCACGGCGTCGGCCGCCGCACGATCAACATCAACAACTCGATCAACCAGGCGCCGTTCGGCTTCGTCGACATCCCTGATGCCGACGGGGTGTACAACGTCTCCGGCGCGTTCCCCGTCTCCGGCTGGGCCGCCGACACGGACGGCATCGCCCGCGTCGACGTGATGATCGACAACAGCATCCTGCAGTCCGCGGTCTACGGCGACCCGCGGCCGGACGTCGGCGAGTCGTATCCCGACTTCGCGGCGGCGCGCTTCAGCGGCTGGATCGCGAACATCGACTCGACCCGCTACCAGAACGGTATCCACACGCTGACGGTCCGCGCCATCGACAAGTTCGGGTTCGAGAACACGCTCGCCAACCGCACCATCCAGATCATCAACAACGACCTCTTCCTGCAGCCGTTCGGCTATCTCGACGAGCCGAAACGCGACGCGGTGCTCTTCGGCACCGGCTGCGACGGCGACGACGAGCCGCCGCCCGTCTCGCCGCCGATCAACCCGCAGGCGCACCTGACGCCGGTGCGCGGCTGGGCGCTCGACCTCAGCACGCGCGGCGGCACGGGCCGCATCTCCTACGCCGAGCTGCTCATCGACGGCGTGCGCTGGCTGGACAGCGACGACTGCGGCGCCGTCGGAGGCCGCTTCGCGAACTGCCTCGGCGTGCCGCGCTACGACGTGGCCCGCTACTACCCGAACTTCCCCGACGCGCCGCGCGCGGGCTTCATCTTCACGCTCGACGTCGGCACGCTCATCGCCCTCGGCGTCCGCCCCGGCCTGCACAACCTGATGGTGCGGGTGGGCGACCTCGAAGGGACGTTCGCCGAGCTGCCGAACCGCGACGGCATCCCGGTCTGGTTCCAGTGCGTCGACCAGAACTTCCCCTTCTCGGGCTACGGCTTCATCGAGTTCCCGACGCCGATGGATTACGTGAGCGGCGACGTGCTCTTCCGCGGCTGGGCGCTCGCGGACAACAGCACGGTCTCGCAGGTGGAGATCATCGTCGACGGCAACTTCGTCGGCGTGGCGCAGTACGGCTTCCCCCGTCCCGACGTCGAGGAGCAGTACCCGCAGTTCCTCAGCAACGCCCGCAACTCCGGCTGGCAGTTCCTGATGGACACGCGCAAGCTGTCCAACTCGATCCACCGCCTCACGGTGCGCGTCCGCAGCGGCCAGGGACAGGTGTGGGAGATCGGCTCGCAGGACTTCTACGTGACCAACGGAAACCCGACCCCGTAACGCGCAACCTTCGCTCTTAAACGACAAAAGCCCGGCGAAAGCCGGGCTTTTGTTTAGGAGTGCGGCAGCGACCAGCTGCCGCTTTCCGAGCGGTACCGATGCTCGTGCCTGGGATCGGAAAGCGGCAGCTCGCCGCTGCCGCACTCCTAGAACAATTTCAGGAACACCACGTTCGCCACGAATCCGTCCTGCGCGTTGCGGCCCACCGTCTTGCCGATGTCCAGCCGCAGCAGCGTGCCGAACGGGCCGACGGTCTGGCCGGCGATGCCCAGTCCCTGGAACGGCTCGCGGCTCAGGCTCGACGACTCGTCGTCGATGAGCGCGTGGTCGTAGAAGGCCTCCAGGCGGAACTGGTCGGAGATCACGAAGCCGTACGAGAGATGGCCGATGACGGCCTTCTCCGCGTGCACCGATCCCGACTTCACGCCGTGCACGCGCTGCGAGCCGAAGAAGCCGAGCTCGTACTTGGAGAAGCGATCGAGACGCGCGCCGGCGAGGTAGTTCAGGTCGAGGCCGATGCGCTGGAACTTCGGCAGGAAGAAGCTCTTGCCGATCGAGCCGCCGTAGCGCGCGTACGTCTTCTGCGCCGGGTCGTACTCCGAGAGGATGCCCCACGGCTCCCACTCCGAGCGGCGGCTGTACTCGTAGAAGCTCGAGAACGTGTAGCCGCGCCGCGCGTACGTGAAGCTCACGCCCGGCGTGAAGATGAACGTATCGGACGGCACCTGAAAGTCGGACGCCGTGTCCTCGGCGCGCTGATAGGTCTGGTGCTGCATGCCGAGCTGGAAGTCGATCTTGCCGAACTGGAAGATCGGATGTCCGGCGCGGAGGGTGAGGCCGATCGGCAGGGCCTTCACCGTCTCGGAGAGCGACTCCTCGACGTCATTTCCGACACGGCGATACATCGTGTTCGACGTAGGCACCGCGATGCCGAAAAAGTCGGCGCCGACGTTCGTGCGCGTGCCGCCGACGTTCGGATGCGTGGCATTGGCCGCGATCACCACGCCGGCGAAGAAGACGTTCGTCTGGATGCCTTTGTTCAGCAGGTTGAAGTTGAAGTAGTTGATGCCGCCCAGCGGCACGACCGGGAACTCGAGCCCCGCGTCGTGATGGATGCCGCCCACGGCGAAGAGCTGCGAGGTGTCGAAGCCTTCCTTGACCACGCGCTCGCCGTCGCCGCGGCGCTCGAGGTAGCGCATGCCGTGATCGGTCTCGCGCACCATGCGCGAGTCGGAGGCCGACGCCTGCGCCAGCAGACTCGCGAACTCCGCCGGCTCGACGCGGAAGTTGGTGAAGGTGGTCTCGCGCTGCACGACCGTCGCGCGGCCCGCCGCGGAGATAACCTGCTGCGCGCCGACTTCGTACGGGAGCCAGAACAGCGAGCGCGGATCCGCCGTCGCCACCTCGGCGGCGGTGAGTGGCGTCTTCGTGTCGCGGGCGAAGGCGACGAACTCCACGCGCTCCTCGTTCGACAGCACTTCGCCGGTGAGGTTGAGCTGCACCATGGCGATGCGCACGCGCGCCCACGTCTTCGCGTCGATCCAGACCGTGCCGCGGTACAGCGGCAGGTTCTCCGGCGCGTTCGGCGGCGGCGAGAAACGCACCTCGTAGACGCGGTAGCCGTCGAGGTCCGTCGTCCGCACCAGCTCGTAGCGGTATTCGTTGGTGAGATGGATGTCGAGCGGCAGCTGCGTCACCTTCTCCGGCTGGATGAGCGGCAGCTCCGGGATGCGCCCGTACTTCCAGCGCACGCCGTTGATGAAGAAGTCCTTCCACACCCAGTCCGCCTTGCCGGCCGGATCGGAGAAGTAGTCGCCCGAGATCGCCGCTTCCAGCGCTTCCGCGCCGCCGCCGATCTCGAAGCGCAGCTTGGTCGTGTTGAGGGCGATGTAGCGCGGCTGAATGGTCTCCTGGTACGCGTCGTACGCCTGGTGATTGCGGATGATCTCCTCGACCGCGATCCCGCGCTCGGTGGCGATGTCGAGCGTCTCCTTCACCGCCGACTTGTCGGCCGGCTGGGTGTAGTCGACGAGCACCGCGTACGCGTCCTTCGCCGGCGGCGCGCCGACGAGCAGGCGTCCGCCGCGCGTGCCGCTGTCGGTGACGTCGCGGACGCCCGCGGCGTCGACGCGGCGCGGCCTGGTGTAGCGGTCGGCCGGCAGCGAGAGGATCGACGACGCGGCCGCGTCGCCGCGCGCGATGACCATCGTGCGCAGGTCTTCGCCGCGGACGAAGGTCAGCACCGGCATCTCCACCGTGGCACCCTTCGCGTCGAGCACCGGCACTTTGGCCGTGGAGTCGAACGCCCAGTCGCCGGTCACGGTGCTGTTGAATTGCGCCAGCGCCGCCGGATTCACGGTGCCGTTCGCATATGCGCGCGTCGCGCCCTTGCTGAACGCGCTCGCCAGGTCGAACAGCGGATTCGGCGACGTGACCGGCACGACGGCGAAGATCTTCTTGGCCGGATCGCGCTCGGCGACCAGCGCCAGCGTGGCCTCGACGTCCTGCGTCTCGGTGACGATGGCGTCGAAGTACGCGTTCGCCCCGGCGTCGAAGAGCGACGGCAGCGCGTCGCTGCGCAACACGATGCTCCGCTTCGCGAGGTTCTCACCCTGGGCCGCGACGGCCAGACGCTTGATCGCGTACGCCGTGGTGGTCGCGTCGACGCCGCGCACGTCGACGCCGAGGGCGTCGAACGGGCCGGTGCGGCGCGCCCAGTCGAGGATGGCCTTCGTCTTCGCCTCGACCTCGTCGACGTTCGCCGCCTCGTAGTCGATCAGCACGGAAACGTTGGAGGGCTGGACCGGCGTGAAGGCCGGGTAGCTCGCTTCGTCGAGGCGCGCGAAGGCGGGGACGGACGAGCCGTCGCTGCCGACGACGCCGACGCAGAGCGTGCATTCAACCGCCTGGGCCTGGGCGGGAATTTGCAGAAGCAACAGCAAGAAGAGCCCGATCGAGAACTTTCGCATAAGAAAACTGGACCTTTACCGGCGTCGTGAACGCCATGTGTACGGCCGAAATTGCCAGCGAAAGCCACCCTTTTCCTGAACCGTAACGCCGGCGCGAAGCTGCCGCCGGGTGAGATCGACGCGCTCCGCGAAGAAGCCGCGCGCGCCGGGGTGGAGATCGTCGAGCTGTCGGAGGAGATCGACTGCGCGCACGAGGTCCGCGAGCGCGTCGGCCGCGGCGTGAGACTCTTCATCGCCGCCGGCGGCGACGGCACGGTGCATCACGTGCTGCAGGCGGTCGTGCAGAGCGACGCCACGCTGGCCGTCCTCCCCCTCGGCACCTACAACCATTTCGCCCGCGACATCGGCATCCCGCTCGACTGGCGCGAGGCGCTCGACGTGGCGCTGAACGGCAGCTCGCGCCAGGTGGACACGGGCCGCATCAACGACCGCTTCTTCGTCAACAACGTCTCCATCGGCCTCTATCCCGAGCTGGTGATGAAGCGGGAGGAGCACGGCCGCGACTATCCGCGCTGGAAGGCGCGCCTGCTGGCGCTCTACACGACGCTGCGCAAGTACCCGCACGTCACGCTGCACGTCGAGTCCGCGCATCACAACGAGCTGCTGCGCACGCACGTGTTCATGATCTCGAACAACCGCTACGACCTCGAGCGGGTCGGCATCGAGGCGTCGCGCGAGACGATGACCGAGGGGAAGCTCTCGGTGTACTGGCTGAAGCACACGTCGCGGCTGCGCATGACGCGCTTCCTGATGCGCTACGCCACCGGACGCGTGCGCACGATCCCCGGCTTCACGTCGTTCAAGACGCTGCGCCTGCGCGTGCAGACGCCGCGCGCGCACCTGAAGGT
>DASUSL010000189.1:0-2480 GCA_036375135.1 Thermoanaerobaculia bacterium | reverse complement strand
AGGCGACAAGCGCGCGGCCCGGCTATGCCAACCAGCGCTGCCGGCCGCGCCGGCCCGCCGGAGGCCCTTCGTCGTCCCCTGGTGCCTTGGTGGAGTGAACGCTAGCTCCGGTAATCCGCGTTCAGGCTCACGTAGTCGTGTCCGAGGTCGCTCGAGAGCACGACCGCCCTGGCCGAGCCCATGCCGAGATCGACGCGCAGCGGCACGCGCTCGCGCGCGAACACCTTCGCCGCGTCCTTCTCGCTGTAGCGCGCGGGGCCGCCGTTCTCGACGAGCGCGATCGCGCCGGCGTGCAGCGAGATCTTCTTCAGCGAGAAGCGCGCGCCGCTGCGGCCCACCGCGGCCAGGATGCGTCCCCAGTTCGGATCGCCGCCGTGCAGCGCGGTCTTCACCAGCGGCGAAGTGGCGATGGCGTGCGCGGCCAGCTTCGCGTCGCGGTCCGTCTTCGCGCCGGCCACTTCCACTTCCATGACGCGGATCGCTCCCTCGCCGTCGCGGACGATCATCCACGCCAGCTCGCGGCAGAGCGTGTCGAGCGCGCGCTGAAAGTCGGAGAGGTCGTCCTTCGGCGAGTTGCCGAGCTTCGCCGAGGAGAGCACGAGCACCGTGTCGTTCGTCGACGTGTCACCGTCGACGGAGATGGAGTTGAAGCTCTGGTCGACGCTCGTCCTGAGCATCTTCTGCAGCTCGGGCGGCGCGATCGCCGCGTCGGTCATGACGAAGGCCAGCATCGTGGCCATGTTCGGGTGGATCATCCCCGCGCCCTTGGCCACACCGACGAGACGTCCGCGCTTGCCGCCGATGGTGAACGTCACCTGCGCGACCTTCGGGCCGACGTCGGTGGTGAGGATGGCGTGCGAGAACGCGTCGATGCCGCCGTTGGAGAGGCGGTTGATGGCGTCGGGGAGGAAGTCGCGCACCTTCTTGTCGGGCAGCACGACGCCGATCACGCCGGTGCTGGCGAGAAACACTTCCTCATCCGCGCAACGCAGCAGCTCCGCGGTGCGCGTGCGCACGCGCTTCGCGGCGTCGAGGCCTTCCTTGCCGGTGACCGCGTTCGCGCAGCCGGCGTTGACGACCACCGCCCTCACCGTGCCGCCGCTCTTCTTCAACGCGGAGCGCGACAGGACGACCGGCGCCGCCTGGAACCTGTTCTGCGTGAAGACGGCCGCCGCCGACGCGCCGTCCGGCGCGACGATGAGCCCGAGGTCGGGCCGCTTCTTGCGGATGCCGGCGCGCACGCCGGAGGCGACGAAGCCTTTCGGGAGTTTCATCGGCTTACAGGGTCTCCAGTGCGGCCTGCGCGGCCGTCAGCACTCTCTCGGGCGAGGTGCCTCCGAGGACATTCTTCTTGGCCAGGACGTGCTCCACGCTGTTCAGCGAATGCGTGCCGCCGCGCGAGACGATGTCGTGCGCCTCGCGGAACGGAACGCCTTGCGCCGCCAGCTCGTCGGCGGCATCGGTGGCGAGGAGGAGATGGCTCGACGCGGCCTCGCTCATCTTCGGATTGATCTTCAGACCGGCGATGAGCGCGGTCAGCGCGGGCAGCAGAATGGCGAGCAGCGTCCGCGTGCGGAACAGCGGCTCCTTGTCGAGTTGCAGGTCCTTGTTGTACGCGAGCGGCAGCCCTTTCAGCAGCGCGAGGAAGCCGGTCAGCTCGCCGAGCGAACGGGCGGCGTAGCCGCGCGTGAGCTCGAGCACGTCGGGGTTCTTCTTCTGCGGCATGCGCGAGGAGCCGGTGGCCAGCGCGTCGGGCAGCTCGGCGTACCCCGCTTCATCGGAGGTGAAAAAGATCAGATCCTCGGCGAGACGCGACAGGTGCGTCAGCGTCATCGACGAGACGAAGAGATACTCCGCCGCGAGATCGCGGTCGGAGACGGCGTCGAGTGAGTTGTTCGTCGCACGCGCGAAGCCCAGCGACTTCGCGAGCCGCTCGCGATCGATCGGCAGGGGAGTGCCGGCCAGCGCCGCGCTGCCGAGCGGGCATTCGTCCCCACGCGACAACGCATCCGCCATGCGCGACAGATCGCGCTTCAGCATTTCCACGTACGCGAGGCACCAGTGTCCGAACGTCACGGGCTCGGCCTGCTTGAGATGCGTGTAGCCGGGCATCGGCGTCGATGCATGCTCGACCGCCTTGGTCGCGAGCGAGCGCGCCATGGCGCGAGTGAGTGCGTCGAAATCGGCGCACGCCTTCTTCAGCCACAACTTCAGGTCGGTCGCGACCTGGTCGTTGCGCGAGCGGCCGGTGTGCAGCTTCCCGGCGAGCGGTCCCACGAGCGCGCGGAGCGAGGCCTCGACGTACGAATGCACGTCTTCGTGGTCCCCGCTCAACGTAGGACAGGCTTCAGCCTGTCCGGGGCAGGCTGAAGCCTGCCCTACGTTTTCCAGCGCGCCGATGAGTGCGCTCTCCTCTTCCGAGGAGAGCACACCGGCGCGCGCCAGCTCGTGCGCCCACGCGATCGACCCTTCCACGTCTT
>DASUSL010000188.1:0-3800 GCA_036375135.1 Thermoanaerobaculia bacterium | reverse complement strand
CGCAACACCTGGTCGTGGCAGGGTCGCGGCGCCGCGCCGCGCATCCATCACGACGGGACGAGTCTCATCGCCGACGATACCGAGGCGCCGCCGCTCGAAGGCCTCGTGCACGAGACGCGGATCGGCAAACGAGTGCTGGAGGTCGCCGGCGACTCGAAGTTTCTCTTCACCGACAACGAGACCAACGCCGAGCGGCTGTGGGGTGCACCCTCACGCAGCAGGTTCACGAAGGACGCATTTCATCGCCACATCATCGACGGCGACCACACCGCCACGAACCCTTCGCACCACGGGACGAAGGCGTGCGCCTGGCAGCGCCACGAGGTGGAGCCGGGCGAAAGCGCGACCATGCTGATGCGCCTCAGCGAACGTAGGTTGGGCTTCAGCCCGACCACCCCCGGGGGCGGTCGGGCTGAAGCCCAACCTGCGTTGAGCACACATCTCGAGGCGATCCTCTCGCAGCGCAAGCAAGAAGCCGACGAGTTCTACGAATCCATCCACCCACCCAACGCCACGAGAGAAGAACGCAACATCCAGCGCCAGGCCTTCGCCGGCATGATCTGGACGAAGCAGAGCTACCTCTTCGACGTCGACGTCTGGCTCGACGGCGACGATCCCGCGCATCCGCCGCCCGAGTCACGCCTGCGCGGCCGCAACTCCCGCTGGCGGCATCTCAACTCCATGCGCGTCCTCTCCATGCCGGACAAATGGGAGTACCCGTGGTTCGCCGCGTGGGACCTCGCCTTTCACGCCGTCACCTTCGCGCTCATCGACGCCGAGTTCGCGAAGGAGCAGCTCTGGCTCATGCTCTTCGAGCAGTTCCAGCATCCCAGCGGCCAGATCCCCGCGTACGAATGGGAGTTCTCCGACTCCAATCCGCCCGTGCTCTGCTGGGCGGTCTGGCGCGTCTACAACATGGACCGCATCCGCGCCGGCAAGGGCGACGTGGCCTTCCTCGAGAAGTGCTTCCACAAGCTCCTGCTCAACTTCACCTGGTGGGTGAACAAGGTCGACCGCGAGGGGAACAACGTCTTCGAAGGCGGCTTCCTCGGGCTCGACAACATCGCCGTCTACGACCGCAGCCGCCCGCTCCCCGGCGGCGCGGTGCTCGAGCAGAGCGACGGCACGGGGTGGATGGGGATGTACTCGCTGGTGATGATGCGCATCGCCCTCGAGCTGGCGAAGACCAATCCCACCTACGAGAGCCTGGCCACGAAATTCTTCGAGCACTACGTCTACATCGGCGCGGCCATGAAGATGCTGCACGGCAACCGCACGCTGTGGGACGAGAACGACGGCTTCTTCTACGACGTGCTGCGCTGGCCCGACGGCACCATCGTCCCGTTCCGCGTGCGCTCGCTGGTCGGACTCATTCCGCTGTACGCGGTGGAGCGGCTGGAAGAGAAGTGGATCGCGCCGTTCCCCGGCTTCCGCCGCGACATGGAGTGGTTCCTCCGCTTCCGCCGCGACATCGTGGAGCACTGCGTGACGACGGTCGATCACGAGCACGACCGCACGCACGTGCTGGCGGTCGTCGATCAGGAGCAGTTGCAGCAGCTCCTCGCGCGCGTCGTCGATCCCGAGGAGTTCCTCTCGCCGTACGGCATGCGCAGCATGAGCAAGTTTCACGAGCGGAATCCGTTCACCTTCGGCGACGCCGAGGTGCGCTACGAGCCGGCGGAAGCGGCGGGCTTTCTCAAAGGGGGCAACAGCAACTGGCGCGGGCCGGTCTGGTTCCCGACGACGTTCCTGATGATCGAGACGCTGCGCAAGCTGGAGAAGGCGTTCGGCGACGAGATCCGCGTGACCGTGAACGACGTGCACTGCGACGTCAGCGACGCGCGGAACGCCGAAGGGTCGCGCGCCACGGAGGGGATCGGCGGCGGCGCGGGACGCCGTCCGCGCACGCACGCGAGCACGCCGCTGCCGACGCGCAGCGTGAGCCTGACCGGCGTCGCCGCGACGCTCGCGGAGCGCATGATCCGCATCTTCATCCCCGACGCCGACGGCTACCGCCCCGTGAACGGCCCGCGCGGCTCGCGCAAGGCGGAGCTCTTCGCGCACGACCCGCACTGGCGCGACCTGATCCTGTTCCACGAGTATTTCCACGGCGAGACCGGCGAAGGCCTCGGCGCCTCCCATCAGACGGGATGGACCGGTCTGGTCGCGAACCTCATCGACGAGTGGCGTCGATAAAAGTGGAAGACAGGCAATCCTGCCTGTCCCTCGGCTGCGCGCCCCGGACAGGCAGGATTGCCTGTCCTCCACCGTCCACCGTTATCGCTGCGTGGCGTCGGCGTCCTGCTGCGACTTGAGCAGCCCCACGCCGATCAGCACCGCGAACGCCACGAGGAACGCGCCGCCGAAGAACGTCCAGCTCGGCCGCGACCACGTCGTGACCATCAGCCACATCCCCCACGCGAACATGCCGATGACGATGGCCACGCCGGAGATGCGCTGCGTGAGGTCGAGCTGGAAGATGCCGCCCTTCATGCGCACGCGATTCGCGTATTCGTCGAGCTCCGCCGCCGTCTTGCGCAGACGCGCCGCATCGCGGTCGAAGTGCCGCAGCCCCGGCGCGAGGTCATGGTTGTCCTGCGCTTTCGCGACGCGGCGCAGCTCCGTGATGTACGACTCGAGCAGTGGATTGCCGCCCGCCTCGTCCCCCTCTTCGTCGATGAGGTCCGCATGCTCGCGCAGCTTCTGCGCCGCGGCCTGCAGTTTGCCGGAGAAGCCCGGCCGCCGCGGCACGAGGCCGCTCCGCCGCTCTGCCCGCAGATGCTCGCGCACCGGCACGCCGACGACGAAGCCGAGGATGATCGCCGCCGCGGCGAGGATATAGAGGTTGCTCCAGCGATCCGGCACCCACGCGCGGCCGTAGAACGCGGCGATGATGATCAGCGGCATCACCGTGAAGATGCGGAGGATGCGCTGCGAGCGGCGCCACTCGGTCATCGTCGATTGCTGCCGCCGAGGTTCGTCACTTTGCCGTCGCGCCCGATCTTCCGCACCCGCGGGTGCCACAGCGTCCGGTCCTCCTCGGAGGCCGTATGCGAGTATTCGAGCACGTACACCTCGCCGTCTTTCACCGCGACGTCGGTGGCCGCCCACGGCGAGGCCGTGCGCAGGTACGGCGCCACGCGTCCGCGCGGATCGATCTTCAACAGCGCGCCGCATCCCGAGGCGGCGACGTAGACCGCGCCGTCGTTCGCGACGGCCAGTCCGCGCAGATACGGCTTCGTGTTGCCCGGAATCGTCGTGCAGTTCGGGACGGTGATGCGCTCCGCGACGGTGGTCACGCGTCCGCGCGCGTCGATCTTCCGCACCGCCGCGTCTTCCGTGTAGTACAGCGACGCGTTCGGTCCCGCCGCCAGTCCGTTGATCCAGCGCAGCGTGCCGGGCAGCGTCGCGCGCACCGAAGTCTTTCCGTTCGGCTGCACGCCGACGATGCGCGAGCCGCCCTCGGGGTAGTAGAACACGCCGTCGGTGCCGATCGTCACCGGCAGATCGCTCGACAGAATCACCGGCCCCGCCACCGTGATCGTCCCGCCCGGAATGCGCGGCCAGCGCGTGTTCCGAAACCGTCCCTGCGGATCGAACGCGAACCAGTGGTACGCCGGCCCCCCGTGCCGCGCCACCCGCCCGCCGTGCAGCGAGAAGACGCCGCCGCCGGTGTCGACAAAGTAGACGCGCCCGTCGCCGGCCACCGCGATGGCGGAGCCGGGATGCGCGAACGCGTCGGCGCACGCGAGCATCGCGGCAAGGAACAGCAGCACTCTCATGGTTTCGCGCATCATATG
>DASUSL010000187.1:0-2686 GCA_036375135.1 Thermoanaerobaculia bacterium | reverse complement strand
AAGCGCGCCATCGACGCAGAGTGCGCGCTCTTCGCGGCCCGCTAAGAAAGCGGCGGCTTTGCCGCCGCACTCCTGGAACCTGCCTCGACCCACGCGAATCTTGTGAGGAGCGAGCCGAGGATCGTGGCCGCGGCGGCGGCTTTGCGTTTGCCGATCAGGCGGAGGACGAAGGGCACGGGGCCGGAGAGGGCGGCGGCGGTGCGCATGAGCGCGTGCTTCTCGGCGGGAGTGGCGGTCTCGAAGATGGCCGCGCCCAGCGCGAGCGAGTTGAGCGCGCGCTGTTTGTGGCCGCGGAGCTCGAGCATCGAGCACGCCGCGCCCAACGCGGACGCTCCGAAGTGCACGGGCAGCAGGCGCGCGTGTTCCTTCCAGACGGGGATGGCGCTCACGCCGAGGAGGACGCCGGTGTAGGTGGACATCACCAGGCCGCTGAGGGCGGAGAAGGCGGCGAAGACATTGCGGCCGAAAGGCGAGAGCACGGCGGCGGTGCTGGTCGTGCCGAAGACAGCCACCGTCCAGGCGCCGACGGACATGGGCGACTTCGGGTTGAAGACGCGGAGCATGTTGAGGAAACGCTCGGGCCGTCCGAGGTCGGCGATGAGCAGAGGCGTGGACAGGTTGGCGCCGATGGCGGCGATCCATCGTGCGTCACGCACGAGCGACTCGTCTTCGCCCGAAAGCTGCGCCGCGGCGGCGAGCACCGCGGCCGCGCCGGCCGCCCCGCCGATGAAAAAATACGTGGGCACTTCCCACGTCCACACCGGAGGCTTGAGCAGCGGCTGGTCGTAGTAGCTCATTTCGAGAGACGGAAGGCGAAGAGCGCAGCGAGGGCCATGACGCCCGCCGCCGCGGCCGCGGACTGCCACGCCGGCGCGAGCGCCGTCGCCGGCACCTCGGGTGCGCGCGGCAGGTTGTACTCACGCTCGTCGCCGCGCACGAGGAAGATCGAGTGCGTGCCTTTCACCGACGTGTCGGTTGGGTTCCAGAGCTTCGCGTCGGTCATCCCCGCGGCGTGCAATTTCTCGATGCGTGCGTCGGCGGCGCGCTGCATCTCCTCGAGATCGCCGAAGAGGATCGAGCCGGTGGGACACGCGCTCGCGCAGGCGGGCTGCAGTCCCTCCTTCTGCCGGTCATAACAGAAGGTGCACTTGAACGCGCGGCCATCGGTCGGTCTGCGGTCGACGACGCCGAACGGACAACTGACGACGCAGTAGCCGCAGCCGTTGCACACGTCGGGCTGGATGTAGACACCGCCGAACTCGGTGCGGATGATCGAGCCGGTCGGACAGGCGTCGAGGCAGCCCGCGACTTCGCAGTGCTTGCAGACGTCGGACGAGAACTGCCAGGTGATGACGTGCGGTGCGTTGCCGCCGGCGCCGATGGTGGTCTCGTGCTCGACGAACTTGACGTGCCGCCAGGTCGAGTGGCCGAGGCCCATCGTGTTGTCGTACGAGTTGCCGGAGAAGGTGAAGCCGTCGGCGGGCACGTCGTTCCACTCCTTGCACGCCACCTCGCACGCCTTGCATCCGATGCACAGGGTCGAGTCGGTGAAGAAGCCAGTCACGGTCATCGAGAGCGCGAGATTAAGCTGAACGCACGGGTTTCGCCAGCGTTCTGGACTGCGGCAGCGTTGCTGCCGCAGTCCAGAACGTCAGTGCCGCACAGCGCGCGTGCGCGGCGGCACGTCGCGGAGGTAGACGCGGCCGTCGCGGGTGTAGAAGTAGAACGTGCGCCGGCCGAGGACTTCGACGCCGCCTCCGGCGCCGTGCGGGTTGGTGAAGATGCGCGGCGGGCCGCCGTCGAGCGCCTTCACGTCGGCGAGCGGCGCGTCGAGCCGCAGCGGTTGCCAGTCGCGCAGCGTGCGCCCGTGATGATCGACGACGATGCTGCGCATCCCCACGACGATCAGGCATTCGCGCGCGGAACAGGCGATTCGGCGGTCGATGGCGTTTCCGTCGAACGGAACCGGCGCGCCCACCGGCAGGCCGTGGCGGTCGATGCGCTGCAGCGCGGTCTGCGTGACCACGAGGAAGCCGTCGCCGGCCGCGGCGAAGGCCACGTTGCCGCGATCGGTGCCGGCGAAGTGCTCGCCGGTGACGACGGCATCGGCGGAGATGGTGGTGGTCTTGACGTAGTGCGGTTCGCTGGCCGGATCGAGACGCAGCACGATCCAGCCGTCGCCGTTGCGGAGGACGTGCGCGTCCACGCTCGTCCCCAGGTCCAGGATGGGATGCAGCGGCGCGCCGTGTGCGTCGAGACGCATGCCGTAGACGTTCTCCGCCGCGTGCCAGAGGATGAACCCCTCCGCGAGGCTCACGCGAGACGCGCGCGTGTCGGGGATGAAGAAGCGCTGCCGGCGCGTGCCGTCGTGACGCAAACCGTCGAGTTGGATGCCGTTCTCGATCCACGCGACGAGCAGACCGGTGGCGTCGATGGTGGTGTCGGCCGCGAGCTGAGGGACCGGCTCGATCGAGGCCATGCCGCTGTCGGTGACGATCTGCCTGCCCACTTCCCACGCCAGGAACTGCCGCCGCGGCAGCACGCCGACGGCGGGATCGCGCGCACCGGCGATGACGCGGCAGTCGCGGCGCACGTCGATCGAACTGGTGAACGTGGCCGTGCAGACGCGTCCCTCGGCATCGACGTACGCGGTGTGGAACGCGCTGCCGTCCCACGTCAGCGTGCG
>DASUSL010000186.1:0-13322 GCA_036375135.1 Thermoanaerobaculia bacterium | reverse complement strand
CTCGTCGGGCCACGCGCCGCGCGGCTCCCACAGATAGTCGACGCCTTTCATCCGCTCGATCTCGCCGAAGAAGCGGCGCATGTTCTCCACGTTCTCGTCCGTCGGCTTGAAGCTGGCCGGGCACTGGAAGAGGATCGCCTTCGCGCGGAGGATGCGCGCGCACTCGCGCGTCTTCTGCCAGGCCGCGAGCACGGTGTCGTTGACGCGGAACGCGCCCGCCTCGTCGCGATTGATGTCGCTGCGCAGGCGGCGATAGGTGGTGCTCGTGGAGCGGTGCGTGATCACCTGCCACGCCTTGATGGTGAAGACGAAGCCCGCCGGCGCCTGCTCGCGCCAGCGGTCCATCGTCACGCGCGATGGCGGCTCGTAGAACGTCTGCTGCACTTCGAGCGTGTCGAAGAGCTCGAAGTACCTGTTGACGCCGATCGTCCAGCCGCAGAGGCCGAGTCTCATTTCACCGCCGCGATCTCCGACGACTTCACCAGTGCGTTCAGCGCCGGCAGGTCCGTGTCCCACACCGCCTTCAGCTTCGCCAGCTCCGCGTCGATCTGCGTCACCAGCTCCGCGTACACGGCGCGCTGCTGCGCGGTCGGCGCAAAGTCTCCGGCGGACGCAGACTCGGCGACCGAGGCCAGCTTGTCGTTGAGACGGATCGGGAAGTTGAGCGGGTCCTGCGAGCTGCGGTTCTTCGTCTGATACAGCGCCTCTTCGACCTCGGTCATCTTCTTGTCGAGCGCCTTCGCCGCCTCGACGATCGGCTTACCGCTTTCCTCCTTGCCGACGCGCGTGCGCAGGTCCTTGAGCTGCGTGCGCACTTCGCGCACGCGCTCGATCTGCGTGTGGATCTCGCTGAGCTTGCGGTTGGCGTCGAGGAGGAAGCGGAACTGCGCCTCGAGGTCGGCCTGCGTCGCGGAGGTGCGCGGGTCCTGCTTCAGTTGCACCGGCACCGTGGTCGTCTCCTCGCCGACGGTCAGTCGCGCGGAGTACGCGCCCGGCGGCACGCGCGGCCCGTCCGTCCCGCCGCCCCACAGCACCAGCCCCTCGAACTTTTTCGCCTCGGGGTAGCGCAGGTTCCAGGCGTAGCGATTGAAGCCGGTCACGGAGTCGGGAAGCTTGTTGAGCTCCTTCTCTTTCTCCGCCTTCGGGTCCTTCTCTTCCTGCTCGGCCGATTTGGCCTCCTGCTCGCCACCCTCGCTCTTCACGTCGATCTTCTTCTCGGGCTGTGCGGGCGGGTCCTTCTGCTCGGTGGCCTCGACGGGCGGCGCGGGCGGCTTGACCTCCCCTTCCAGCTCGCGGATGACGGCGCCGTCGGCGTCGAGGAAGGCCAGCTTCACCTTCGTGCCGCTCTTCACGGACGGATTGATCCAGTAGTTGACCAGTACGCCGCTCTGCAGATTGGTCCCCTGATTCTGGGCGCGCGTGGAGACGAAGCCGCCGGTGCGCCAGGTCGCGCGCGGCGCGAAGAGATGAGCGGTCTTCTTCGTCACGTTCGCGTCGATCTGCTGCAGCGGCGTCAGGTCGTCGAGGATCCAGAACGAGCGTCCCTGCGTCGCGGCGATGAGATCGTCGTCGCGCACGGCCAGGTCGGTGATCGGCACGATGGGGAGGTTCAGTTGCAGCGACTGCCATGCCGCGCCGTCGTCGAACGAGACGTACATCCCGCGCTCGGTGCCGGCGAAGAGCAGCCCCTTGCGGCGCTTGTCGCTGCGCACGACACGCGTGAAATGGTCACTGGCGATGCCATTCGTGATCCTGGTCCACGTCGCGCCGTAGTCGGCGGTGCGGTAGAGGTACGGGCGGAAGTCGTCCGACTTGTAGCTCGTGCCGGCGAGGTACATGGTCCCCTTGTCGAACGGGCTGACGTCGATCGAGTTCCACATGATCCATTGCGGCGCGCCTTTCGGCGTGACGTTGGTCCACGTCTTCCCGCCGTCGCGCGTGAGGTGCACGAGGCCGTCGTCGGAGCCGGTCCAGATCACGCCGCGCTCGTGCGGCGACTCGGCCACGGCGAAGATCGTTCCGTAGTACTCGACGGAGGTGTTGTCCTTCGTGATCGGGCCTCCCGAGGGACCCATCTTGCTCTTGTCGTTGCGGGTGAGATCGTGGCTGATGCGCTGCCAGCTCGCGCCGCCGTTGGTCGAGGTCCAGAGATGCTGCGACGCGGAGTAGAGCGTGTTCGCGTCGTGCGGCGAGAAGAGCAGCGGGAAGTTCCACTGGAAGCGCTCGGCCGCCCCTTCCGCGCCGTGCCCCATCGGGTTGTTCGGCCACGGGTTCACGTCGCGGAACTCCTCCGTGCGGTGATTGACCATCGTCAGATAGCCGCCGTACGAGCCGCCGTAGACGATCTCCGGATCGTCGGGCCTGGCGACGATGTGGCCGCTCTCGCCGCCGGCCGTCTCTTCCCAGTCGCGGAAGCCGACGCCGCCGCCGCTGGTCGAGCGATGGCGGATGCGCACGGCGCTGTTGTCCTGCTGCGCACCGAGGAGGCGGTAGGGGAAGGCGTTGTCGGTCGAGACGCGGTAGAACTGCGCGGTGGGCTGGTTGTCCTGGCCGGTCCAGCTCCGGCCGCCGTCGTTGCTGACGTTCGCGCCGCCGTCGTTCGCCTCGATCATGCGCAATGAATCGTTCGGATCGATCCAGAGGTCGTGGTTGTCGCCGTGCGGCGTGGGGATGGCGCTGAAGGTCTTGCCGCCGTCTTTCGATTTGTGGAAGCGGACGTTGAGGACGTAGACCGTGTCCTCGTCCTGCGGGTCGGCGTTGATGCGCGTGTAGTACCAGGCGCGCTGGCGCAGGTCGCGCGAGTCGCTGGTCTTCTCCCACGTCTCTCCGCCGTCGCGCGAGCGGAACACGCCACCGTCGTCGGCCTCGAGGATGGCGTAGACGTTCTGCGCGTTCGAGCGGGAGACGCTGACGCCGATGATGCCCAGCGTCTTCTTCGGCAGCCCTTTGTTGCGGCTGATGTTCTTCCAGGTGTCGCCGCCGTCGGTCGACTTCCAGAGCGCGGAGCCTTCGCCGCCGCTCTCGAGCGAGTACGGCGTGCGCCGCACGCGCCAGGTGGAGGCGTAGAGCACGCGCGGGTTGGTCGGGTCGATGACCAGGTCGATGGCGCCGGCGTTTTCGTTGGCGAAGAGGATGCGCTCCCACGTCCGGCCGCCGTTGCTGGAACGGTAGACGCCGCGCTCCTGGCTCGGTCCGAAGAGATGTCCGAGGACCGCGGCGTAGACGAGGTCGGGATTGCGCGGATGGATGCGCACGCGCGGGATGTGCCGCGAGTCCTTCAGGCCGATGTGCGTCCAGCTCTTGCCGGCGTCGGTCGACTTCCACATGCCGTCGCCGTGCGAGACGTTGCCGCGCACGGTCTTCTCGCCCGTGCCGACGTAGACCACGTTCGGGTCCCACTCCGAGACGGCGACCGCGCCGATGGAGCCGCCGAAGAAGCCGTCACTGACCGGCTGCCAGGTCTCGCCGCCGTTGGTGGTCTTCCACACACCGCCGCCCACGGAGCCGAAGTAGTAGACGTTCGGCTGCGACGGGATCCCTTCCACCGCGGCGCTGCGCCCGCCGCGATAGGGACCGATGTCGCGCCACTTGAGCGCCTTGAACTGCGCGGCGTCGAAGGTGGCGGCGGTGAGGGTGGTGGCGAGGAGGAGGAGAAGGGTGAGGAGACCGGCCAGTCTGCGCGTCGTCATTGCGCGGGAATTCTAACTCCTGCTATTATGTACATCTTAATGTACATGAAGGAGGCGGCTACGAAAAAGAAGAAATCCATTGCCGACGCACGCAGCAACCTCCCCCAGCTCATCCGTGACGCGGAGGCGGGTGAAGCGATCGAGCTGACGCGACATGGAGAGCCGGTCGCGATGATCATCTCGTGCAGCACCTATGACCGGCTCGCCGCGGGGAGGCCGCAGACGTTTTCCGAGGCATACGACGAGTTCACGCGCAAGTACGACCTGGAGGAATTCGCCGTCGAATCGGACGACGTCTTCGCCGGGTTGCGGGATCCCGACCCGGGACGGGACGTCGACCTTTGAGCCTGCGGTTTCTCCTCGACACGAACGTCATTTCCGAAGCGGTGAAGGCGGAGCCGAATCCCGCGGTGATGCGGCGGCTCCGCCGTCACGAGGAGGAGGTGGCCATCTCCACGGTCGTCTGGCATGAACTGCAGTACGGCGTGCTGCGCATGCCGGAGTCGCGGCGCAAGGACCGGATCCAGGAGTTCTTCCGCGACGTCATCCTGCACACGATCCCCATCCTCGACTACGGCCAGGACGCCGCCGAGTATCACGCGCGCGAGCGGGCACGCCTCGGCGCGCAGGGGCTGATGCCGCCGTTCGCCGACGGCCAGATCGCCGCCGTGGCGCAGACGCGCGGGCTCACGCTGGTCACGTTCAACGTCAAAGACTTCAAGCGCTTCGAGGGGCTTCGCGTCGTGACGTGGGGGTAGGATGTGCTCATGTCTGAGCACTACTACCAACCCGACCATCTCAAAGCCTTCAGCAGCATCGCCGAGGGGGCGCCGGAACTGGCGAAAAAATTCTTCGACTACTACGGAGCGGTCTTTGCCCCCGGCGCGCTCACCGAGCGCGAGAAGGCGCTGATCGCGCTGGCGGTCGCGCACACGGTGCAGTGCCCGTACTGTATCGACGCGTACACCACCGAGTCGCTGCAGAAAGGGGCGGACCTCGAGCAGATGACCGAGGCCGTGCACGTGGCGTGTGCCATCCGCGGAGGGGCGTCGCTCGTGCACGGGATGCAGATGAAGGGACACGCGGAAAAGGCGGGGATGTGACCGAATCGCTCCTGTCGCGGCGCGTGCCGCTGGCGCATCCGGAGCGGCAGCTCGCGCTCCTCGACGAGGTACCGGGCGACGCCGACTTCGACGCGGCGCTCGCGCGCGCCGGCTGGAGCTCCCTCACCCCCGCCGCCCTCGAGATCTTCCAGATCAACCTCGGCAAGCTCTGCAACATGACCTGCCGGCATTGCCATGTCGACGCCGGTCCCGACCGCACCGACTCGATGATGTCGCGCGAGACCATCGAGGCCTGTCTCGAGGCACTCGACCGGACGAACGCGCACACCGTCGACCTGACCGGCGGCGCGCCGGAGATCCATCCGCACTTCAGGTACGTCGTCGAAGAAGCGGTGAAGCGCGGCAGGCACGTCATCGACCGCTGCAATCTCTCGGTGCTGCTGATGCAGCGCAACGAGGGACTGGCGGAGTGGCTCGGCGAGCGCGGCGTGGAGATCGTGGCCTCGCTCCCCCACTACCGCAGGCGCAACACCGACGCGCAGCGCGGCGACGGCGCGTTCGACAAGTCGATCGAGGCGCTGCGGCTGCTGAACGCTGCGGGCTACGGCAAGGGCGATCCGCGGCGCACGCTGTCGCTGATGATGAATCCCGCCGGCGCGTTCCTGGCACCGTCGCAGGGGTCGATCGAGAAGGAGTGGCACACGGCGCTCCAGCGCGACTTCGGCATCACCTTCGACCGCCTTCTGGCGCTGAACAACATGCCCATCTCGCGCTTCCTGGAATGGCTCGTGGAGTCGGGCAACCTCGAGTCGTACATGGAGCGGCTGACGTCGGGCTTCAATCCGACCACGGTCGCGGGACTGATGTGCCGCAACACGATCTCGATCTCGTGGGACGGGCGGCTGTTCGACTGCGACTTCAACCAGATGCTCGATCTCGACGCCCTGCCGGACTCGCCGATGACGGTGCACGACTTCGACTTCGCGCGCTGGCAGGCGCGGCGCGTGGTCACGCGGCGGCACTGCTTCGGCTGTACCGCGGGCGCGGGGAGCTCCTGCGGCGGCGCCACAGCCTGAAAATGTGGGTCGGGCTTCAGCCCGACCGGCGTCTCCGGCGGGCTGAACGGCGGGACCGGCGGGCTGAAGCCCGCGCCACATGGAAGAGCGCGATGGCGATGAGCGTGATCGCGCTGATCGCGCGGCCCGTCACGAACGACTCGGGGAGATAGACCAGCCGGATGGTGTGTTGCCCCGCCGGCACGTGGATGCCGAGGAAGGCCACGTTGGCGCGCTGGAGCTTCACGCGTTTGCCGTCGACGTAGGCGCGCCATCCCTGCCAGGCGCTGTTCGTGACGACGATCCAGCCGTCGCCCTGCATGTCCGCCTGGAGCGTGTTGCCGCGTTGCGTCACGGTGCCCGGTCCGTTGTTGCGCTCGTACGGGACGACGTCCGCGGTGATCCACGCGCGCTCGTGGAAATCCGTGACGCCGGCCATCTGATCGACGGCCACCTCGCTCTGCAGGCCGATGCTCACGTGGCGCGGGACGAAGGCGCGCGGCAGGACGCGCTCGTTTTCGAGCAGCACGGCCGCCCCTTCGCGGGCCACTTCGCGCCAGCCGGGCGGCACCGGCGCGTCTTCGCGGGTGAAGGCGAAGCGGACGTTCATCATCGAGAGGAACGGCTTCGAGAGATCGTCGGTGCGGTTGAAGAAGACCGGCTGGTGCGTGCTCCACAGCTCCCACGTCTTCACGTACGGATGGAAGGTCATGGCCTCGTAGCCGCGGACGTCTTCGAGTCCGTACAGCGCGTTCGTGGCGGGGAGCAACGCCCAGTGCGTGCCGGTGACGCGGAACGGCTCGCGGATGTTCTTCAACGGCGCGAAAAGCTGCATCTCCGGATACGCGGCCTTTTGCGGAAACGACGCGTGTACGTTGTACTCGGAGATGCCCCGCTGCGCGATCAGACACGCGAGCAACACGAACGGCAGCCTGGTGGAGGACAGGCAATCCTGCCTGTCCGGACAGGCAGGATTGCCTGTCTTCCACCAGGACAGCGCGAGCAGCGCGATGCCGAGGAACAGCAGTTCCGCGAGCGTCGTGTGCTCGCCCCAGTCGCGCGGGCCGCGCTCGATCACATACGTGCGCGCGATCCACCATGAACCGAAGGAGAGGAACGCGAGCACGATCGCCATCGTGATCGCCGCGGAGCGCCGCTGCAGATGCTCGACGCCGATCGCGGCGAGGATGGCCAGCATGCACGACACGCCGAAGGCGAGGCGGTCGTTGAGGGTGATGTCGAAGCCGGGCAGCGCGTGGATCACGCGCGCCACCGGCTTCCATCCCGCGTGCGCGGCCAGCGCGATCAGCGTGGCGATGGTGAAGAACCAGGTCGTGCGCGAGCGGACGCGCCAGGCGGCGTAGATGGCCAGCGCCAGGATGATGCTCCCCACGGCCGCGGTCTCGCCGGCCAGGCCGCCGATGTCGGGCTTCGTCCACTTGCGCAGATGGAGATCGGGGAAGGCGTCGGTGGCCAGCGTGAGCAGCACCTGCGTCGTCTTCGCCGAGCGATCGCTCCCCTTCCAGAGCTGGCGGAAAAAGTACTCGCCGGTCTGCGGCAGCGCCTCGAAATACGGCAGGAGAAAAATCGCGCAGACGAGCAGCGAGACGATGCCCGCGGCGAACGCGACGCCGATCGCGCGCAGGCTGCGATGCGCGAGCCATTCGACGAAGCCGTAGGCCGCGCCGAGGACGACGATGTGCAGGACCGACTCCGGATGGCCGGCGTTGAGGAGCAGCACGAACGCGGTGGTCAGCAGCGCCCACGACTGCACGGACGGCGCGTCCACCACTCTGCGCGCGCCGAGGAGTACGAGCGGGAAGAGCGCCCAGGAAAGGCCGAGGGGCCAGAGGATGTAGAGCGTCGTGCCGCAGGCGCACATGAAGCCGGCCGCGGCGACGCTGGCCGCGCGCTCGCGGCAGCCGAGGTCGCGGGCCAGGAGGAACGCGCCCAGCGCGGCGATGAGAAAGGTGATGGCCGCGGTGAAGGTGAAGCTGAGCGGCGCCGGCATCAGCAGCGCCAGCCAGGTGAAGGGGCTGTAGACCGCCGGCTGCGCCGCCGCGGCCAGGATGTCGCCGGAGAGGATGTACGGATTCCAGAGCGGCCACTCGCCGCGCAGGACCGACTCCCGCACCGCGTGCCGCCACGGGATCATCTGCGAGAAGATGTCGGCCGTCGCGGGGTTGTGCGGCTCCCCGATCCCGTAGCGCTCCTTCACCACCGACAGCGGCACGTCCATGTAGATCTTGTCGATCGGCGCGAAGACGCGGTTCGCGATCAGCGCATGCCCCACGAAAAGAAAAGGAAGGAAGAAGAGAAACGCCGCGGCGCCGCGCGAGAGCGGGACGATGAAGCGGTGCGCGAGCCAGAGAATCAGCAGCGCGGTGGCGGTGTAGACCAGGAGTGGCAAGGCGCGCGGGAGAGTATCAGTGCTGAGTGCTGGGTGCTGAGTGCTGAGTGGCCGCGCGCAGGACTCAGCACCCAGCACCCAGCACTCAGCACTCCTTGCGTGTCACGCCCCGCGGCGGTACCTTTTCCGCGTCATGTCCAAATCTGCGCAACGTCTCCTCCTGTGCGTTACGTGTGTCTTCTTTCTGGTGCGCGCGCAGCGGCCGCTCGTGCATGCGAAGCCCGACTCCTCCTTCCAGCCCACCGCCGCGTATCGATGGCTGGACATCGTCCTGGAGACGGCGGCGCGCGAGGTCGACCGCGTCGGCGCGCGTCCGACCATCCTGTCGCGGCAGATGGCCATCGCCCTCACCGCGATGTACGACGCCTGGGCCGCCTATGACGACCGGGCCCTCGGCTCCCGCCTCGGCGACACACTGCGCCGCCCGCCGCCCGAGCGCACGCAGAAGAACAAAGAGATCGCCATCGCCTACGCCACCTACCGCGCGCTGGCCGACGTCTACTCCGCCGACCGCGAATGGCTCGCGCAGCAGATGCGCGCGCAGGGGCTCGATCCGAACGACGACACGAGGGACGTGACGAAGCCGCAGGGCGTCGGCAACGTGGCCGCGCAGGCGGTCATCGACTACCGCCATCACGACGGCGCGAACCAGCTCGGCGACGAGACCGGCTCGAACGGCAAGCCGTACTCCGACTACACCTTCTACGCGCCGATGAACAAGCCGGAGAAGGTGCACGACCCCGATCGCTGGCAGCCGCTCCCCTTCGCCGACGGCAAGGGCGGCACCTTCCATCCCGGCTTCCTCACGCCGCACTGGTACCGCGTGAAGCCGTTCGCGCTCGACCGCGGCGATCAGTTCCGGCCGCCGGCACCGCCGAAGTTCGACTCCGAGCAGCTCAAGAAAGAAGTGGACGAAGTGGTGCGCTTCAACGCCACGCTGACGAACGAGCAGAAGGCGATCGTCGAGTTCATGCGCGACGGTCCCCGCTCCACCGGCCAGTCGGGCCACTGGCTCCGCTTCGCGCAGGACGTCTCGCGCCGCGACCGGCACACGCTCGATCAGGACGTGAAGCTCTTCTTCGCCGTCTCCAACGTGGCCATGGACGCGTTCATCGCGGCGTGGGAGGCGAAGCGCTACTACGACACCTCGCGCCCCTGGACGCTGGTGCGCCAGTACTACGCCGACGCGGAGCTCGAGGGATGGTGCGGGCCGAACAAGGGCGTGCAGAAGATCGCCTCGTCGAAATGGCATCCGTACTCGCCCGACACCTTCATCACGCCGCCGTTCCCCGGCTACGTCTCGGGACACAGCACGGTCAGCGCGGCGTGCGCGAAGACGCTGGAGCTCTTCACCGGCAGCGACGCGTTCGGCTTCGTGGAGCGCCGCCATCCCGGCATCCTCACCGAGCCGGAGGCCGAGTGCGCGAAGAGCGAGGTGGAGCTGCCGCTGCCGACCTTCACGGCCACCGCGGAGATGGCCGGCATCTCCCGCGTCATGGGCGGCTATCACATTCAGGCCGACAACACCGAGGGGCTCCTCCTCGGCCGCAAGGTCGCGGAGTTCACGTGGCCCCGCATTCAGGCGTATTTCGAGGGACGTCGCTGATGGGCATGGAAGACATCGATCACATCGTCGTGCTGATGCTGGAGAACCGCTCGTTCGACCACATGCTCGGCGACCTCTCGCTCTCGAAGGGGCGCAAGGACGTCAACGGGCTGGCCGACGGGATGAGCAATCCCGACGCCCTCGGCGTGGCCAAGAAGATCAGGGCGGTGACGGCCGAGAAGTTCATCACCGACGCCGGCCACGACTTCGCAGACGTCATGAAGCAGCTGGCCATGCGCGACGGCAAGGCCACGATGCAGGGCTTCGTGCAGAACTACGCGCTGAAGTTCGCCGCGCCGGCCAAGCAGAAAAAGTACGGCCCGGAGATCATGTACTACCAGACCGAGAACACCGTCCCGATCCACTACTGGCTCGCGGACGAGTACGCGCTCTCGGACACGTGGTTCTGCCCCGTGCCGTCGGAGACGTGGCCGAACCGCATCTTCGCCGCCGCGGCCACGACCACGGGACGGCTCTCGAACGGGCTGCCGCTGTACAACCTGCCGACGATCTTCAGCCGGCTGCGCGACCGCGGCCTGGAGTGGGCGATCTACAACGACCAGATGCCGAACGCGATCAACATCCGCCATCTCGCGGGAGAGTTCGTGCGCTCGCGGCACGGCGAGAAGAGCCGCTTCCGCAGCATCCGGCAGTTCGAGCAGGACTGCGCGGCGGACAGGCTGCCGCCGTATTCGTTCATCGAGCCGGTCTACTTCTTCGGCGGCGCGAACGACGATCATCCGCCGCACGACATCGCCAAGGGGCAGCTCTTCATCGCCCAGATCTACCTGGCCATCCGCCGCAACGAGGCGCTGTGGAAGAAGACGATGCTGGTCATCACCACCGACGAGCACGGAGGCTTCTTCGATCACGAGCCGCCGCCGCACGGCGACTTCATCCCGGCGCCTGACAATTTCCCGGACAAGAAGCACGGCTTCCGGTTCGACCAGCTCGGGCCGCGCGTGCCGCTGCTGCTGGTGACGCCGTGGGTGTCGAAGCGGCGCGTGTTCCGCGCCGGCGCGCGGGAGTTCTTCGACCACACCAGCATCATCCGCTCGGCCGCGATCCGCTGGGGCCTCGAGCCGCTGACGAGGCGCGACGCCGCCGCGCGGCCGATGTGGGACGCGCTCGATCTGGCGGAGCCGCGCACGGACGACACGGCCACGTTCAAAAAGATCGACGCCTGGTACAAGACGCAGCGTCCGAAGACGCTGGCCGCCGGCGACGCCGCGGAGCAGAAGGAGATGGAGGGGAAGAGCGGACGCGAGGTGGCGCTGCTCATCGCCTCCCAGGGCGCGCCGCGCACGCTGGCCGCAAAGGACGACGAGCACTCCGAGTTTCAGGAGTCGATGGAGGCGCTGGCCGCGAACGTGGCCGCGCAGGCGACGGAGCTGGAGGCGGAGGCGCAATGATCTTCGTCGACGAGGCGGCCGTCCTGTTCGTCGACGCGGACGATGCCGTCGACGACGGCGTGCGAGCCCGCTTCGAGTTCGTCGTGGTCCGCCTGGACGGCGATCGCTACTCGATCGTCGAACTGCGCCGCGTGAGGGAGCTGCGCGGAGTCTGGCGCGACATCGCGCGCGATTTCGGCTCGCCGCCGCGCGGCGTGACCGGACCTCCCGACGACGATGTCACGGAGCCGGCGGTGTTCGATACCGGCGAGGGGTTGTCCGTCGTGCTGCCGGACACGCACCCCGCGGCGTGCGGATACGAGACGATGGCAGCCGCTCCGTCGAGGGGCCGCGTCACGCACTTCCCTGCCGCCGCTCCCGAGCCCGAAGCACCGCCTCCCGCGCAAACGGTGGAGACGGCGTTCAACGCGGAGTTCGAGAATCACGACGATCGCCAGCCGCTCGTCGAGAACACTGCCTACGTCCTCGCCTTCTACACCGGCGAGCCCGATCCGAACGCCTCGGTGTCCGTCCCGACGACCATCGTCTTCGAGGAAGGCGAGGCGGACGTGAAGCTGACCATCCAGCTCACCAGCGACGACTTTGCGATCGACGAGCCGTCGCAGGAGCTGACCGTGAAGCGCGACGGCAAGTCGCGCGGGCGGGCGCGCTTCGGCGTGACGCCGCAACACGAAGGGCGCTGCGTCCTCCACGCCACGGTGCTCAAGGACGGCAACTTCGTGCAGCAGATCGCCATCGCCACGAACGTCGGCGTGCCCGGCACTGCGATGGCCGAGGTGACGTCGGCGGGGCGCAAGTTCACGCCGGACGAGACCATCCGGCCGCGCGACCTGGCCATCGTCGTGGAGCAGACCCCGACCGGCGGCCTGCGCATGACCCTCGGCGGAAAGGAAGGTCCGATCTCGGGCACGACGGAGATGACGCCCGAGCAGCTCGACAGCCTCATCGCCGACCTGCGCAAGTCGCTGAAGACGATCATCGACGAGACGTTCGACGACGCGGCGCACAAGGTGGCGTACACGGAGGCGATCGACGTCGCGCCGGCCATTCGCGATGCCACGCTGGAGAAGCTGGCCGAGGAGAGCTTCTTCGTCTTCAGGACCATCTTCCACGGGCCGGGCGCGGACGAGGGGATGAAGAAGATCGGCGCGGTGCTGGCCGGGCTCGATGCCGCCACGCCGCGCGACATCCAGGTGGTGACCAGGCGCTTCGCCATTCCGTGGCAGCTCCTCTACGCCGCGCGCAAGCTGGAGCCAATCGACGCGCGCCGCTTCCTCGGCTTCTCCCACCGCATCGAGCACATCGCCCTGGAGACGGGATGGAACGTGCGCCAGGCGGAGATCCGCCACGACGCGAACCTGCGCATCGGCGTGAACGTGAACCGCGGCATCGACGAGGAGATGGAGGCGACGTACGTCGCCGACCAGCTCGCGTTCTTCGAGTCGCTGGGAGAGAGCGGCAAGGTGCGGATCGAGGTGCGCGACACGGTGAAGGCGGTGAAGAACGCCCTGACCGACCCTGACCTCCCCGACCAGCTCGTGTACCTCTACTGCCACGCGAAGTCGAACGCGCTGAACGAAGGCGTCGGCAACTCGGAGCTGCAGTTCGAGGGAACGAAGCCGCTGACGCTGAAGACGCTGCGCAACGCTTCGGATCCCGACACGCCGTTCCGCAGCGCGCCGCTGGTCTTCATCAACGCCTGCCAGTCCGCCGAGCTCTCGCCTCTCTTCTACGACGGCTTCGTCCCGCAGCTCACGCAGCAGGGCGCGCGCGGCGTGATCGGCACCGAATGCGACACCCCCGCGATCTTCGCCGCCGCCTGGGCACAGGAGTTCTTCACCGAGTTCCTCGGCGGGAAGGAGCTGGGCGACGTGATGCTCACGCTGCGGCAGCGCTTCCTCGAGCAGCGGAAGAACCCGATGGGGCTCCTCTACGCGGTGCACTGCAACGGGAACACGCGCGTGGAGCCGGGCGTGGGACTGTCGGCGAGTTGAAGGCGGACCGCATGGCTTGTGGACCGCCGGCCTCCTCGCCGGCTGTCTGTGGCGGCGTCCCGCCGCCACTGTGCGGGCGAGACGCCCGCACA